>DATFPH010000049.1:0-19811 GCA_035264905.1 Thermoanaerobaculia bacterium
CAGGCCGCGCTGGTTGACCACCAGCAGGCCGTCGCCCACGTTCCAGTCGTAATTCTTGCCGAAGAGGATGCGCCCGTCGTCGCGCAGACAGAACGTGGTGCAGGCCTGGGCCGGCACGACCAAGCTGAAGGCGACGAAGAGAGCGGCGAGGATGGGACTCAGGACAGGACGGAATCGTGCGGGCATGCTCAAGTCCTCCAGCCCGAGTCTACGCAAGAACGGCCCCGCGGGTTTTGATCACCTCGGAGTAAAATCGAGCGCTCGCCTTGGGCGTACGGCGCTGGGTTTCGAAATCAACGTGAACGATGCCGAAGCGCTTCGAATACCCGTAGCTCCACTCGAAGTTGTCGAACAGGGACCAGGCGAAGTAACCACGCAGGTCGACGCCCTGCCGCATCGCCTCGCGGGCGGCCGAGAGGTGCGTCCGCAGATAGCTCACGCGGAGCGGATCGGCCAGCTCGTCCCCCTCGACCGTCGGGGGATCGTAGAAGGCGGCTCCGTTTTCGGTGACATAGAGAGGAATGTCGCCGTACCGCGCCTTGATCCAGACCAGCGTGTCGGTGAGCCCCGGTGGGAAGACTTCCCAGTCCATTTCGGTGTAGGCATGGCGGGGCTGGCGCACCCGGCCGGCGCGCACGGGCAGGGCCTGCGGATCGTCGCAGGTGACGTTTCGAGTGTAGTAGTTGACGCCCAGGAAGTCGATCGGCTGGCGAATGTGGTCGTGATCTGCCGGGGAGACATCTGGCCACGCCTCGCCGAAGATCTCCCGCATCTCGTCCGGATAGCGGCCGTGAAACACCGGATCGAGATATTGCCGGTTGATGTAGGCGTCGGCCCGGGCCGTGGCCGCCAGATCCTCCGGCTTGTCCGACGCCGGGTCCTTGGGCTCCAGATTGACGACGAGCCCGATCCGGTGCCGCCCCTCGGCGCGGTAGGCCTGCACCGCCGACGCATGAGCGCGCAGCAGGTTGTGTGCGACGAGAGGGGCCTCGAACAGGTTGCGGTGCCCGGGCGCCAGGATGCCCTGGAGGTACCCGACGTCCGCCACCACCCAGGGCTCGTTGAGCGTCGTCCACATCTCCACCCGGTCGTCGAGAGCCCGGAACAGCACCGAGGCATAGTCGGCGAACCAACCAGCGATATCCGGGTTGAGCCATCCTCCGCGGTCGTCGAGCACGGCCGGCAGGTCCCAATGGTAGAGCGTGACGGCAGGCCGGATACCGTTGGTGAGCAGGGCGTCGACCAGCCGGCGGTAGAAATCGAGCCCCCGCTGATTGACCCGCCCCGTCCCCTCCGGCAGCACGCGGCTCCAGGAGACGCTGAACCTGTACGCATTCAGTCCCAGCTCGCGCATGAGCCGCACGTCCTCCTCGAAGCGCCGGTAGTGGTCGCACGCCACGTCGCCCGTGTCGCCGTTCTTGACCAGCCCGGGAGTGTGGGAGAACCGCTGCCAGATACTGGGGCCGGCGCCGTCGGCGAGAGGCGAGCCTTCGACCTGATAGGCCGAGGTGGCGGCGCCCCAGAGGAAGGTTTCGGGGAAGGAGGGGGTGGGGGTCATGGTGCGCGGAGTCTATGAGAGGGTTCCAGAGCTGTCGAGCGCCGTTCTAAAATGCAGCTGTTGCTCGGAATTTTGAAAAGCCTGTCCGTCCAAGGACCAGGAGGTCGGGTATGCCGCGTGGAAAGTTCGCGCAGATCCACTGGGAAGAACGCCCCCGGCTGGAGACGCTCGGCGCCGAGGCTGCGCCGAGTCCTCTCACAGCCCTGTTGGAGCGGACGAAGTTGCCGCGCCACCCCCAGGGCGACGCGGCCACGGTGCGGGAAGAGACGGAGTTCCTGCTCCAATGCGCCGCAGAGGTCGAGCACCAGTTCATCGTTCAATACCTGTACGCCGCCTTCTCTCTCGACTTGACAGACGAGACGCCCGAGGTCAGGCAGTGGTTCAACCACCTGCGCCAGATCGCGAAAGAGGAGATGGGACACCTGCTGACCGTGCAGAACCTCCTTCTCTGCATCGGCGCGCAACCCTATCTGGAGCGCCAGACCAGCCCGCCTCCAGAGCCGCTCCCCTTTCCGCTGACGCTGGAGCCGTTCGGCTTGCCGTTCGTGTCGCGGTTCCTGGTTGCCGAGAGCCCGGCGGACCCCGAGGCGCTGCCCGAAGAGCTACGGAATCTCAAGGAGACGATCGATCACGTCGGCGTGCTCTACGCGATGCTCTACTGGCTTTTCCAGGCCAGTGACGAACGCGTCTGCCCTTGGCTGCTTCCCGCGGACTTCGATTTCCCGCCGGGCCGTCACCTCACAGAAGCGGACTACGCCGACCCTGCCGTTCTCGGCGACCGGATCAACCGGCCCAGCGACTGGACGGCTTCCGACTCCATTCACGTGCTGCCCGATCCATCGCAGACCCCGTTGACCACCCGGCAGCAGATCGCGGACGCCGCCCGTGGAGCGATCTTCGACGTGGCCGCACAGGGCGAAGGACCGAACGATCCGCAGGACGACCCCGGCCCCTGCCCGCCTCTGCCCCCAGCGACGGCATCTCATTACGAACGGCTCCTCCAGATCTTCAACCAATTGAAAGCGGCCGGTGGAACCGCCCCTGTAAGGCACGTACCCACCGACCCGCAGGTCTCGCAGATCACGGATCCGGTCGCGAACCGCCTCGCCCGCGGAATGGACCTTCGTTACAACCTCCTGATGCTGGAGATCGCGATCGCGGTCTTCACTCGGCGCAGCACCACGGTGAGCGGACAATCCGTCATCGAAACCGTTCCCTTCTGGGCGCTCAGCGATATGACCCAGAGCATCCGCGAAATGAGTCTCAAGCTCATGACGCTGCCTCGCACCCAGGGTGGCACGGTCGCCGACGGCGCCGCCGCACCACCGTTCACCATTCCGGCGGACCCCTTCCCGGCTGACGAACGAGGGCGCTGGCAGCGTCTGATCGAGATCCTCGACGCCTACGCGGCAGTGCTGGGAGAGCCCACCGCCGGCTCCGACCCGGACGTGGATGCGATCCTCGACGCCGCCGGCAGCGACGATACAACCCGCCGGCAATTCGCCACGGATGCCCTGGCTCAGCTTTTCCCCTGAGGAGAGTCCATTGGGGAGAGAACGGTAAGATGCCTTCCGTGCATCCCGCGAGAATCTTTTCCGCCCTCCTCATCCTCCTAGCGCTCCCCGCCTCCCTCGCCTCCCAGCCCCCCACCCGCCCCGCCACCTTCGATGTCCAGAGCTACTCCGCCGACATCGACATCCAGCCTGCCGAGAAAACCGTCTCAGGCGAAGTGACCATCGCACTGGAGAGCCGGACCGAGAGGCTGTCCGAGGTGGTGCTCGACGCTCCCGGGCTGACGATCGCAAGCGTCCGGGAAGGCGACATGAGCCTCGCGCACCGTCTGGAGGATGGCCGTCTGCGGATCACCCTCGACCCTCCCGCTTACCGAGGCGATGTGCGGACGCTGCGCATCCGTTACTCCGGGAAGCCCGAGAAGGGGATGCGGGCCAGCGCCGACGCGGTCTTCACCTCTTTTCACACGGATCGCTGGATGGTCGTGAACAGCGACCCGGGGGACAAGGCGACGATCGAGCTGCGCCTGACTCTACCGGAGGGGTTGGAGGTGGTGGCGAGCGGCCGGAGGGTGTCTCGCGACGTGCTGCCGGACGGCCGGGTGCGCCACGTCTGGAAAGAGGACCGGCCCGTCTCGCCGTTCCTCTATGGCTTCGCCGCCGCGCGTTTTCGCGAAACGACCGCCAGAGAAAGCCCGGTCGAGCTGCGGTTCCTGGCTCCCGGCTTCACGCCTGAGGAGCTCCGGACGATCTTCGCCCGCACCGGGCAGGCGCTCCGTTATTTCGAGCGGCGGGCCGGCGTCCCGTTTCCCGGTGCTCAGTACTCGCAGGTGCTCCTGCCCGAAGCTCCGGCCCAGGAGATGAACGTTCTCACGCTGCTGGGCGAGGACTACGGCCGCTCGGTCCTCGACGATCCGCGCGAGGATTACCTGGTGGCGCACGAGCTCGCTCATCAGTGGTGGGCGAATCTGCTGACTTGTGAGAGCTGGTCTGATTTCTGGCTCAACGAGGGAGTGGTGACGTTCATGGTCGCCGCCTACAAGGAGATGGCCTGGGGGCGTGACGAGTACGAGCGCGAGATGCTCATCGCCCGGCTCCGCTATGCGCGGGCGGTCGCCGAAGGCGCGCGCCGGCCCATCGCCACCGACGCGTGGACGCGCGCCGAGGACATGAGCGGTCCGATCACCTACAGCAAGGGCGCTTTGGTGCTCCATCTGCTGCGTCGCCAGCTCGGCGACGAGGCGTTCTGGGAAGGGTTCCGTCTCTACACCCAGGCCGGGGCAAAGTCCGGGCTTGTGAGCACGCGGGATCTGCAACGGGCGATGGAACAGGCGAGCGGTCAGCCGCTGGCCTGGTTCTTCGATCAGTGGGTCTACAGCATCGAGCCCGAGCTGATCGCCCGCCACCGCGTCGAGCCCGGCGCAGTGGTCGTCGATGTCGAGCAACGAGGGGACAAGCCCTGGCGGATCGGGATGCAGATCGCGGTCGAGACGGCGGATCAGCGCGTCAGCCGCCGTGTGGTGCTGACCCGGGCACAGGAGAGCTTCCGCATCCCAATCACCGGCGAGCCGCTCTCCGTGCGCATCGACGAGGGCGGCTTTCTGCCGCGCGCGGTGCGGCACGACCGCTCCTGGGAGATGCTCGCCTGGCAGACCATCCACGAGCCCGACCCGGCGGGGCGCGCCGGCGCTTTGATGGCGCTGGCCGATGCCTGCGGTGCGGAGGCTGGACCGTCAAAGCCCGCCGGATGCGCCGGTCTCCCGAACCTGCTGCGGCAGCGAGCGGACGATGACGGAGCCCGGGTGGTGCGGCAGATCGCGGAACGGACGCTCGAGCAGCTCGCTCCCAAGCCCGACGCCCCTGACCCGCCTGCGCGTTCAACACGGACCGCAGAGACTGAGCCAGGGGCTTTGGCGGCCGGTTCAGTTGGGAATTTCTGTATAGATCCGTTCGATGGACAGGTCGATTTGCGTCGCGAGCCTTTCCCTGATTTTCGCATAATTTTCGTCGATAACCACCGGGTCCTGCCACCTCGTCCAGCTCAGCTTCAAGGGGTCCTGCTTGACGAAGCCCTGGAACCACGGCTCGAATTGGAGAGCGATACCGGCAGATCGAATCTCCTGATCTATCTGGACGAACAGGATCCGCTCGGCTCCCGTATCCCGGGCCACTCCATACTCGAAGTGACACCAGTTACGGGCACCGTTGAAGTAACGGAAGATCTCATCCTGTACGAGTTGAACGAAGGCGAACGCCCGCGCGCAGTTGTCCTTCAGCTTCGCCTCGATCTCCGTATTGTCACCGAGATGCTGTGGATAGTAGAAACCCTCGAGCCGCCGGTTCCCGAGAAGGTGGTGAATTGACTTGGCAACAAGGTTCTGCTCGCTCCGATCCGCTTGCTCGTACGCTTCCTGCCCAAGCGCGTCGATGATGAAGAACTGGTGATTTCGATTGATTTGGTTGAGATTCGGCTTGCCGGGGTTTCGGTTTGTGAAGGAAAGAAAGTAGTCGGTTGCCTTCGCGATGAAAAGAGATTTCCTCTCGAAGTACTCACGGTGCGCACTTTCCCATCGCTGGCCATAAGACCAAAGGATCAGCTCGCGGCAGAGCTCCTGATCCGGCTTTGGAGACTTCGGGAGCTTCGAGAGCAGACGCAACCCGAATTCTACCTGCTCGCGGTAGGAGAGCCGCTTTCCAACCCAATCATCCACCTGGACACGGAGGTTCTCGATCATCTCCCGCTCGCCGTCAAAAGCTCTATCGCCCTCATACTCGCGACAGAGCTCCTGGTACGCGGCAGTTGCGTGAACCTTGTCGACCAGCTCTGCCGCATAGAGATCTACGAGGCGCCGCTGTAAATTTGTCATGATTCTCTGACCTCGGATCCGGTTGCGAGCTGATTCTTCAGTTTCAAAATTTCCGACTGGAGCTCAGCAATTTGAAGATCTTTTTCGCCCTCTTGGCGTCGTCTCTGCTTCACATCGATTGCGCGATGGATGCGCCGGCTTTCCTCGTTTAGCTGTCGGAGCTCTTGCTCCTCACTCTGCGAAAGACCCTTGCTCGCGCGGCGCTCATAGAGCTCGTTGATTCTCTCGCTGTGTTGCATCCGCAGCGTGGCCTTCGTCGCGTACTTGAGGTAGGTATCGTCGAGCTCCTCCACTTCGAAGACTTGCTCATAGATCTCTGCGGCCGTCGCGCCGACGAAGTCGCGTTCCAATTTCTCTACTTTGAACCCGCTCTCGGGAGATCCAGGATCACATCTCCGGAGCACGGCTACCTCCCCCCTCCAGCAGCCGGCCACGAAGAGGGGACTGTGCGCCGACACGATGAATTGGACCCTGGGAAACAACTCTTTGAGAAGGCTGGGAACCTTTTGCTGCCAGGTCGGGTGAAGGTGCGCATCGGCCTCGTCGATGATCACGATGGCCGAGCCGCTCTGGACGAGTCCATCGTCAGGCGTGCGGGAAAAGGAACGCAGGTAACTGCGAATGAGCCCAAACATGGCAAGCACCGACAGCGTTCCCTGAGATGCATATTGAATAGGAAGTGGTTCCTGATTTCCCTCGGTGAAGACTTTTATCACAAAGTTGGTGCGGCCGCGGCGGACGATGGAGGCGAAACGGAATTTAAACCCCGTGAGGCGGAGCACGCAGTGCTCCAGAAACTGAAAGACGGGAAGATCGAGCCTTTGGCCGTGTTCCCAGTAGTCGAGGCAGATTTCGTACAGAAATCCCTGAATCACCGAGACATAGGGGCGATGGTAGAGAAAATGGTGCGCCCCATAGGCCCGCAGATCAGCAGTGTCTCCGTCTCCAGGCCCGACGGTCTCCTGCGAACGGTCGAGAAACCGTGAGTCCGGAATGGCGAGGAGCGGAACCTTGCCGATCGACTCGGAAAATCGAACTGCGTTTCTGCGAATGAGCTCGTCTTGGCCGCTGCGCTTGAGCCGGACCTCGATCACTGAGTCAGCCGACTCCGCAGATTCCTTGAAGAAGGGTGCTGTCGCCTCTTCGTCCCGCTGGAGGAGACCTGCCAGTGCGCGCAAGATCAGACTTTTGCCATATCCATTGCGGCCAAGAAGGACGTTCACTCCAGGTTGAAGAACCCAGTCTGCGCGCAGGAAAAGCGTGACATTGCCTGCTTCGAGCCGCTCGACGACGAAGGTCGCCTCCAGATTTCTCTCGAAATCCTCCTGGTCCTTTCTCTCGCGCAGCCGCCGGACGCGATCAAACCCCTCGAAATCGTCCTCGCTGAGCGAGGCGATCTCTCCGGCAAGATGGTCCGCTGTCACCTCTTGGACACGCCGGAGAAATCGCCGCAGTTGATAGACGCCGAACGCGGCAATGAGAATGAGAAGCCCAAAGCTCAGGTAGACGATGCTGCTGGCCAGCAGGTCGTCTTTCTTGTCATAAAGAGATCTCTCCAAGCGGATCGATCCGACCACGACGAAGGCTGAGCCGACAAGGACCAGGAACGAGATCAGAACGCGGTAAAACCAGCGGGATTCCTCGGCAACGAGCAGCGAGGAGAGGGCTCCGCCCATACTCTTGGTCGAAATCGGTTCGTCGGACGGCTTCGGCATGCGCGCGAACCTCCCGGATTCCTGTCAGTCTTGACTCAAGTCTAACATATCCTCCCTTGCGAAACATCTAACACTCCATGAATGGGCTCATACGTACGTAAACCCGTTCGCGAGCGAGCCCTTCTGGCCGTCGGGGTTGGTCACCTCGACGGTCACAGAGCCAGATCCGGCGGGCGTGACCGCTGTCAGCGAGGTCCCTCCGCTCGCCACCTGGACGTTCGTCGCTGCCTGCCCCCCGAACGTCACGGTCGCGTTCTGCATGAACCCGCTCCCGGTGACCGTCACCTGGTCGCCCCCGGCTTGCGTTCCCTGGTTCGGCGAGACTCCGGCCACGACCGGCGGTCCGGCGTGGTCTGCCCCCTTGGGTGCCTTCGCGAAGAGGTTCTCGGCGATCTGCTTGAGCTTCTCGGCCGCCTGGTCGGTGAACATGCCGATCAAGGCAGCGAGAGCGGCAAAGCCGAACGGGCTCGTGTCCGAGATCGTGGACTGTGGCGAGAAGAAGCCGCCCCGCACCACCAGGTAGAAGACGGTCGCAAGGGTCGCGCCGAGGATGGGCTGGGTGATGTAGAACCCGGTCCAGCTCAACACCAACTTACGATTTCCTACGTACCAGAAGAAGGAGCGGAGGGTGTGCACCAGCCCTCCCAAGGCACCGGCAAAGATGACGATGAGGAAGAGCCGCTCCTCTTCGGAGAGACAGACGTGGTAGTACCGAAAGAGCGTGGCGGGCGACTGCGTCTCGTCGGGGCACCGTAGGGACGCTTCGTCGGGCCTTACGTCGTCCGTGCTCGGCGCGCTCCCGGAATCGCTCTCCAGGTCCGACCCCAGGGGTGTGAGATCGCTGCCCAGGCTGTCCGAAGCATCGGCAGGCAGGTCGGTGCCCGGGGGCTCGGTGGTCGTCCCGCCGGCCGTCCCTGAGCCCTCATCCCCGGTCGCTCCCCCCTCCGCCCCCTGGGTCGTACGATCGGCACTGTCGACCTTTTCCCGGTTCGGAGGCCAGAGAACGACGAGGCTGTGGAAGACCACGACGGTGACCAGGGCGAGATAGATGGTGATCAGGGTGATGCCGATGGCTCCCATGGGCCTGCCGCCGGGGCTGGCTCCCATGGTGCTGTTGCTCTGTCCTGCCTGCGTGCCGGACGTCTGTTCGGGCATGCCGCACCTCCTCGTCGAGTTGGCGACGCTTCCGTAGAGACGGACGGGCTCTGGCTTTTCCGGAGACCGGATCTACGGAATGAGCTTGGGTCTTTCCACAGATGCTACCATCCCCACCGCTCATGAAGCGACTGAGCCAAGAAACCCTCCTCTCCTCGTTCGGCGTCATCGTCGCCGCTCTCCTGATCAACGCGGCCGTCGCCTATCGCTCGACTCTCAGCTTGATCGAGAACGAGCGCTTGGTGTCGCACTCGCAGAGCGTGCTGGCCGAGATTGCCGAGACGCTCTCGACGGCGACGGATGCGGAGACCGGGCAGAGGGGCTACATCATCACAGGGTCCAGGATCTATCTCGACCCGTACCTGGACTCCCTCGGCAAGATCGACGGCCACGTCCAACAGCTGCGGACGCTGACTCGGGATAATCCCCGGCAGCAGGCGCGGCTCACGGAGCTCCAGCCGAGGATCGCGGAGCGGTTGCGGCTTCTCCGCCGCGGCATCGAGCTGCGCGATAAGGGCGGCATGGATGCGGCTCGCCAGCATCTCCTGCAGGGCCGCGGAAAGCGGGAGATGGATCAGATCCGGGCTCTGCTGACCGCGATGACCCAGGAGGAGCAGCGGCTGCTGGCGGAACGCTCCCGGCAGTCGCACGCCAGCGGCCGGAGCGCCCTGTTCACCCTGACCTTCGCCAATCTCCTGCTCGTGGGATTGACCGTGCTGGCCTTCTTCCTGATCCGCCGCGACTTCCGGTTGCGCCAGCAGTCCGAGGAGGCTCTCCTGGAGGCCCACGACAATCTGGAGGTGAAGGTCCAAGCGCGGACGGAGGAGCTGGCCGAGGCCAACACGCAGCTCAGCTCTTTCGCCCGCGATCTGGAGCGCAGCAACCGCGAGCTCCAGGACTTCGCCTTCGTGGCCTCGCACGACCTCCAGGAGCCGCTGCGGAAGATCCAGGCGTTCGGCGACCGTCTGCGCAGCAAGCACGGCGCCTCGCTGGGCGAGGAGGGGCGCGATTACCTGGAGCGGATGCAGGCGGCCGCCCGGCGCATGCACTCGCTGATCAACGACCTGCTGACCTTCTCGCGGGTCACGTCCAAGGCCCAGCCTTTCGTCCCCACGGACCTCGGGAAGGTGGTCCGCGAGGTGCTGGCGGATCTCGAGGTCCGCGTCCAGGACACGGACGGCGAGGTGGAGGTCGGCGACCTGCCCACGATCGACGCCGATCCGCTCCAGATGCGGCAGCTGTTCCAGAACCTGGTCGGCAACGCGCTCAAGTTCCACCGCGCCGGGGTACCGCCGCTCGTCCGGATCGCGGCCGAGGAGGTGTCCGAGGGCGGTGGGGCGCCGCTCTGCCGCATCACGGTCGAGGACAACGGCATCGGCTTCGACATCAAGTACCTCGACCGGATCTTCACGCCGTTCCAGCGTCTCCATGGCCGCACCGAATACGAGGGAACGGGGATGGGGCTCGCGGTCTGCCGTAGAATCGTGGAACGGCATGGCGGTACGATCACGGCCGACAGTACACCGGGGGAGGGGACCAGGTTCCTCGCCGTGCTCCCGATGCGACACAACGCGACGATAGAGGGAACCGCATGACGACACCAGCTCCCAAGCCGATCGTCCTTCTGATGGCGGAAGACGATGCCGACGACCGCCTTCTCGTCAAGGACGCGCTGGAGGAGAGCCGCGTCCTCAACGTCCTCCATTTCGTCGAGGACGGCGAGCAGCTGCTCGACTACCTGCGGCGGCAGGGCCGCTACTCCGATCCGGAGGCCTCTCCCCGCCCGGGCCTCATCCTGCTCGATCTGAACATGCCGCGGATGGACGGCCGCGAGGCCCTGCGCGCCATCAAGGCCGACCCGGAGCTGCGCCGGATTCCGGTGGTGGTGATGACCACGTCGAAGGCCGAGGAGGACATCTTCCGCAGCTACGACCTGGGCGCGAGCTCCTACATCACCAAGCCGGTCACCTTCGAGCGCCTGGTGGAGCTCATGAAGACGCTCGGACACTACTGGATCGAGTTCGTCGAGCTTCCCAACTGACGCGGGAACCGAGGAGCCATGGAACGCGTACGGGTTCTCCTGGTCGAAGATGACGAGGACGACTACGTCCTCACGCGAGATCTCCTGAACGAGATCGACAGCCACCGCTTCGAGCTGGAGTGGGTGCCGAGCTACGAGGCGGCGGTCGAGAGGGTCGGACGCAACGACTTCGACGTCGCGCTGTTCGATTTCCGCCTGGGGTCCCGGACCGGGCTCGATCTGCTCCAGGCGGCGCGCGAGCGCCACTGCACGGCCCCCGTCATCCTGATGACGGGCCAGGGGGACCTGGAGGTCGATCTCCAGGCGATGCGCTCCGGAGCGGCGGATTATCTGGTCAAGGGGAGGATGGACGCCGCTCTGCTGGAGCGCTCGATCCGCTATGCCATCCAACAGCAGCGCATGGAGGAAGAGCGCATCCGCCTCGCGCGCGAGCAGGAGAAGCGCTTCCAGGCGGAGGCGGCCAACCGCGCCAAGGACGAGTTCCTGGCCCTGGTCTCCCATGAGCTGCGCACGCCGCTCCAAGCGGTCATCGCCTGGGTCGCCCTGCTCGAGGAGGGCAGCCTCGACGCGGCACAGCAGGCCCGGGCGGTCGAGGTGATCGCGCGGAACGCACGGGCACAGGCGCAGATCATCGACGACCTCCTGGACCTCTCCCGCATCGTCAACGGCACGCTCCGTCTCGAGCTCCAGCCGGTCGAGCTGGCGCCGGTCGTCGAGAAGGCGGTCGAGGCCCTCCAACCGGCGAGCGAGGCCAAGTCGATCCGCCTCCAGGCGCGGATCGAGGAGACGCCGGTGCGGGTCTCCGGCGACGCCGGCCGGCTTCAGCAGGTCCTCTCGAACCTGCTGTCGAACGCGGTCAAGTTCACGCCCGAGGGCGGCGACGTCGAGGTCGAGCTGAGCCGCGACGGCGACCGGGCGCGCCTCGTCGTCCGCGACACCGGACGCGGCATCCCCGCGGACTTCCTTCCCCGGGTCTTCGAGAGATTTCACCAGGCCGAAGGCACCGGCGGGGACCGTCAGGGGGGGCTGGGGCTGGGTCTCGCGATCGTGCGTTACCTGGTGGAAGCGCACGGCGGAACCATCCGCGCGGAGAGCCCCGGCGAAGGCCGGGGCGCGACCTTTACGGTCGAGATTCCGACGCTGGCCGAGATTTCAAGGAACGGTCTCACCGGACTTTAGCTTCTCAGCCTTTCATCCCGGTCTCCGCGAGCTCAGAAAACAGGGCGAGGTAGTCTTGGTAGAGCTGTGACCGGCTCTGGGACTCGCCACTGCCAACGTGAGCGCTCTCGCCGCGGGCCAAATCGGGGTCCGTGCGCAGGACAAAGAGCTTACCGAGGGCGAGGGTATCTTCGAGCGTGGGCCCCGGCTCGTTCAGAAAGGAGAGGGTTTCTCGCACCGTCGAGTCGTCGTGTTCGGGGACACGACTCAGCACGGGGATCATCTCGACCGGCGGCTGGCCGGCGAGGCGCGCCGCGTGACGCAGGCTGCGCAGGACGGCACGAGCCCCGGCCTGACTCTCCTCAGTCGCGAGCATAAGGCACACGACTGTGTCCGCAAGGACCGTGGTTGTCACGCCAGCGAGCTCCGTGACTCCCGTAGACGAGTCGATCAGAAGGAAATCGGCCTGCAGCTCTTCTTCGATGCGAGCCTTCAGCTCCAGGCAGGCTGCGATTCGATTCCCTTGCGGGTCCGTGAAGAGGTCCTGCCGAAGAAGGGCCGTCAACGCCCTCCAGTAGTCGCCCGTCGGAGCTGAGCCTGCGGGCATCAGATGAAGCGACCCCTTTGTACCCCGGGGGAGCGGTACAGGGACGACGTAGTCGAGCAAGGTCCTCGGCGGCCCGTCACCCTGGGCGGAGGCGAGAAGGTAGTCGACCGCACCTCGCCTGGGGATCGCGTCCGCCGTGCGTTGGCCGGGCGGGCTGATGTTCAGCTTGTAATGAAGACCCGGTGCCTCGAAATCAAAGTCGACGGCGACGACGCGCTGATCGAGAAGCGCGAGGTACCGTGCGGCATTGGCCAGCAAAAGGCTGCGGCCAGTGCCTCCCTTATAGGAGTAGAAGGTGAGCGTCTTCACGATCAGCCGATCGGGAAAGGCGCCCCTTGATCGATGAGTGCCCGGGCGAGCCGGCGGACCTCCGAAATACCGATGCTGGCCGCGACGTGAGGATAACGGGCGGCGACAGCGCGCTCGGCCTGCTCCACGAGCCGGAGCAGGTCATCCCGCAGCTCGGTATCGGTGCCAGCCTCGGCGAGGAACCGCTCGGCGAGTTGTTGCGCCCGCGTGAGCTCTCTGGCAGTCAGGGCCGCTCTCACCGCTCCGCGCCGGGCCAGAGCACCCTCAGGGTCCGACGCAGGAAGGACCTCGGCCACCTTCTCTTCCAGGAGAGACACGTCGAGGTAAGCCGCGAGGGAACCCGGAGCGCGCAGGTCGTCGAGAGTCTCGGCGCGCCGGATCGCTTCCGAGACCAACGGATAAAGGACTTCGAGGCTCATCGTTTCTCTCACCTCTTTAGGCTGTCGCGACGGTAGCACGAGGTGTCGAGAGCTCGATCACGCAAGCCACTCGTTGGTTCGCAATCGTCGCATGGCGAACCTGTTCGAGCTTGATACGGAGGGGTCGTGAGCTCACCCAATGAAGGCTGGTTTCAAGCGACTCTCCCTCGTTCGTGGTGACCAAAGCGACACCTGTCTCATGCCCGTGCCGAGTCAAGCCGAGGGCTGCACGGAATCCATACTCCGCGGCTGTCGAAGCCGGCAAGAATGGATGCATGGTCTTCAGTTGCATGAGATCGAGCCTCACGGCATCATCATACCGTCAAATCACTCCCCTGGACATGCGCTCCGGCCGCCCCGCGGCTGTCGAGGAACTCAAGCTGGTTTGATGAAGGAGGGGATTGGAGGCGACGACCGGATTCGAACCGGTGAATAAGGGTTTTGCAGACCCTCGCCTTACCACTTGGCTACGTCGCCCCGAGAGACACGGAAGGCCGCTCGCGCGGCCTGGTGAAGCTTAACAGCTATCGAAGAGTCATGGAGCGGGAAACGGGATTTGAACCCGCGACCCCAACCTTGGCAAGGTTGTGCTCTACCACTGAGCTATTCCCGCCCATTCGTTCGCATCCGCGGTCAACGGCCGCTCACGAGGTGCAAAGGATAGTCACCCGCCCCAGGGCTGTCAAGGGGGGCTAACCCGCGTACGGAAAGGCGTTCCGCACCAGCGTATAGCGCCAGCCGCTCCCGTCCCGGTCCAGGCCCAGGACGTCGAAGCGGCAGGGCTCCTTGTGAAGCTTCTTGATGGCGACGTAGAGCGCCGCGGCGCGCGAGATGCGGCGCTGTTTGCGGGGGTCGACCGCGGCGATGGCCGGGCCGAAGCGCTCGCTGGCCCGGGCCTTGATCTCGATGAAGCAGAGGTACCCCGCCTCGCGGCCCACCACGTCGATCTCCCCGCCGTGGTTCACGACGTTGCGCTCGACGATCTGATAGCCCTGGGCGGCGAGCCAGCGGACGGCTTCGTCCTCTCCCAGGCGGCCCTGGGCCCGCGTGTTCGGCTGGTTGCGGAAGTCGTCCGAGCTTTGGGAGCTCACCGGCGCTTCCAGCGGGTGCCCTGCGGTGTGTCTTCGAGGACGATGCCGCGCGCGGCGATCTCGTCCCGGAGGCGGTCGGCCTCGGCGAAGTCGCGGCGTTTGCGGGCGTCGTTGCGGCCCTGGATCAGCGCCTCGATCTCCGCCGTGTCGTCCGCGGCCGGCGCGGCGACGTCCGGCCAGGCCGTCGGGTCGAGCACGTCCAGCACCTGATCGACGTCGGCGAGGGCGGCCAGGATGCGCTCCCGGTCCCCGGCGCCGATCCGCCGCTCCTCGATCGTCACGTTCACCTCTTTGACGAAGACGAAGAGGGCGGCCAGGGCCGCGGCGGCGTTCAAGTCGTCGGCCAGGGACGCGGCGAAGTCGGTCTTCAGGCGTCCGGCGGATTCGGCGAGGCGCGCATCGGGCTCCCCCGCCTCCTGGGCATGGGACAGGCGGAAGCGCATCTCGTCGACCCGGCGCAGGGCGCCCGCCGCTCCCTCCAGGGACTCGAAGGTGAAGTTCAGCTTCTGCCGGTAGTGCACCGACAGGAAGAGGTAGCGGATGGCGCGCGCCGTGGTCCCCCGGTCGAGCAGGTCCTTGAGCGTGTACTGGTTGCCCAGGGATTTGGACATCTTCTGCCCGTCGACGATCAGATGCTCGGAGTGCACCCAGTGGCGGACGAACGGCTGGTCGGTGGCACTCTCGGACTGGGCGATCTCGTTCTCGTGGTGGGGGAAGATGAGGTCCACGCCGCCGCAGTGCAGATCGAAGGTCTCGCCCAGGTACTTCATGCTCATCGCCGAGCACTCGACGTGCCAGCCGGGCCGCCCCGGTCCCCACGGCGAGTCCCACGCCGGCTCGCCCGGCTTGACCGCCTTCCACAGGGCGAAGTCGCGGACGTCGTCCTTCGCGTACTCGTCGTTGGCCACCCGCTCGCCGCGGCGCACCTGCGCCAGGTCGAAGCCCGAGAGCTTACCGTAGTCGGCGTCGCGCGCGATGCTGAAGAAGACCGAGCCGTCGCTCTCGTAGGCGTAGCCCCGCTCGATCAGCCGCAGGATCAGGTCGATGATCTCGGGGATGTGCTCGGTGGCGCGCGGGAAGTGCTCCGGCCGCTGGAGGCGGAGCAGGTCCAGGTCGCGCTGGAAGGACTGGATGAACGGCTCGGTGTACTCGGCGAGGGAGACCCCGGCGCGGTGGGCTCCCTGGATGGTCTTGTCGTCCACGTCGGTCAGGTTCATCACCTGGACGACCCGGTAGCCGAGGTAGAGCAGGCTCCGCCGCAGCAGGTCCTCGAAGAGGAAGGTGCGGAGGTTGCCGATGTGGACTTCGTTGTAGACGGTCGGACCGCAGGTGTACATCCGCACCACACCGGGCTCGACGGGAGAGAGCGGGGCAAGCTGACGCCCCATCGTGTTGAACAGGACGGGTTCGGGCATGTCTGGTTTAGCGGGTGACCTGAACGGTTCCGGCCGACCAGCCGAAGTTGGTGATCGCCTGACCCGACGAGCTCACGGCGCTGTTCTGCTCGAAGGAGAAGGTCCCCTGGCCCGCGGCGATCGCGCGGAACTCCAGGGTCATGAGCACGCCGGAGCCGTTTGTGCCGGAGACGGCGCCGAGCTTGGAGAGGCCGACGATGAGGAGGCCGGTGCCCGACCCGGGCACGGACTGGAGCGTGGCACTGCCCAGGAACGTCCCGGAGCTCGCCTGCACGAGCTGCAGGATGCCGCTCGGGTAGCGCAGGTCGAAGGCGATCCCGTATAGATCGCTCACCGAGTTGGCGCGGATCTCGAGGATCAGGGTGCTCTGGTTCGTCCCCGTTCCCGAAGCGATGGAGATGCCGGTGGCCGGCGCGGTCGCCGGGGTGACCACGATGCCCGGCTGCGGCGGCGGAGGCTCGGTCGGACCACCACCGCCACCGCCGCCACCCCCGCAGGCCAGGAGCGCCAGGGGGAGGAGCAGGGCGAGGAGCTTCCGCGGCGGTCTCACGCCAGCACCTCCTGCTCCTGCTCGGCGGCGAGCTTTTTGAGCTGCCGCCGGGAGCGCTCGCGCCGCAGGCCGCGCAAGTGATCGACGAAGAGGACGCCGTCCAGATGGTCCAGCTCGTGGCAGATGGCCCGGGCCAGCCAGTCGTCGGCTTCCACCTCGAAGGGGTTGCCCTGCAGGTCGAGGGCCTTGACCCGGATGAAGGTCGGACGCTCGACCTTGTCGGTGATGCCGGGGAGGGAGAGGCACCCTTCCACGTCGGTCTCCTGGCCCTGGCGCTGGACGATCTCCGGGTTGATGAAGACGTACGCCTGCCCGGGGTCCTCCCCCACCGACAGATCGACCACGGCGACCCGCAGGTCGACGCCGACCTGGGGCGCGGCGAGGCCGATCCCGGGCGCGGCGTGCATGGTCTCGACCAGGTCGGCCACGAGCTTGCGCAGAGACTCGTCGAGCTCGGTCACCGCGCGGCACTGGACCCGCAGGACCGGATCGGGATAGATACGGATCGCTCGAATCGCCATCAGGTTCCACGGATGCGGCGCAGGGCCGCCGCGACGTCTCGATCGTTGTGCTGCTCCCGCAGGACTTCCAGGAATCCGCGCGGGTCGGGGTTGCCGACCAGGGACTGCTCGAGGCCTTGGCGGTCGAGCCGGAGCGCGGTGATCTGGTCGGTGGCCCGGTAGGTCACCGGCCAGGTGCCCCGCTCCAGGAGCGGAGTCTCGCCAATGATATCTCCGGAGGTGAAGGAACGCACGACCATCTCCCGTCCTCCGTCGCGCACGAAGCCTTCCGCGGTGCCGGTCACGATCAGGAGGAGAAAGGCATCCTGGGATCCCTCCTCGGCGAGGATCGTGTCCGGCTCGAGCCGGACGAGCTTCATCGACGAGAACAGCCGCTTGAGCTGGTCGCCGGACAGGTGCTGCACCACCGCGGTCGCGGTCAGGTTGTGCCAGAGGCGCTTCAGCTCCACGGCCGAGCTGCCGGCCTGGGTGCCGCCGGCCTGGCGCAGCCCTTCCAGGGCGAAGGAGCGCACGTGCTCCATGCTCTTGTCGCGCTGGATCCGCTCGATCTTGAAGCGGATCGACTGGTCGAGGGGAGCCAGCTTCTGGGCCTTGGACAGCAGGGCGATCCCCTTGTCGTGGAAGCCGTCCTGCGCGTACTCGTCGGCCACGAAGCCAAACTCGTCCACCGCCTTGTCGAACTGACGGAGCTGGGCGTACACCTCGGCGAGCTTCAAGTGCGAATGGAGATCCTGGGGGTTCAGCTTGATCCGCGTCTTCAGACGATCGGCCGCCTCGTCGTACTTCTCGAGGACGATGAGGTCGTCGATGGTGTACTCCTGCTCCTTGCCCTTCTCGGCCGTCTGTTGCTTGGCGCTGCCGCCGAACCAACTCCGAATGCCCACAGGGTTGTGCCTCCAGGAAAGCCGCGGATCCGAGAACCGTGCGACCGGGGGGACGCCCCTGACGCCTGCGGTGGACGGTTCTCCTCCGGCAAAGCGCGACCATTATACAGAGAGAGGCTAAGAAGCGAGCAGGCTCCCCTCACCTCCGGCCCCTCTCCCGCACGGAATTTCCCCCTTGGTCCGAAAGTTGCTGCACAATAGAGGGCAGAGAGGGTCACCTGGAAGGAGGTCCGTGCAAATGCTCATCCGGAATGCGCTGGCGCGACGCGTCGGGCTTGTGCTGGGGCTGTGCGCCCTGGCGGCTCTACCCGCGTCCGCCGATTATGACAACGGCTATGGCTATCTCCGCGCTGTGGAGGGGTCGGCCACTCTCATGCAGGCGGGGTCGGGTACCCGGACGCCGGCGGAGCTCAACCAGCCCGTGCTGGCGGGCGACCGGCTGTGGGTGCCTGAACGGTCGCGGGTCGAGATCGTCCTGGCGGACCGCAACCTGCTGCGCATCGACGGCGGTAGCGAGGTGCTCCTGGAGCGTCTGGCCGCGTCTCCGGATTCCCAGGACCGCGGCACCGTCCTGCGCCTGCTCGAAGGCAACATTCAGCTCATCGTTCTCCGCGAGTCGCTCGGCGACGAGCTGCCGCGGATCACGACTCCGAACGCTTCGGTCTATGTTCAGGACTACGGCGTCTTCCGCATCGCCGCCGATCAGGAGATCTTCACCGAGCTGGTGGTCCGCGAGGGCCGCGCCGAGGTGAGGAACGACCGCGATTCCGAGTCGGTGCAGACCGACGAGCAGGCGTGGGTCGAAGGGGACTCCCGCATCAACGTGGAGTCGGCCGGCTCCTATGACTCCCTGGAGCGCTGGGCCCAGCGCCTCGACGAGGAGGGGAAGGGCGACAGCCGGTATCTGGACGAGGACCTGCGCTATGCCGCGGCCCCGCTCGCGCGCCACGGCTCCTGGGTCGACTACCAGGGCTCCCATTACTGGCGCCCGCGCGTGGCCGCTGGGTGGCGCCCGTACTGGAACGGACGCTGGGCTTATACGCCGAGCGGCCACACCTGGGTCTCCTACGACCCCTGGGGCTGGGTCCCCCATCACTATGGAAGCTGGGACTATCTCCCCGGCTACGGCTGGGCCTGGCTCCCCGGCAGCAGGTGGGCGCCGGCGTGGGTCTACTGGTACCAGGGTCCGAGCTATACGGGCTGGTGCCCGACCGGCTACTACACCCGGTACTATGGCTCGCGCTGGGGCGGCGGCTTCGGCTTCCACTTCGGCGTCTATGGCTGGGCCGGCGGCGACTGGGGGCACTTCAACAACTGGACCTTCGTCTCCTCCGACTACTGGCGCGGCTACCGCAAGGGGTATCGCGACGGCCGCCGCGACCAGTGGAACGTGCAGCGCTTTGCCGTGCCGATCGACGAGATGCGCCGCCGCGGCGGTGCGCTCGACCGGGGCCTGATCACCACGGACAGCCGGCCGCTGACGCCGGAGGTGCTGCAGGACCCGCGGCACGCGGTGCAGGTGCTGAGCCGCGATCCGTCCGCGCGGCGGGCGGGCCAGGCCGACGGTCAGTTGCCGGACATGAACGACTTCATCGCCCGCAAGCCCGACCTGGACTCCAGGCTGAGGCGGGCGGTCGTGGCGGACGGCGACGTCAACCAGCTCGACGGCACGCCGTTGCGGCCGGACCGGATGGACCGCCGGGGCAATGGGAATGAGAACAACGGCAGGTATCCGGATGGAGTGCGCGGCGCCCGCGCTCTCCCCGGCACGCCGGGCTCCGAGGGGACTGCGCGTTCGCCGCGGGCCGGCCAGGATGAGAGCGGTTCCCAGGGCTATCGCCGGCCGGATCCGGGCTCCTCGCGCCCGGCCGACCAGGGGGAGCGCGGTGACCGAGGCGGCCGCGCCGTGCCCCGCGAAAACGACAATGACGGCGTTTCGCCGCGCAGCGGCAGGGATGAGGGCGGCTCTCACGGCTACCGCCGGCCGGACCCAGGCTCCTCGCGCCCGGC
>DATFPH010000050.1:0-3743 GCA_035264905.1 Thermoanaerobaculia bacterium
GCCACCTTCGCCTGGCGCTCCGTGGGCTTGTCCGCTCTCGCTCTGTACCGGCCGGGAGACACCACCCCGAAGAACCTGGAGTACGCCGACACCGCCGTCGACGCCTTCGAGAAATACCTGGCCGAGTATCCGGACGACGACAAGGTCGAAGACTACCTGCTCTCGACCTACGTCAACGCCCGCAAGTTCGACGAGGCGCTCGCCTTCATCGAGCGGCGGATCCAGGAGAAGCCGGAGGAGTCCGCGAAGCTCAACGGCTACCGGATCCGGATCCTGACCCAGGCGGGGAGGCTCGACAAGGCCTTCCAGCTCGCCTCGCAGGTCCAGGGTGACGAGCGTGCCCTCGCGCTCTACTCGATCGGCGTGGCGGCCTGGGACAAGGTGTTCCACGATCCGGGGACGATGGACTACGACTCGAAGGCCCGGCTGGTCGACATGGGGCTCGACGCGCTGAAGAAGTCGCTCGACCTCAAGCCGGACTACATCGACTCGATGATCTACTACGGCCTCCTCCTCCGGCAGAAGGCCGCCATCGAGACGGACGGCGCCAAGCGGCTGGAGTACCAGGCGTCCGCCGAGCAGTGGCAGAAGAAGGCGATCGAAGCCCGCAAGAAGGCAGCCGCGCAACCGGCGCAGGCTCCTGCTAACACCTAGGACTCATAGGTGAAATCATGTTTGAGAACTCTCTGATCGATCTCGACACGGTACACAAGCGTGGCGTGCGCTGGTGGCTCATGCCGGTCGCACTCATCCTTCACCTGGTGGCCGGCGGCGCGCTGCTGTTCGCGCAGTACTGGAACGTGCCGCCGGTGGAGGAGCCGCCGATCAACGTCATGTTCATCAGCGCCGCGCCGCCGCCGCCGCCGCCGCCGCCGCCCCCGCCACCGCCGGCCGCCGCCACGCCGACGCCGGTCGTGCCGAAGGAGGTCCCGAGGATCCAGCCGACGGAGCCCGTGCAGCCCGTGGTGATTCCGGACCGGGTGCCGGAGCCGAGCAACGTGCCGGAAGTGGCCGCCGAGGGCGGCGTGGAGGGCGGCGTTGAAGGCGGTGTCGTCGGCGGTGTCGTCGGCGGCGTCGTCGGCGGCGTCGTCGGCGGCGTGCCCGGCGGTGTCGTCGGCGGCGTGCCGGGCGGCTTGCCGGACGAGGCGCCGCTGCGCGTCGGCGGCGCCGTCAGCCGGCCGGAGATCATCAACCAGATCAAGCCGGTCTATACCGAGCTGGCCCGCCGGGCCCGCGTCACCGGCACGGTGATCGTCGAAGCCATCATCGACACCCAGGGCAACGTCACCAACGTTCGCATCCTCAAGGGCTTGCCGATGGGTCTCGACAAGGCCGCCGTGGACGCGGTGCAGAGGTGGAAGTTCCGGCCGGCCACGCTCGAGGGGAAGCCGGTCAAGGTTTATTACGTACTGACGGTCAACTTCCAGGTGCAGTGAGCGCCTAGTCTTCAGAAAAAAAGGAGAAGCGCATGGATCTGAATCCTCTTGTCCTGTGGGAACAGATGACCATCCTCAACAAGGGGGTCATCATCATCCTCATCATCCTGTCGGTCTGGTCGCTCTACGTCACCGTCGAGAGGTTGATCATGTTCCGCAAGGCCCGCGGGCAGTCGCTCCAGTTCGCCAAGCAGGCGACGGAGCACCTCAAGAACGACCGCCCGCAGGCCGCCATCGACGCCGCCATGAAGTACCCCCAGAGCCACCTGGCCCGCGTCGTCGCGGCCGGCCTCCAGGCCTTCCAGTATGAGAGCCAGACCAGCCCGCTGTCCGAGGTCGAGGTCGTCGAGGCCGCCTCGCGGGCCGTCGAGCGCGCCACGCTGCTGACCACGTCGGACCTCAAGCGCGGCATCGGCTCGCTGGCCACGATCGCCACCATCACCCCCTTCATCGGCCTGTTCGGCACCGTGATCGGCATCATCAACGCCTTCCACGGCATGGCCCTCACCGGCTCGGGCGGTATCGGCGCCGTGTCGGCCGGTATCGCCGAGGCGCTCGTGGCGACCGCCTTCGGTCTCGGCGTGGCCATCCCGGCGGCCTGGATGTTCAACTACTTCACCAACGTCCTCGAGCGGCTGCAGATCGAGATGTCGAACTCCGCCTCCGAGCTGGTCGACTTCTTCATGAAGCGCCAGAGGAGCAAGCATGCTGCCTAAGCACAACAAGCCCAATCTCGTCAAAGAGGTGAGGAGCGACATCAACATCACTCCCCTCGTTGACGTCTGCTTGGTGCTGTTGATCATCTTCATGGTGGTCACCCCCATGTTGCAGAAGGGGGTCGACGTGTCGCTGCCGGAGACCTCGAAACCGGACAAGATGCCGGAGAACCAGAAGCAGCTCACGGTCTCGATCAAGCAGGACGGCAACGTCTTCGTCGGAGACAAATGGGTTCCGGACGAGAACCTGAAGGCCTCCCTCGAAGAGGTCCACACCTCGAACCCGGACAAAGAGGTGGTCATCAAGGCGGACCGGCGGCTCAAGTACAAGAAGGTCCGGGGCCTGATGCAGATGATCAACGAGGCCGGGTTCAGCCGGGTGGGCGTCATCACCGACAAGGAAAAGGGCACCGCCTAGCGGCGCCCTGAAGGGAGTAACGCCATGGCAATGAACGTAGGCTCTACCGGTGGAGTCCGGAGCGAGATCAACATCACGCCGATGGTCGACGTGATCCTGGTGCTGCTGATCATCTTCATGGTCTCGGTGCCCTTGCTCCAGATGGGCTATCCGGTGCAGGTGCCGCCCAAGGTCATCACCCAGGCGCCGCCGCCGATGGAAGATCAGATCATCGTGCGGATGGACGCCCAGGGACAGACGTACATCAACAAGGCCCTCATCCCCCGCGCGCAGTTCGGCGGCAGGCTCCGTGAGACGCTCACCGGACGCCGGGCCAAGGTGGTGTTCTTCGCCGCCGACGGCGAGCTCGACTACGACAAGGTCGCGGACTTCATGGACGAGGTCCGTGACAGCGGCGCCGAGAACCTCGGCATCGTGTTCGACGACCTGAGGGGCCAAGGCGCCGCCCCCGCCGCAGCAGCCGCCCCTGCCACGGGCGCTCCGTAGCGCCCGAGTCTCCAGCGCTTCTCCACGCACCCCTCCCGCCCGCCTGCCGGGCGAGGGGGGTTCGTCGTTGCAGGGAGACTTCAGAGGGGCTGGGGATTTCCCCGCCAGGCGTGGCGGATGCGGCCCAGGAGCTGGTTCAGGAAGTGCTGGCGGTCGAGGAACGGCAGCACCGGCAGGCCCCGGATGCCGAGGTCCTGGTACAGCACGAGCAGCTCCGGCTGGTGGGGATCGATCTTCAGGCCGTCCCGGACGGCCCGGACGGCCCCCTTGCGGTCCTTGGCCAGGACGCAGGTGCGGGCCAGGTTCAGATAGTTCTCGACCTGGTAGAACTCCACCTTGATCGAATGCCGGCAGAGCGTCAGCCCCTCGCTGATACGCTGCTGGCGCAGGGCGATGCCGTACCCGAGGTAGGAGTAGAAGAGCCCCGGCAGCCCCGAGCCCGTCGTCTCGCCCCTCTCCGCGATCTGACCCAGATAGCGGAGCCCTTCGTTCCAGTCCCCTCGGCGGCAGCACTCGATCCCATGGTCCAGGATGCCGGTCATCGCGGAGCTCGCGGCCATCGAGACACCTCCCCTGGCGTGTAGGCCGGTATCAGAACAATGCTTGAATGTACATAAAAGACTGACCGCATACAAGGGCGACGGTTTCGGGGCGGCTTGCGCCGTGTTAAGCTGAGGGGTCATTGTT
>DATFPH010000051.1:0-10850 GCA_035264905.1 Thermoanaerobaculia bacterium
TGGCACTCGATGATCGAGCCCGGCTGCTCGCAAGCCTCTTCTTCCGGCTCTTCAGTCTCGGGCTCGTCATCGGGATTCGGCGCGTCGGCGTCGTCCGGCGGCTGGAAAGGCCAGTTGAAATCCCAGGGCGTGAAGTGCGCGACCGGCACGCGCCACAGGCTCTGCCCGGGCGCATAGAGGCTCGCCAGCGCGCCTCGCTCGGCGTCCGTGATCCCCAAAGCCGACAGCGCGGAGGGATCGGCAGGCGCGCCGGAGCCGTCCACGTCCAGGTCCGCGAGACCGTTGGCGATTCCCAGGATCTGAAGGACCCGGCCGTTTTCGGATGGGATCCACGCGGCCAGCTTCCGGTCGTAATACCCCACGGGCACCGCGCCTCCCACGGGAAAGCCCAGGAAGTTCTCCACGTAGTGGGCCAGAGGCCGGTCGAAGACCACCTCGGCCGCGCCAGCAGCGAGGGCTTCGTCCACGCTCAGCTCGACCGCGTAGGTATAGGCCGACGAAGGCGGCAAGGTGGCCGGCATCGCTTGGGCGCCGTTCGGGCCCACTGTGTACTCGGTGGCGCGGACGGTGAGGGTTGCGAGCTGCTGCTGCGTGCCATCCGGCAGGACGAGGCGCGCCTGCGTGCCTGGCGGAACCAGGAGAGTGGACCGGCGGACGCCGTCTTCATCTTCGATCCGGCTGCCGCGGGCGACCTGGAGTGTGGAAGCCCCCGTGGTCACGACCGTGGCCGCGGTATCCAGCGGGACGAGAGCCACGTCCTCCACCAAGGTCCATTGGCGCCAGCCCGCCTGGATCTGGCGGTGCGCGGTCAGGTGGCCTTCTTTTTCGATCTGGACCGTCAGAAAGCCGCCGCCATTCACCGCCAAGTCGAAGGCGCCGTCCTCGCGGCTGAGAGTGGAGCCGAGCTCGGGATGTCCGAGGAGGGAGACGCGCGCGCCCGCCAGGGGCTCGCCACCGCGGGCGAGGACCCGTCCACGGACCACGGCGATGCGCTGCGGATCGATCGCTCCCGGCGCCATGCCGGTCTGGACGGGCCGGCTGCCGGTCCACAGGAACTGCACGGAGGTGAACAGATCGGTAGCGATCGTGCGATCGAGCGCCGGTGCCACGCTCGCCGGATCGGGCGGCAGGCCACCCGTCGCCGGCGGCTCATAGGTGACGGTCACCGCGAGCGTGCCGGCGTTCCCGGCGCGATCGGTAGCGGTGAAGACGAACGAGCTCCCCCCTTCCGGGAGGAGGACGGGGCCGTGGACGAACGAGCCATCCGGGCTCAGCGGAATCTCGGCACCGTTCAGGCGCAGGACCCCCGGCTCGCTGACGCTTCCTTCAAAGCTCAGCTCCGGCTCCTCCACCACGGCTCCCGCGGCAGGCCGCAGGAGGGTGATGACCGGCTGCGTGGCATCGATGCGGAAATGGGCCTCCGCGGGCGCCGCCGGGTTGCCGGCGAAATCGCGGAGCGTCGCGGTGAGGAGGTGATCCCCTTCGGCGAGCGGCACGGCCGGGGCGCAGGAAGCCCCGTCGACCCGGCGATCACAGAGGACCGCCAGGAGAGCGTCGTCGAGACGCAGCTCCAGAGTGGACGGATCGGCTCCGGTGCCACGGTCGCCGTACGACACCTCGATCTCCGGAGAGCGCTGGGAGAGAAGGTCACCGTCCCGTGGCGCCAGGATCTCGACCGTGGGCGGAACGCCATCGGCGAAGAGGGCGAGATCGCGGACCTCACCCCCCTGGCCCCCCTCTCCCGTCGCCCCCCCTTCCGCCGGGAGAGGGGGGAAGAAGAAAAGGAAAGTTCGGCCGGTGGCGTCGATCTTTGCGAGAGACGAGCCGGCGGCGGCCCAGACCGAGCCGTCGGCGGGGTGCGCGGCCAGGGCCGCAAGGCTGCCGCGGCCACCGAAGGGCTCCACGGTGAAGCGGTCGCTTCCCGCGGCGTCGACCCGGCGCAGCGACTTGGCGTCTGCCAGCCAGGCGCCGCCGTCGGGAGCGGCGGCGAGCGCGACGAGATTGCGGCCGGGGACGGTGCGCAGGAGCGTGCCGTCCGGCGTGAAGAGGCGGGCGTCATCGCGCAGGGCCACCCAGACCGAGCCCGCCGGCGTGAGGCCGAGCCCGCGCACGTCGGGGGCGCGGCCGAGGTCGAGCGCACGGACGGCGGCGCCGCTCACCGCGTCGAATGCCTCGACATTCCGGGCGGTGGCCACCCAGAGGAGACCCGCGGCCGGATCCAGACCGAGCTCCACCGCCGGCTGGTCCAGGCGCCGCACCACGAGCAACGCGCCGGTCGCGGAGACGCTCCGGAGCTCGTGCCCGGCAACGAGCCAGACAGCGCCATCCTCCGGCCGCACCGCGAGATCGGCGTGGACCGTGGCGGGGAGAGCGAGAGGCACGGCAAGATGGCGGGACCCGTCGAAGCCCAGGGCGAAAAGAGAGCGGCCGGTCCAGGCCCAGACGGTAGACCGGTCCGCGTCCACCGCCACGGCGCGGGCGCCGCCAGGCTCGAGGACGGAGGAGACCAGGTGCCCGTCCGCCAGGGAGATCTGGCGGACCCCTGCCGGATCGGCGATCCACAGGGATTCGACCTGGATCGAGCCGCCCGCACGGCTCCTCCCGCCGCTGGCGCGAGACCCCGTGAGGGAGCACAAGAGGAGAAAAAACAGCCCACCTAGAAGAACTATCTTTCTTCCGCCCATAAAACAAGTCCCCTCTCGTCCCACAGCCGACACCCTCGAAGCACACACCTCCACCGCGAAGGCTACACCGGCCCTGGGCCGCCGGCGCTAAGGCCGCAGCTCGATGAGGCGCCGCTGTTCCGGTTCGTACCGCAGCACGAGGCGTTGCGGGTCGGCCGTCAAGGAAGCCAGCTCGCTCTCTGTCGTCGCCTTCCCGAAAGGCTCGGTGCGCGAGGGCGGCTTCTCGCTGTGAAGGTGAACGATCGAGAGAGGCTCTCCGGAGAGGCGCCAGCTCAGGGCGACATCGAAGCCAAAGCGGAAGATGTACGCCGGCTCCGACTCGCCGAGATCCAAACCGTCGGGGAGATCGATCACGAAAAGTGCCGGTTTTCCCGGCCTCGCCGCGGTGGCTCTCGCCGCGTCGGCCAGCAGGCGTTCCGCCACATGTCCGGCCTCTGCCCACACCGCTTTTCGCGAGCTTGCGGTCGCTACGCCGATCGCGATCAGGGGCGCGACGCCCGCAGCCACCAGCAGCGCGCGCTTCCACCCGGGCTGCCGGCCGACGGACGCCGGCACCAACCGGTCGGCGATCCGCTCGAGCACCAGGCCCACCAGCAGTGAGGCCGGGACGAGGGGCAGCAGATAGTGCCGCGACGCCATGCCGATCGCAAATACCATCATCCCCACGTGCGCCGCCGCCCACAGAGCCAGAAGCTTGCCGAGACGCGGCAGGCTGGCAAAGATCGCAGCACCTGCGGCGACGACCGCGACGCGGACGAGATGCTTCGGCCATCCATCCAGGGGAGGATCGAGCACCTGCCAGGCCGCCTCCCAGCTCAGGTTTGGAAGCAGCACGCGCAGGAGGTGCAGAGCCGACGCACCTGCACGGCTGACCAGACCACCGCCGAGTCCCGGCGTCAGATCCGTGCCGTCGCTGAGCGCCAGCTTGACCATCACGTAGCCCGCGCCAGCGACGAACATCGCCACCAGCGGCGCCTTCGCCCTGCGCCATCGCGCCGGCCACAACTCGCCGGAGGATGGCTGCCGCTCCGCGGCTGACAGCAGTACGGCGGCGATCGGAAGAGACAACGATTGCTCGTGGGTGAGCAGTGCGAGGACGTAGAGCAGCGTGGAACCGACCGCGTACCGCCAGCGACCGTTGCGGAGATAGGCCAGAAAGGCGAGCAGGGCGCAAAGGTAGAGGCACGTCGACGCGGAGTGCAGGACCGCGCACGCCCAAAGAGGGATCTCGTGGATCACTCCGTTGCTGGTCAACAGCGCCGCCGCAGCCCAACTGGCAGGATTCCCGAGACCGAGCCTCCTGCCGAGCGCCACCACCAGCAAGCCAGTGACGGCGAGCAGGAGGATCCCGACCCAATGGTAACCGGCCGGGTCGGTTCCCCAGAGCGACGACTCGAGCCACAGCAGGGACATGCCGGCCGGAATGTAGTGGTAGCCGCCCTGATAACGGATGGCCGCGAGCGGTCCTTCAGACACAGTTTTCACCAGGAGGTAGTCGTCCGAAACGAGAGGATTCGAAGTCGTCGCCGAGTAGAACCCGACCACCAAGACGACGAGAAGCAGCGGCGGCAGCCACCCGCCCCAGGGCCCGACCTCGCTTCGAAGCATGGGCCCATCCTATAGCAAACGCCGGCCCAAACGAGCGAGCCCCGGCTCGCTCGCACGAAGCCGGGGCTCGATCTGCCGCAGGGACTGCGCGGATGGACTACGGGTTGATGATCGGCTGGACGGTCGAGTAGTAGAAGGCGAACGCGCCGTCCACCGTGGCGTTGGCTTCACCCGGGCCACCGGCGCAGGCGTTGCTCGCGTCGAAGCCGCACGCGCCGCTCAACTGGCCGACGACCTGCGAGGAGGCATTGATGACCGGCGAGCCGCTGCTGCCGCCGTCGGTCGCGCCGGTGATGTCACGGCTGTAGATGCGCTCGCCGCGCGGCCAGCCCGTGCACGTCCCGACGGCCGTGTCCACGTTGTGCTGCGAGTAGACCTGCGGCCCGAAGTTCGGGTTGCTGATCCGGTAGAGCTGCGCGCCGTTGGTGTTGGCCACCGGAGCGCTGGTCCAACCCAGGAAGACCGAGCCGGCGGGCGGGTTCGCGCTCAACTGAAGCAGCGTGAAATCACCCTTCCGGTTGGTCGCTGCGACGCTCGCGCCGGTCGTCTTGTACGGCCAGGCGGTGTTGGTCGGGCAGGTCCCGTTGCAGGACGACGTGGCGAAGCGCCAATAGAAGCTGACGTTCGCCGCCGTGCCGCTCTTGCTGAGGCAGTGGTTGGCGGTCAGGAAGAAGTTGTTGCGCGTCGGATTGTTGTCGGTGATGAGACCGCCGGTGCAGGTGTAGATGAAGGCGCCGGAAATCCACTCCATTTTCGCGGTGGCGGACTTCGCCGGATTCGCGGCGGCGACGTTGGAGCAGGTCGCGTCCACGACGCAGCTCGGGTTGTCGCAGGGGAAGTTCGCGGCCCCGACCTCCAGGGACGGCTCCGACGCGAAGATGTCCTCCTGCAGCTCTCCCGCGAATTTGCGGGTCATGAGAGCGGCTTCCGCGACGCGGAGGGAGACGGCGCGCAGATCGGCCGCGCGGGCGACGCGAACCTGGAGGATCGCCTCGGGGCCGAAGACCGCCGTGGCCCAGAATTCACCGGAGCGGTTGGGGCCGGTGAGGGTGTACGGCCCGAAGGCCTCGCCCTTGCGACTGTAGACGTAAAGCTCGGCATTGCGGGGCAGCGACATGTTCTCGACGTGGAGCCGGACGGCGCCCGCGTTTTCGGAGCGCACCACGGCCGCCCACACGAAGCCGCCGTTCCTCGGCTGGGCCTGTCCCCGCTTCAGCCCGGAGACGTCGATCTTCGACGCGAGGGCCTTGACGAGACCGACCTTGAGGGGCGACACCCAACGCGGGGCCTTTTCAATCGAATTGATTTCCGCGGCCGACAGGGGCACCTGAACCGCCCTGTCGAGAGCGCGCTCCGGCAGCTCAGCCGCCAGGCTCCGGCTGAGCTTGACCTGCTCCTGCAGGTGCTCCTCGACCGTCAGCCCTTCCCACTGGGTTTGCATCGGCGCCTCGGCGTACGACCGGCTGCCCGCAAAAGCGGGAGAGCCGGCAAAGAAAGCCGCGACGAGCAACAGACACAGAACCACAGAGATCCTCCGAACAGCAGATGGCATCATTTCAACGTTCTCCTTTGAGTTGATTAACTGACAACAGCCTTCTAGAAGGGATGGTGCCCGTCCCACTGAAAACGGGACGCTACCGACAAATCAAAATAAAAAAAGGGGACCCCGGAGGGTCCCTTGATGCGTCCTGCGATGAGGACGAGAGGATCAAATAAACAGCGAGCTAGTAAAGGTCCTGAATGGCGGCCTTGTCGTCGTTTTCGAGGCTCGCCGGACCGTTGTTGCAGGAGCTGACCGACGGATACATCGTGGCGCCGCTGACGCTCGTGTGGCCCAAGCCGAGCACAGGTGGCCGACCTCGTGGGTCATCACGCCCTCGATGTAGAACTCGGGAAACGCTTCATGAATACCTCCTTGCCTCGAAGAGGACTTCAATGTCCGAGTGATATCACCCGGGGGGGATACGGCTCCCTCTCCAAGGCAAGGTTGATGCCAGGTCGTGTCCGAAATATCAACCTCTTGAAAAGTGTGACTTATAGAATTGAGGGTCAGCCCTCAAGTGCCGAGAGAGACCGAAAAGGGTCAGCGCCTGAACCAGCCCCTGGGTCAAGATCCGCCCATAGGATCATTCCTTGACCCTCTCGCTCAGGGGGGCTCACGTGAGCCCCCTTTTTCGTCTTTTGAATAATGGTGATCTATTCGTAACGGATCGCCAGGAGCGGGCTCACCGAGATTGCCCGCAACGCCGGGATCAGGGTGGCGCCCAAAGCCACCAGCGCGAGGACCGCGGAGGTGACGCCGAACGCCATCGGATCGGTCGCGGTCACGCCGAAAAGCATCCCGGCGACCAGGCGCGTCGCTCCAAAGGCCAGCAGCAGACCGGCCAGCAGCCCCACGCCCACCACGGTCAGACCCTGGCGCAGCACCAGACGGAGCACGTCCCGCTGCTGCGCCCCGAGCGCCATGCGCACTCCGATCTCCCGCGACCGCTGAGTCACCGAGAACGACATCACGCCGTAGAGCCCCACCGAGGCCAGCGCCAGCGCCAGGATGCCGAAGAGGGCCAGCAGGGAGGCCCCCGTGCGCATCAGCCCGAGGCTGTCGTTCAGGAGCTCCGGCACGGCGGCCACGTTGACCAGCGGCATCGTGGGAGCCATCTCCCGCATCTCGCGCCGGATCGCCGGCAGCACGTTCTCCGGAGACCGCTGCGAGCGGACCACCAGGGTGATGTTCGTCACGTAGCGCTGGGCGAGAGGCTCGTAGACGTACGGCTGAGGCTGTTCCCCCAGGGCGTTGTATTTGATGGTTTTGGCGATCCCCACCACCTCGACCGGATCATCGCCGAAGAAATGGAATCTTTTACCGATCGGGTCCTGCCCCGGCCAGAACCTCTCGGCCATGGTCTCGTTGACGATCACCACCCCCGGCGCCCCCTGACGGTCCGCCTCGGTGAAGGCGCGGCCGCGAACGATCCGCACTCCCATGGTGTCGAAGAGCTCGGGCGTCACGGTGTTCACCTGCATCAGGACGCCGTTCTCCGCGCTCTGCTCCCCTTCCAGGAAGACGGAGCGCAGGAACGACCCCTGAAACGGGCCGGCCTGTGCCAGCGCCGCCGCCGTCACTCCCGGCAACGCGGCGATCCGCTCCCGCACGTCGCGGTAGAGCTGTTCACCGCGGCTCTGGTCCCATCCCTGAAGTCCGACGTCGAACGAGGCCACCGCGAGGTGATCGGCGGGAAAACCGGGATCGATGCGCCGCATCTCCCCCAGACTGCGGACGAAGAGGCCGGCCGCGATCAGCGACACCAGGGAGAGGGCCACCTGGCCCGCGACCAGAGCGCCGCGGATCCCGAAGCCGCGGATTTTTCCGGTCTCCGCCTGATCCTTGTTCTTGAGCGCCGAGACCAGGTCGGCCTTGGAGGCCTGGAGCGCCGGCACCAGGCCGAAGACCAGGCCGGTCAGGAGCGACACGCCCAACGTGAAGGCGAGCACCCGCAGGTCCAGAGAGAGCCCGAGGTCCAGCGGGAAGAGGCCTCCCTGAGGGACCAGCTTCGGCAGGAGCGCCTGGACCCAATTGGCGATGAGCAGGCCGACGGCGCCGCCGAGCAGCGAGAGCAGCAGGCTTTCGGTGAGGAGCTGGCGGATCAGCCGGCCGCGCGCCGCACCCTGTGAAAGACGGACAGCGATCTCACGCCGCCGCGCCGCCGCCTGGGCCAGCAACAGGTTCGAAACGTTGGCGCAGGCGATCAGCAGCACGAGGCCGACCACGGCCATCAGCAGACTGGTCCCGGCCCTGGCAGCATTCCGGTTCCCCGGGTTGAGAGCCGCCTCGGCGAGAGGAACAAGTTGGGCGGTCCGTCCCTTGTTGTCCTCCGGATAATCGCGCTGGAGCCGCTGGCCGATCGTCGCAATCTCCGCCTGCGCCTCTTCGGGGGTCACTCCCGGCCGGAGGCGGGCGATGGCATTCATCATCAAGCCCCGCCGCTTTTCGAACCAGTTGAACGCCTCATTCGGCTGAATCTGGCGGTTCATGGCCATCGGCACCCAGAGCTGCGGCGCCGCGCCGATATCCGTCCCGGTGAACGACTCGGGAGCCACGCCGATCACGGTGTAGCCGCTGCCGTTGATGGTGAGGGGCTTGCCGACCGCCCGCGGATCGCCCGCCAGGCTTTCCTTCCAGAACCGGTGGGACACCACGACCACGGGATGAGCCCCCGGCTGGCCGTCCTCCTCGGGGAGGAAGGTCCGGCCGAGCGCCGCGTGGATGCCGAGCAGATCGAAGTAGTTTCCGGAAGCGAGCACGCCGAAGGCGAGCGCCGGCTCGCCGCCGGTCTGTACACTGACCGGCGCGAAGGTATAGCCCAGCACCCCGGAAAAGCTCCGGCTCATATCCCGGTAGTCCTTCCAGTTCAGATGGGAGAGCGGAACGAAGCCGGGGTTCTTCTCGTCCTTGGTGTAGAGACTCACCAGGGTCTCGGGATGCTCCACCGGCAAGCTGCGCCAGAGAAGAGCATCCACCAGACTGAAAATCGCCGTGTTGGCCCCGATCCCCAGGGCGAGAGACAGCACGGCCACCGTCGTGAAGACCGGTTGCTTGATCAGGATCCGGATACCGTACCTGATGTCCTGCAGCAGATTTTCCATGGGGAGCCCTCCTGTATGGACATAACGCCTGAGGAGCAGAGAGGTTTCACCAAACTTCAGCAAAACTACTACTCGGGTAGTCGTTGGTCAAGAGACGGATCAACGGGAGAGGGGCGCTCCCGGGAGGGCTTCCAGCACCTCGTTCCTGCGTGTACGGGTGTCAGACGATCGGATTCGCGCCGGCAGACCGCGAGCAGCAGCCCTGCTCTTTCTGACCTGCACCTGGCTTTTCAAGGGATGTGCGTGGCGGTTCCATCCGGACCGGAGGGCACCGGCGCGAGCGGGGTCCTCGAGTAGAGCCCGATCGGGTGGCCAGATGGATCGACGGCCACGGCGATGGCTCCGATGCCGTCCGGCAGGTTGAAGGGGAACCCATCTGGGATTGTTCCCCCCAGCTCCTTCACTTTCTTGCAACTGGCCTGAAGGTCGGTCACCTGGACATAGACCACTCCGTTGAACGGGGTGATCTTGCCGTCCGCAACGCGCAGCGTCCCAATCGGCGTGCCACCCGCGACGATCTCCGCCGCCTGATCAGTGCCCTGGACCGGGGTAAATTGCCAATCGAAGAGCTTTCCGTAGAAATCCTTGGACCGCGGCAGGCTGGTCGTGGTGATGTCGAACCAGGCGATGCGACCCGGTCCGACATCCGCCGGTGGAGCCTTGGCAGTCGCTGCCTGGAGCTCTCCAGGCACGAGAGCCGAGGCCAGGATCATCGCCAGAATCGCGTTTCGCATCGCTGTTCTCCTGATTCCGAACCCAGCGTTCCCTACCCTTCGTCGAGCTTGATCCGCTTCCCATTCACAATCGCGCAGATCTCCAAGGTCCCGCCAAGGGCCTCGACATATCGGCGGAGAGTAGAGATCCGGTGATCCTCCCGACGCTCCAGCTTCGACAACTGCGATTGCGTGATTTCAACGCGCCTGGCGAGCTCTTCCTGGGTGAGCCCGACGGCTTCACGGAGAGCACGAAGATCCATCGCCAGAAGCTCAGCCTCGACCTCCAGGTCAATTCGCCTGAGCTCTTCCGGCGAGAGCTTCTTGGCGCGGACGTCCGCCCACTTTTTCAATTCCATCTTTTGTCCTTCACCTTCGGGACTGCGGCCAGCGACTCAGAGCTCTTCTCGAAGGTACCTTTCCCAGATGGTCTCGGCTTGCGGGATCATTCGTTCATAGAAGCGGTCGTCCCCTGTCTTATCTCCTCCGAGAATCAAGACCGCCTGGCGCTTCGGGTCGAAGGCATACACGATTCGCAAAGGCCGACCAGCGCTCTGGATCCGCAACTCACGAAGGGCATACCGGCTCCCCACAATGGCAGAGGAGTAAGGAAAGCCCAAGGCCAACCCCCTCGCTTCCAGGAGCCCAACCATCCGAACTACAGCCACGGTATCGCGCGCATCGAGATCGAGAAACCACTCTTCAAACTCGGTGGTGCCAAGAACCTCGACCATTGCAGTATGCTCCCGAAGGACTAGTCCGTCAAGGTAATGTCGTGCCCAGCCTCTCGACTGCCCGAGCCCATCTGTCGGCGACGCGGGAGCCTCGATCCGGGGAAATGTTCTTGCGGGAAGTGTACTCTATGAGCCAGATCCTACGACGACTGGCCACGAGAGGGGAATGCTGGGAGAGTGGCCCTTCGGAGGTGGGTGAACCAACTCCTGCGGGCTCGTTTGGGAGGCCGGTGCCTCCTGCGGTCTTCCCGGTGCCACTTGTCGTCAAAGTAGAACCCGGAGAGGATTCTGGTTCTTCTCACCGGCCCAACGGGCCGGCAGAACGGAGCCCAGGGCTTCTATGTGGGCCACCGGTGTCAAGCGTCTCGGGGTGTTCGTCGTCTTCTTCTCTCCTTCTCTCCAGTCGCCGAAGTTTCCGCACCGGCTCTCAGTCTGTCTGGCGCTTGCCGATGTGCCAGGACCTTGCG
>DATFPH010000052.1:0-46677 GCA_035264905.1 Thermoanaerobaculia bacterium
CGGCGGGGACGCGCCTGGTCCTCCTGGACGTGGACGCGCCGGTCCTCGCGGCCCAGCCCGACCGGGACCCGGCGATCGACCTTCCCGGCGGTTTTCCCGGAAACCTGCTGGCGTACGTCATCTACACGTCGGGCTCCACCGGCCGGCCGAAGGGAGTCTGCTGCACGCACGCCGGCGTGGTCAACGTCCTCGACCAGCTGCAGCTCCTGGCGCCGATCCCGCCGGGGATCGTCTGCACCCAGTGGGCGAGCCTGTCGTTCGACGCCTCGGTGCTGGAGATCTTCACGCCCTATCTGAGCGGCGGCAGCCTGGACGTGGTGCCCGACCGCGTGCGCACCGACGGCCGTGCCCTGGCCGCCTGGATGGCCGAGCGCGGAGTCGGCCGCTCGTACGTGCCGCCGGCCCTGCTCGCCGACTTCGCCGCGGGCTGCGCCGAGTCCGCCGTGCCCATGGTCCGGCTGGAGACCGGGGCCGAGCCCGTGCCCCTGGCGCCTCTCGTGGAGATCGCCGCGCGGTGTCCCGGAGCGCAGATCCTCGATTGCTACGGACCGACCGAGTCGGCCGTGTCGATCACCTTCTGGAAGCTCTCCGGCGAGCCGCCGCGCGACGCGTTCGCGCCGATCGGCCGGCCGATCCCCAACACCCGCGTCTACGTGCTGAGCCCGGCCGGCGAGCCGGCTCCTCTGGGCGTGCCCGGCGAGCTGTACCTGGCCGGCGCAGGCCTCGCCCACGGCTATCTCGGGCGCCCCGATCTGACCGCCGAGCGCTTCGTGCCCGACCCGTTCAGCCGCGTCCCAGGAGAGCGCACGTACCGCACCGGAGATCTGACGCGGTGGATGGCCACCGGAGACCTCGCCTTCCTCGGCCGGGTGGACGATCAGGTGAAGATCCGGGGCATCCGCATCGAGCCGGGAGAGATCGCGGCGGCGCTGCGGCACCTGCCCGGCGTCCGCGAGGCGGTCGTGGCGGCCCGTCCGGACCCGCAAGGCGAGTGGCGCCTCGTCGCCTGGGTGGTCCCTGTTCCGGATCTCGATCTGGACCTTGCAACCGAGCTCCGGGATGCCCTGCGCGCGCGCCTCCCCGAGGCGATGATCCCCTCCGCCTTCGTGGCGCTGGACGCCCTGCCGCTCACGCCGAACGGCAAGGTCGACCGCGCCGGCCTGCCCGTCCCCGCCTGGGAGCGCCCAGACGGAGAGCACGTCGCGCCGCGCACGCTGGTCGAGGAGATGCTGGCGGAGCTGTGGGGCGACCTCCTGGGCGTCGAGAGGATCGGCGTCCGCGACAGCTTCTTCGATCTCGGCGGGCACTCCCTGAAAGCCGGGCAGCTCGTCCTCCGGGTCCGTGATCTCTTCGGCGTTGATCTCCCTGTGAGCACCGTCTTCGAAGGGCCGACCATCGAGGCGATGGCGGTGGCAGTCGGCCGCCGGCTGGTCGAGGAGGCGGACCCCGAGGAGGTCGCTAAGATCATGGAGGAGATGTGAGCTCATGACCGAAACCACCAAGTGGGTCGGCGACATTGCGCCGGACAAGCTCGACCTGCTGATTCGTAAGTTGCAGCAGAAGAAGGCCCCGGCGGACCGTGGCGCGGGGCGCATCCAGCGCCGGCCGCGCACGGATGAGCCGGTTCCGCTCGCCTTCGGCCAGCAGCAGCTCTGGTTCCTGGAGCAGATGGACCCGGGGACGCCGGTGTACAACCTGCCGGCGGCGATACGGTGCGAGGGCCTTCTGCGGCCCGCGCTCCTCGAACGCTGCCTGGCGGAGATCGAGCGCCGGCACGAGATCCTGCGCACCCGTTTCGCGGTCGTTGACGGCGCGCCCGTCCAGATCCCCCTCGCGTTCGAGAGCGAGCCGGCGGTGCCGCGCCTGCCCCTCGTCGACCTCTCCGATCTGTCCGAGGATCTACGGGAGCTCGAGTCAAAGCGGCTCGCCGCGGCGGAGGCGCGCCGGCCGTTCGACCTGAGCGCCGGGCGGACGGTCCGCGCCACGCTCCTGCGCTTCGCTCCCGAGCAGCATCTGCTCCTTCTGACCCAGCACCACATCGCCTCGGACGTCTGGTCGGTCGGCCTGCTGGTCCACGAGCTCGGCGAGATTTACCGCGCCTTCGCCGTGGGCCAACCGTCGCCGCTGCCGGAGCCGGAGGTGCAGTTCGCCGACTTCGCGGAGTGGCAGCGGGAGCACTACCGGGGCGCGACGCTCGACCAGCTCGTGGCATGGTGGAAGGAAAGGCTTGGGGATCAACCGACCGGCTTCGAGCTGCCGCCCGACCGGCCGCGGCCGGCGCTCCAGAGCTTCCGCGGCGCGGCCGAGCGGATCGCGCTCGACACATCGGCCGCGGAGGCCCTGCGCCGCCTCGCCTCCTCCGAGGGGACGACCCTGTTCAACGCCCTCCTCGCCGCGGGCACGGCCGTGCTCGCCCGCTGGGCCGGGCGGGACGACGTGATCGTCGGCACCGCGGCGGCGAGCCGGCCGGACCGGGCGGTCGAGAACCTGCTCGGGCTGTTTCTCGACACTATCGTGCTGCGCACCGACCTCGGGGGCGATCCGACGTTCCGCGAGGCCCTGCGCCGGACGCGCGAGACCACCCTGGGCGCCTTCGGGCACCCCATTCCGTTCCGCCTCCTCGTCGAGGCGCTGCAACCGGAACGGGACCTCTCGCGCAGCCCGCTCTTCCAGATCTTCTTCTCGCTCCAGACCGTGGGCCTGCCCGTCCTGGAGCTGCCGGATCTGATCCTGTGGCCGCAGGAGGTCCACTCCGGCACCACCCAGTTCGACCTGGCCTTCTATCTGAGCGACACGCCCGCGGGCGTGAACGGCTGGCTGGAGTACAACGCCGGCCTCTACGACCCCGCGACCATCCGCCGCCTGGCCCGCTCCCTCGCGGTCTTCGTCGCCGGAGCCGCCGCCGCTCCCGACCGCGCGCTCTCCGCGCTCCCGGTCCTCGATCCGGAGGACGAGCGGAGCCTGGACGCCTGGAGCCGCCTGCGCCCGGAGGTCCTCTCCGCCCCGGCACTCATCCACGAGCTGTTCGCCGCCCAGGCCGCGAAGACCCCCGCCGCCCCCGCCGCCGTCCACCGCCACGAGAGCTGGACTTTCCGGGAGCTCGACGCCGAATCCGACGCCGTGGCCGGAGCGCTGCACGACCTGGGCATCCGCCCCGGAGACCGCGTCGGCCTCTGTGCCGAACGGTCGCTCCCCATGCTCGCCGGTATCCTGGGCATCCTGAAGGCAGGAGCGGCGTACGTGCCGCTCGACCCGAGCTACCCCGAGGCCCGCCTGACCATGATGCTGGAGGATTCCCAGGCGAACGCCCTGGTGATTTTCAGCGAGCGGGCGCAGCGCCTGGCGGTGGGGCGTGGGGCTGTGCTGGATCTGGGAGCCAAGGACAGCAAGGACTTCAAGGACAGCAGGGACGGGGTTTCTATGCCCTTGCCGTCCTTGGAGTCCTTGCCGTCCTTGAATTCCCCCGAGGTCCCCGCCTACCTCATCTACACCTCCGGCTCCACCGGAACCCCCAAAGGTGTCGTCCTCACCCACCGCAACGTCACCGGCTTCTTCGCCGCCATGGACGAGGTCCTGGACAAGGTCCTGGATGCAGAGCGGCCGGGCGTGTGGCTCGCGGTGACCAGCATCTCGTTCGACATCTCCGTCCTGGAGCTGCTGTGGACCTTGACCCGCGGCTACCAGGTGGTGGTCCAGGACGAGGTCGCCGCCTCGCTCGTCGCGGGCGGTCCGGGTGCCCGGAAATCCGCCGCGGTGCGGCCGATCGACTTCAGCCTCTTCTACTTCGCCGACGCGGGAGACGATCCGCAAGACAAATACCGCCTCCTCCTCGAAGGGGCGAAGCTGGCGGACGAGCGGGGCTTCAAGGCGCTGTGGACTCCCGAGCGCCACTTCCACACGTTCGGCGGCCTCTACCCGAATCCGTCCGTCACCGGCGCCGCCGTGGCCGCGGTGACCCGCGGGCTGGGCATCCGCGCCGGCAGCGTCGTCCTGCCGCTCCACGACCCGGTGCGGGTCGCCGAGGAATGGGCGGTGGTGGACAACCTCTCCGGCGGCCGGGCGGGGATCTCGTTCGCCTCGGGCTGGCACTCCGGCGACTTCATCTTCGCGCCCGACGATTTCGACAACCGCCACGAGGTCATGTACCAGGGGATCGAGACCGTGCGCGCCCTCTGGCGCGGCGAGCCCGTGCGGCGCCGCGGCCCGCGCGGCGAGGAGATCGAGGTGCGCATCCAGCCGCGGCCGATCCAGCCCGAGCTGCCGGTCTGGATCACCGCGTTTGCAAGCCCCATGACCTTCCGCAAGGCGGGCGAGATCGGCGCGGGCATCCTGACCCACCTGCTCGACCAGACCCTGGACGAGGTGGAGGAGAAGATCCGCATCTACCGCGAGGCCTGGCGCGCCGCCGGCCATCCCGGCGAGGGGACCGTCACGCTGATGATCCACACCTTCGTGGGCGAGGATGACGCCGCCTCTCGCGAGACCGTGCGCGGCCCGTTCACCGAGTACCTGCGCAGCTCGTTCGGGCTGCTCAAGAAGATGGCCCGTACCCTCGGCATGGAGGACGGCGCCGACCTCTCCGCGGAGGATCTCGAGGCCGTCCTCGCGCACGCCTTCGACCGCTACTTCGAGACGAGCGGCCTGTTCGGCTCGCCCGCGACCTGCCGCCGGACGATCGACCGGCTCCGCGCGCTGGGGGTGGACGAGATCGGTTGCCTCGTGGACTTCGGCGTTCCGTGCGACACCGCCCTGGAGGGCCTCCGCCGTCTGGCCGACCTGCGGGACGCGCTCGCGGCCGAGGCGGCGACGGAAGGGATGGACGACAACGACTTCTCGATCCCGGCCCAGATCGCGCGCCACGGCGTCACGCACCTCCAGTGCACGCCCTCGCTCGCCGGGGCGCTCGCCGCCGATCCCGGCACCCTGCAATCCCTGGCGCCTCTACGCGCTCTGCTCCTCGGCGGCGAGGCGCTGCCGGCGCCGCTGGCGCAGAGGCTCCGCGGCGCCCTCCAGGGCGAGATCCTCGACGTCTACGGTCCCACCGAGGCGACGATCTGGTCCACGGTCCACAAGATCGAGGAGGTGGAGGAGCGCGTGCCGGTGGGCCGGCCGCTGGCGAACAACACCGTCCGCCTGCTCGACCGGCGGCTGCGGCAGGTCCCGCCCGGCATGCCCGGCGAGGTCTGGCTGGGCGGCGACGGCGTGGCCGCCGGCTACTGGCGCCGGCCCGACCTGACCGCAGAGCGCTTCCTGCCCGACCCGTTCGTGGGCACCCCGGGAGCCCGCATGTACCGCACCGGCGACCTCGCGCGGTTCCGGCCGCGCTTTGATCAGGATGCCGCGCTCGACTTCCTCGGCCGCGCCGACCATCAGGTCAAAGTCCGCGGGCACCGCATCGAGCTGGGCGAGGTCGAGGCGGCGCTCCGTGCGCACCCGGGCGTCCGCGAGGCCGCGGTCACCGTCCGCGAGGACTCCCCGGGAGACCTGCGGCTGGCCGGCTACGTCGTCCCGGCGGCCGGAGCCGTGGCGCCGCTCCATCCCAAGACGACTCTGCCGCCGGACGCGCCGCAGATGACGCTGCCCAACGGCATGCCGGTCGCCTACGTCACGGAGTTCCAGATCCAGGCCGGCTACCAGGAGATCTTCGAGGACGAGATCTATCTGCGCCACGGCATCACCCTGCCGGACGACGCGGTGATCTTCGACGTGGGTGCGAACGTCGGCTTCTTCAGCCTGTTCGTCCACCAGCGCGCGAAAAACCCGCGCATCTTCGCCTTCGAGCCGTTCCCGCCCACCTTCGGCGCCCTGCGCGCCAACATGGGCCTCTACGGGCTGGACGTCCGCCTGATCAACCGCGGCGTCGCCGACCGGCCGGGGCGGACCGAGTTCACCTTCTATCCGAACGCGCCGGGCCTCTCCGGCCGCTTCGCCGGCACGCCGGAGGACCTGGCGGAGAACCGCTCGCTCATCCTCGAATGGATGGAGCGGATGGGCGTCCAGATCCCCGTCGAGCAGATCGACGAGGCGATCCGCGACCACCTGCGCACCGAGACGTATCCGATCGAGCTGGTCGCCCTCTCGGACGTGATCCGCGAGAACGGCGTCGAGCGCATCGACCTCCTCAAGGTGGACGCCGAGAAGAGTGAGGGGTACATCCTCGCCGGCATCCGCGACGAGGACTGGCCGAAGATCCGCCAGGTCGTCCTGGAGGTCCACGACGACGTGCTGCTCGCCGAGGTCTCCGGCATCCTGCGCCGCCACGGCTTCGAGATCGCGGTGGACGACTTCGCGGCCTCCGAGGCGCGCGAGGGTCCGAACGGCCGCGACGCGGTCCACGTGACCATGGTCTATGCCCGGCGGCCGGACATGGGGGAGGCGGAGGCGCCGGCCCCCCTCTCCGCGAGCGGGCTGCGGCGCTGGCTGGTCGACCGCCTGCCGGAGCCGTGGATTCCCTCCACCTTCGTGATGCTGGAGAGCCTGCCGCTCACCGGCAGCGGCAAGGTCGACCGCCGCGCCCTGCCCGCGCCGGGAGCCGGCCGGCCCGCGCTGGAGGCGGCCTACGTGGCGCCGCGCACCTCGACCGAGCAGTCCATCGCCGACGTCTGGCGCGAGGTGCTCGGGCGCGAGAAAGTGGGCATCCACGACAACTTCTTCGAGGTGGGCGGCAGCTCGCTCCTCCTGGTGCGCATCCACGCCCGGCTGCGCGAGGTGCTGGGCCGCGAGGTCACCATGGTCCAGCTCTTCCGCAACCCGTCGGTGCAGTCGCTCGCCCGCTTCCTGGAGACCGAGGAACGCGAGAGCCGGGCGCTCGCCGACGCCGAGGACCGCGCGCAGCGCCGCGCCGGCGCCGTCCAGCAATCCGCCGCCGTCGACCGCCAGCGCCAGTTCCTCGAAGAGCAGCGACGCCGCAAGGAAGCCGGCCGGAGGAGGGGATGACTGGGCCTGTCCGTCGCGCCACGCTCCCCAACGGTCTGGAGGTGGCCTATCAAGGCAAGGCCGAGATGGAGCAGATGTACGACGACATCTTCGAAAAGCGCGTCTACACCCGTCAGGGGATCACCCTGCGCGATGGCGACTGCGTCTTCGACGTCGGCGGCAACATCGGCCTGTTCACGGTCTTCGTGGCCCTCCACTGGCCCGCGGCGCGCCTCTGGACCTTCGAGCCCGCGCCGCCGCTCTTCCAGATCCTCTCCGCCAACGCCGCGCCCTACGGCGAGCGCGTCCGCCTGTTCAACTGCGGCCTGTCGAGCCGTCCGGGCGAGGCGGAGCTGACCTTCTATCCTCACACCTCGGGGATGTCCTCCTTCTATCCGAACGAGCACGAGGAACGGGAAGCCCTGCGTACCCTGATCCACAACGAGATGGCGCGCGGCAAAGAGGGGGTGCAGGACCTCCTCCAATATGAGGACGAGCTCCTCGCCGAGCGCTTCCGCCGCGAGACCCTCACCTGCCGCCTGCGCACCCTCTCCGAGGTCATCCAGGAGGAGGGGGTGACGCGGATCGATCTGCTCAAGATCGACGTCGAGAAGAGCGAGATGGACGTCCTCGCCGGCCTTGACGAGGACGACTGGCCGAAGCTCCAGCAGGCCGTGCTGGAGGTGCACGACCTGGGCGATCGCCTGAAGGAAGTGACCGCCCTCTTCCGCGCCCACGGCTTCGCCGTGGCCATGGACCAGGACGACCTCTACCACGGCTCCGACCGCTGGAACGTCTACGCCCTCCGCGAGTCCCTCGCCGCCACCCCCGACCCCGGCCACCGCCGTCCCGACCGCGCCGCCGCGCTCGACCGCATCGAGGACCGCGCGCGCAAGCTGCGCGAGGCGATGCGCGGAAAGCGATAAAGCTCGTCCGGAAAGGCCTCCCGTCGAACCGGTGGGGCACCCCGTGAAACGGGAGAGGCCACCTGTTCAACAGCAGAGGCTTCCTGTGCAACGAGAGAGGGCTCCTGTTCAACAAGAAAGCCTTCCTGTTGAACGGGAGGGCCTTCCCGTTGAGCGGCCGGACAGAGCTGGTTCACGGGAACAGGCTCCCGTTCAACGGGAGAGGCCTCTTGTTCAACGGGAGAGGCCTCTTGTTCAACGGGAGAGCGTTCTCGTTGAGGAGGAGAGGCTTCCTGGTGAACGAGCAAGGCTTCCCGTTGAACGGGAGAGGCTTCCCGTTGAACCGTCGTGCAGTCGTCGCTCAAGCGAACGGACTCTCGTTGAACGGGAAGGGCCTCTCGGCCAGCGGGAGAGCTTTCCCGTTGAACCGGAGAGGCGTCTTGTTGAAAGGGAAAGGCTCCCTGTTGAACGGGAGAGAGCGTCCGTTGAACGGCCAAGCTCGCGTGCCTTTAGAGATCCTCCTCTACCCGGCCGACCCGATCTCCCGGATCCAGCGGGCGAAGAGCGGCACCGCCACACGCCAGCCTTCGCCGCTCCGCTGGATGAGCTGCTCTCGGGTGAGCTCCCGGCGGGCCTGGCTCAGCATCTCGGACGCAGGCGGCTCCTCTCCCCGGGCCAGTGCCGCGAGCAGCCGCTGCTCGGCGGAGTTGAGGTCGTCCCACAGATTCTGAAAGAGGTTGTTCTCCTCCAGCGCCTGGTCCAATGCGGCGGTGAGATCGTCGTCGTTGGCCTTCAGGCGGCTGGCGTCATTGAGGCGCCGGGTCAGGTGATAGGCGGTGAGCTGGAGGAGATAGGGATGGCAGGCGGTCGCCGCAAGGAGCTGCTCGACGCCTCCCGGCGGGTAGATGTCCGGGAAGCCGGCGACCGGTTGTGTCAGCAGCTTCCGGCCATCCTCCTCAGCCAGCGGCTCGATGCGGCGGGTTTGGGCGCTGATCAGCCGGTCCGACCAGTGCGGCCCGAGGCGGGAGAAGGGATGGGCGGTGACCAGCAGGAAGCGGCTGCGGTGGAGGCGGTCGCCGGATGCGCGGAGAAAGTCGAGGAAGGCCGGGTCGCTCCACCCCTCCCGGATGCCCCGCTCCAGCCCCTCCACCTCGTCCAAGGCGATGAGCAGCCGCCGGTCAGCGGCCGTGAGAGGCTCTTCCAGGGCGGCGAGCCAGTCGAGGGTGGCCCCCCAGGGTGCCGCCTCCAGAGGCGGGGCTTCGATCCCCTCTCCGGCCAGAGCCGCTGCCACCTCCACCGCTACCCAGCGGTGCGGTTCTCCCCGCAGGGGGTTGCCGGAAAGACCCTGGAAGTCGAGGCGCACCACCCGGGTGCCGGTGCCGAGCAGGCGGGGGAGGAAGTTGAGCAGCGTCGACTTGCCCATCCGTCGCTGTCCCAGCAGCACCAGCGGCACCGGCCGCTCGGCGGCCAGATCCTGATCCAGAAGGCGAACCAGATCGGTCCGGCCCACGAAGAGGCTCTCGTCTGGTGGCGTGAGAGCAGGGCCGGCGACGAAGACGAGGGGGACTTGGGGACTCTCCCGCTCCAGCGCCGCCAGCGCCGCCTCCTCGTCTTCCACCCGGTCGAGCCAAACCTTGACCACCGATAGAAAGCGCCGCTGGTCTCGGGCCCGGGTGCTGGTGAGGAGGTCGAGGGTCCGCTCCAACTCCTTCCTTGCTCGAGTGAGGGCTTGGCGGCGCTGGTGGTGGCTGCCAGTGGAACGGGCAGCCTCAAGATCCTGGGCGGCGGTGGCAATGGAGTCCATGGTGATCAGGCCAAGTTGGGCGGAGGCGAGCTCAAGCTCGTTCCTGGGCTGGAGGCTCTCGCGCCCGGGAAGGAACGGCAAGGAAAGGGCGGCGGCGCTGGCATACCGCCTCTCTCGGGCAGCCCGCTCCAGGGAGCGCGCCTGGAGCTCCACCAACGCCCGCCGGGCTGGCTCTTTCTGCCCCAGCGAAGCAGCGGCCTCAGCCAGCGCCCGGCGGCCTTCAGCCGGGATCTCCTCTCCCAGCCGGATCAGGAAGCCGGCAAGGAAGGGGAGGGGGAGGTAAATCAGCTCGTGGTGGCGGAACGGGAGATAGGAGGCGAGGCGGGGGAGAGAAGCCGGGCGGAGCCGGGCAGCCAGATGGAGGGCAGCGGTGTGGGTGAGTTCCACCACGTAGAAGGGCAGCCGGAAAAGACTCAAGAGGGAAGCAACGCCGAAAGCAACACCGAGAGCAGCACGGCCAGCAAGGTCGAAAGCAATACTGAGAGCAACACCGAAAGCAATGCCTGCAGCAACCTTCCCAACGACGCCGAAGATAATGCCGAAAGCAATGCCCATAGCAACGCCTGCGGCAACGTCTCCAGGAACGCCGAGAGCAATGCTGAAAGCAATGCCTCCAGGAACGCCGAAAGCAACGCCTCCACCAACGCCTCCAGGAATGCCTCCAATAATGCCGCAAGCAACGCCGAAAGCAACGCCACTCCAGTCAACAGGCAGACCCGCTAGGTCGAGAACGCCGACGATCGTCACCGCGCTCAGGGGCATCACCACCAGCAACCAACCACCCAACCGCGCCACCAGCGCCCGGACTACCGGATCCCCTTCCTTCAGCCGCCCACTGAGCTTTCGAAGAGAGGGATCCCCCTCTAGCCCCCAGTCCGCGAACAGCCGGTGCAAGGTCAACGGCTGCATGAAGAGGAGCCACCCAAGGCGCCAGAAGCCGGGAACCGGCGGAGGCCCATCCACCTCGTGCAGCGCATCAGCCATTCCGGCGCTCCGCCACGAAGTCCCGCCAGGCCGCCCCAGGGAGAGTGAATCGCCCCTCTTCTTCCTCCACGAGCCCTCTGTCCACAAGCCGGCGTAGCCGCCGCCGATTCGGCGAGGCAAGCCCCGTCAGCGCCACCCCCTCGACGCACGCTCCCAGCAGCCGCTTCTCCCCGTCCTCGCCGCTGCGCCACCAGCTGTCGAAGGCCGGCTCCAGTGCTTCACGGAGGGCGTCTGCCGCCAGCCCCGGCAGTTGCTTCCAGAACAGGGCATCCGCAATCCACTGAAGGGGATAGGGGAGCCGCCCGGCCTCCGCGAGCGCCACCGCCGCCTGCTTCGGCGCGAGCCCCTGGCTCAGGAGAACAGTGGCGGCTTCCTCCTCGAGGGTCCCGACGTGCAGTTTCAGCGAGTCGTTGAGGAAGGGCGAGGTGAGGTGATCGTCCCGAAAGAGAGCGTGCAGATCGGCGTGGGAGGTGGAAAGCCAGGCCAGCCTCTGCCGTTGGCCGGCAGCCCGCAGCAGGCCGAGAAAGGAGACGTCAAAGCGGTGCCCCGGGGCTGAGAGCGCCGCCGCTTCGTCCACCAGAAGCACCAGGGGCAGGAGGCTTTCCAGCGCCTCTCCGGCGGTGGCCGAGCCCTGCTTCACTCCCAGGCTTCCTGCGATCGCCCGAACCAGCCCTTCCGGCGAGCGGTCCGCCAGCGCTCCGGCGTCGATCCAGGCCACAGGCCACCCTGGTAGGTACTCTCCGGCATGCCGCCCCACCCAGAGGAGGAGAGAGGTCTTGCCCATCCGCCTCTCCCCCAGCAACTGCACCGGCTGACAGCGCAGCAACGCCTCGGCGATCTGCTCCCGCTGCTGCCGGCGGCCGAAAAAGCCGGCATCGGTGGTGATCGGGGGGCCGGCGAGGTAGGGGGAACGCGCGGGCGGTCCACAAATCATCATGGTGAACCTGCTTAGGTCCACCGAGGCTGCTGTCACCTCGCTCGCAAGCCGCTGCAGGAACCCGTTGGCGTCAATGCCAGCGTAGGGCACCACCACCGTGTCGAGCCCCGGCGCGAGCCGCTCTAAGTTGGCGGGGTACCGCTCTTCGATCTCTCTCCAATTCGCCTCGTAGAAGCACCAGAGGACCTCGGTCCGCTGGGCCGGGTCAATCACGATCGAGGTGATCACCTCGGAAAAGACGTCCTTCCAGCCGCCATAGCCCAGGACCACCAGGTCGGAGCGCTCGAGGAATCGCTCCAAATCCCGCCGCAACTGAGGCCGGGGACGGGTTAGCTGCGCCACCGTGTGCGCGGTGTGCCCTTCTCCCGACCAAAGGCCGTGGACGTGGATGACGTGGCAGCCGTCGCCGTGGCGGGCGGAGAAGCGGCCATCCTCGGCCAGGAAGGTCGTGTGACTCTCACCTCCCGCCCGCCGGATCGCCACTTCCACCAGCGGGTCGAAGTTCGTCGTGAAGACCGCCGCTCCGAAAGTGTCCGGGCAGGAGGCGATCAGCCGCCCCAGCGCCTCGATGCCCGGAGGCAACGCCCAAGCCGCCGGCGCCCTCTCCAGGCGCAGGCAAGCCTCGAGGTCCCCTGCCCGGGCCGCCGCGATCTCCTCCGTGTCGCCATCGGCGCAGGCCTCTAGAACCGCCTCCCGGACCAGTTCATTGAGCCCGCGCTGGCCGCGGTGGTGCCGGTAGAGCTCCAGCGCCTCCTGATAGCCGAGGGGATGAGGGTTGCCGGCGCCCTCCGGCAGCTCCGCTCCGCTCTCTTTCAGCCGGTCGGTGACCCGCCGCACCAGCTCTCCCGCCCCCGGCACTCCCGGAACGCCCGCAGCCGGAGGCAGGGACAGGCCGGCTCCCACCAGGAAGACGATCCGCCGCCGATTCCGGTGGGCGTCGATCAGGCGGTTGAGCAGGACCGCTTCCGTGGCCGGGGACATGAGGTCTCTCAAAGCTTCCAGGATGACCGGGCGAGTCTATCGAGAAAACAGGCAAGCGCGAAAGATCCGCCAGCTCCAGCGCAAAGAAATAGATCCTCGCCACGGGTCACTCCAGGCTGATAGACTCAGCCCATCCATTCCGAGTTGGAGAGAGTGACCCATGACGGGACGTGGACTCTGGCGGGGCATCCGTGCGGGCGGGGCTTTCCTGCTGCTTCTGACGCTGAAGGCGGCGGGAGTGGAGGGCAAGGCCACCAAGCCTCGCGAGCTGTCGGCGGCGGAGCGCGCCGCGGTCGCCTACATCCAGGGGGGACCGGCTGCGTGGTTGCCACGGCTCGCCAAGGGCTTCCCCCTGGGCCGCCTGCAGCCTCCGGAGGCGCGGCAGGAGATCGCCGCGCGGATGGGGCCGGTCGACGGCTCCACCTGGATGCTGTTCACGCCGGGTCCCACGTTCGATGCGGATACCGCGATCTTCGGCATCGAGTACGCCTCGGGAGTGGATGAGACGATCATTCTCCGCCTCGTGAATGAAGGCGGCTGGAAGATCTCCGAGATCCGCACGAGCGTCGACAAGTTCGAGCCGCGCGCCGCCGCCTGGCGAGGGGCTGCGGAGCCGGCTGCTCCCGGGCCGGAGCTGGCAACGTCAACCGCATGCTGCGGGTCGGCTATGAGACGCTCGTCCAGGCGGGCAAGGCGTGCCAGGAGGGGCGCGGGGCCGACGCGAAGGCCCTGCTCGGGCGCGCCAGCGCGCAGTTCAACGAGGCGGCGCGGTTTCTTCAGCCATATGGAATGAAGCCGTAGAACACACGTCCGGAGAAAAAAAGGACCTTGCGCGGACGGACATCGGGTAGGCTATCCGCATTGAAAGACGGAGGAGCCGGCGCGTGGACCAGGAGCTGAGAGAGTATCTGGAGGATCTGAAGGCGTCCATCGTGAAGGATGTGAACGCGACCATGGATCAGCGGTTCTCTGAGCAGCGCCGCCACACCGAGATCCTCATCGAGGCGGTTCGCGGCGATGTCCGCCTGGTCGCCGAAGGGGTGGCGGGCGTCAGCGAACGTCTGGAGGCATTTCAGACAGACACCGCTCGCGGGGTAGGCTACCCGCATTGACAAGACGGAGGGCGCGAAGCGATGGACCAGGATCTGAAGGCTTATTTTGAAGAGAATTTTGGCCGCATGAGAGATCAGATGGCCGAGCAGTTCGGACAAGTCAGGGAGGAGTTCGAGCAGGTCAAGACTGCCATCCGCCACACCCAGATCTCGGTTGAAGCGGTCCACAGCGATGTCCGCCTGGTCGCCGAAGGAGTGATGGGCCTTACTGAACGGCTGGAGAAATTTCAGGGCGAGACGGCGCTCCGCTTCGAGGACGTCAAGGCGTCCATTGTCCCCTATTACGCAAACCTCAACGGCCGCATGAAGATCCTCGAAGGCTGGGCGGACCGCCAGACCGATGACGTTCTCGAGGCGATCCGTAAAAAGTTCGGCAAACCTCAGGCCTGATACGGACCTAATACCCCAGCTTCCCCTTCGCCTCCGCGATCGCCTCGTCGTTCCCCGCCACCGACAGCTTCTCCCGATCCTCTCCCCGTCCTCCCGGGTACATCTGCTGCCGGTACATCGGGTAGCACTCCGTGCGCAGGTGGGCCAGGTTCTGGTGGCCGCGGCGCACGCTCCTCTCGTGCCGCAGCGCTCCGATGTCGACCGGGGCCACCACGATCTTCTCTCCCGGGCCGGGATCGGCCTGGGCCAGGATGCGGCCGTCGAAGTCGACGACCATGCTGCCTCCAGGCCACGAGAACGGCGGGTAGTGGGCCAGGCTCGCGGCCTGGTTCGAAGCCACCACGTAGGCCACGTTCTCCAGCGCCCGGCAACGGTTCACCACGGTCCACCAGTCCATCGGCGCCGTGGCTCCCCAGGGGTCCATGTAGGCCGAGACGCGGATCAGCACCTCGGCGCCGTTCGCCGTGAGCTGCCGCAGCGCCTCCGGGAAGATCCAGTCGTAGCAGATCGCCACGCCCAGCTTGCCGATCGGCGTGTCCGCCACCGGGAACATCTCCTCCTGATAATCCGGCAGGTCGTGCGGGCTCGCATGCACCTCCCAGGGGATCCAGGGGTTCACCTTGCGGTACTTGGTGAGGATCCCCTCCGGCCCGATCAGGCAGGTCGTGTTGAACACCGCTCCCGGATACTTCTCGTCGCTCTCCAGGAAGGTCCCGGTCTGAATCCAGATCCCATGCTCCTTCGCCTTGGCCTCGTAGCGCTCCGTGTGCTCATTGGGGATGGGCAGCGCGAGCTTGTCCAGCAGCTCGCGGGCGGTCTCGTAGACCGGCGCCGCGTGCGCGAACTCGGGGAAGACCACGAGCTTGACCGGCAGGAACGGCGCATAGCCGACCACCGCGCTGTCGATCATCCCCAGCATGCGGTCCACGTGCGCTTTGATCCCCGCACGGTCCGCCGGGTTGCCGAAGTCCACCTGGCATGCCGCCGCGCCGTAGCGCAGCCTCTCGTCACCGCTCATCCGGGCCTCCTTTCGAGACGGCGGGAGTATGGTAAACCCCTCCGGGGGATCGCGGGGGCTAGATCTTTTTTGGGTCACCGTTCCTGCATCGTTCAAGAGAGGGCTTGAGATACAGTCCGCCAAGTCATTGAAAGAACCCGACCCGACGAGCAGGGAGTCGCTGTGTTCCGTAAGACGAGACTGCCGCGTCGCCGCACCCTCACATTCGGCCTTGTTCTCGCGCCGTTTGTCGTGGCCGGTGGCACTTGGATGTCCCTCGCTCATTTCGACCGCGAGGGTCAACGATTCTTCAATTCCGGCCGCGAGGTCGTCCAGACGCTCGCCGGTCTTGCGCGCGCCGTCGAGACGCGCGATCCGGCCGGGATCGAAAAGCACTACAGCCCGCGATACCAGGGCACCCCCCTGGGGATCACCACTCTCCAGAAGGTGGGAGACCGCGATGGGATCGCGGTCCTCCGCTTTGCCGCGTCCGGCTCCTCCCTCGATCGGACCGGGGCTCTGGCTGAATGGCAAAAGTACCTGGCCGGGTTCGACTCGATCGAAGAGGTGGGGCTTCACCTCCACCGCCTCGAAGAGTGGTCGGGGGACGATCTCGCGGGCATCGTCCGCTTCGAGGTGATCGGCACTCCGCGCGGCGCTCCGCGGCCGGGGATCGACCGGGGCTTTTTCCGCATGCGCTTCGAGCGCACGTCCGAGGGCCTGCGCATCGTGGAGAGCGCGCTCGTCGACGGCGAGCGCCAGGCCAGCCCGCGGGACCTCTTCGTCAACGTCGCCCATGCCGCGGGGATCGACTTCGTCAACCGGTACTATCCGGCCTTCCTGACCCAGCCGCTGCGCTTCGGCATGATCCGCCACGGGCCCGGCGGGATCACGGTGGCCGACGTGGACCAGGACGGCTTCCAGGACCTGTTCATCCCGGACGGCGTGGAGTCGCGCGCATTCCGCAACCGGAGAGACGGGACCTTCGAGGACGTCACCGCCGCCTGGGGGCTTTCCGGCCTCGACGGCGTGTCCGTGGGGACCTTCGCGGACTATGACAACGACGGCTGGAAGGACTTTTTCGTGAGCGGCACCTTCCGGCCCAACCGGCTCTTCCACAATGACGGGCCGGACGCCTCCGGGGCTCCGCACTTCCGCGACGTCACGGCCGAGTCCGGGATCGGCGAGGACTGCTGCACCACCGTGGCCTCCTGGGCCGACTACGACAACGACGGCGATCTCGACCTCTTCGTGGGCCGCTATCTCGATCCGCGCAAGTACATCCCGACGACCTTCTATGCCCGCAACGGCGAGCCGGACCAGCTCTACCGGAACGAAGGCAACGGCCATTTCGCCAACGTGACCGAGGAGGCCGGCGTGGGAGACCCCGGGCTCTGCCTGGGGAGCGTCTTCGGCGACTACGACGACGACGGCGACGCCGACCTCTACGTCGTGAACGACTTCGGCCGCAGCACGCTCTTCCGCAATGAGGGCGACGGGACGTTCACCGACGTGACGGTCGAGACGGGCACCCTGGCCTACGGCGCCGGCATGAGCGCCTCGTTCGGCGACTACGACAACGACGGCCGGCTCGACATCTACACGGCCGACATCCGCTCCGAGCACGCCTGGTTCGCCGAGAAGCCCACGGTGATGCGCTACATGGCCAACTCCTGGCGCCAGGGTGTCTGGAAGTCCGATATGCCCCTGTACTTCCAGATCTTCCGCCAGTCCGGCTTCGGGTTCGTCCAGGTCTTCCAGGAGATGGCCATGGGCAATCACCTGCTGCGCAACCGGGGACCCAACGCATCAGGTCAAGCCAATTTCGAGGACGTCTCCTGGAAGACCAACGCCAACCCCGTGGGCTGGTTCTGGGGCTCCGTCCTCGCCGACCTCGACAACGACGGCTGGAAGGACATCTACAGCGCCAACGGTTGGGTCTACAATCATCCGGACACCGAGATCGAGCTCGATTTCCTGAACAACGTCGTGGGCAGCCAGGACCAGTACAAGACCGGCATCTTCTTCGACCCGCGGCATTTCGGAGTCCAGTCGTGGCACGGCTGGGAGCGCAACCGGCACCTCTTGAACAACGGAGACGGGACGTTCCGCGAGATCGGCCGCGCCGCCGGCACCGACCTGCTGGCCAACAGCCGGGGCGTGGCCGTGGCCGACTTCTGGAACCGGGGAGCCCTGGACCTCGCCGTGGCCGCCTCGGCGGAGCGCCATGCGCTGCTGCGCAACGAGGTAGGGCCGGGGCGCCGTTGGCTGCAGGTCGAGCTGGTGGGCACCAAGTCGAACCGTGACGCCGTGGGCGCGCGGGTGACGATCCAGGCCGGCGGCAAGGTCCAGACCCAGGAGGTGGTGCTCGGCGACAGCTACGCGTCGCAGAGCGCTCTGCGGCTCCACTTCGGGCTCGGGACGGCGGACAAGGTGGACGAGATGACGGTGCGCTGGCCCTCCTCCGGGATTGTGCAGAAGTTCCGCGACGTCGCGGCCGGGCGCATCGTGCAGGTCACGGAAGGCGAGGAGCTGGTCGAGAAGCGGTACGAGGTTCCGGATCGATGACGTCGAAAGTGGGGTTCCTCCTGGCGGTGCTTGCCGCTGCGGCCCCGCTGGCCGCGGGCGCTCCGGAGCGATGGTTCGAGGACGTGACGGAGCGCGCCGGCGTGGCGCACAAGCACAGCAACCGCGTGTTCGAGAACCCGTACGCCGAGATCATGGCGGGTTACACGGCCCTGGGCGCCGCGGCCGCGGTGGCCGACTTCGACGGCGACGGCTTCGAGGACCTGTTCGTCACCGATTCGGCCGAGACCGGCAGGAATCTCCTCTATCGCAACAACGGCGACTTCACGTTCACCGAGGTGGGCGCCGCGGCCGGCGTGGCGGGTGGCAATGATCCCTCCAACGCCTCGGCCGACGCCCTCTGGCTGGATTACGACAACGACGGCCGGCCCGATCTCTTCGTGGTCCGTTTCGGCCACAACCAGCTTTACCACAACGAGGGGTCCCGATTCCGCGAGGTGACGGCTCAGGCGGGCCTGGTGCGCTACGCCAACTCGATCACCGCGGTGGCCTTCGATTACGACCGCGACGGTTGGGTCGATCTCTTCGTGGGGAGCTACTTCCAGCCGGTCGACATCTTCAAGCCGGACACCCCCCGCTTCTTCCCCGAGAGCTTCGAGACGGCCGACAACGGCGGCGGCGTGACCGTCTGGCGCAATCAGCGGGACGGGACGTTCCGGGACGTGACGAAAGCGGCGGGCTTCGCCCTCTCCGGCTGGACGCTCGACCTCGGCCATGCCGACGCCGATCAGGATGGCGACGACGATCTGTACGTGGCCTGCGATTTCGGCACCGATCGCTTTTTCGTGAACAACGGCGACGGCACCTTCCGCGACGCGACGAAAGAGGCCATCGGCTTCGACACGAAAAAGGGGATGAACGCCGACTGGGGGGACTACGACAACGACGGCTGGCTCGACATCTACGTGACCAACATCACGGACGACTACATGCGCGAAGGGAACTTCCTCTGGCGCAACAACGGCCCCGGGCCGGACGGCAAGGTGACGTTCTCCGACGTGGCCCGCGAGACCGGCACGTACAACACGGGCTGGGGCTGGGGCGCCAAGTTCTTCGACTATGACAACGACGGCTGGCTCGATCTCTACGTGGTCAACGGCTGGGTGTCCGCCGGCCCGGAGAGCTACGTGCCCGACATCTTCGAGATGATCGTCCGCCCCGGCGTCGACCTCGCGGACGCGCGGAGCTGGCCGCCGATGGGGAAGAAGAGCCTCTCCGGCTACCAGAAGAAGAAGCTCTTCCACAATCAGAACGGCCAGATCTTCAAGGACGAGGCGCCGCGCCACGGTCTCGATTCGACGCGCGACGGCCGCGGCGTCGCGGTGGCCGACTTCGACAACGACGGCCGCCTCGACCTGTTCGTCTCGAACGCGAACAACCTGCCGTTCCTCTACCGCAACGTCACGCCCGCACCTGCGCCGCATTGGGCCGGCTTCCTGCTCGAGGGGAAGCGCTCCAACCGTGAGGGTGTCGGGGCGCGCCTCCGTCTGACCGCGGGCGGGCGGACGCAGCTCCGCTTCGTCGACGGCGGCAACGGTTTCGCGGCCGGGAGCAGCCGGCGCGTTCACTTCGGCCTGGGCGCGGCGGAGCGGATCGACAAGCTGGAGGTGCTCTGGCCTTCCGGCCTCCGCCAGGTTTTCGAAAACCTCCCGGCCGGCCGCTACGTCCGCCTCGTCGAGGGGGACCCGAAGAAAATATTTCCATTCGAGGTCGTGAAGAAGAAATGAGACGCATCGCCCTCCTCGCGCTCACCGCGTTGGTCTGGTGCCTCCCCGCCCTGGCGGACGACAAGGCCGTGGCCGCCCTGCCGCGGCTCGAAGCGGCGGTCGCCGCCGATCCCGAGAACCTGCGGGCCGCGAGCGACTACCGCATGGCCGTGATCCAGGCCGGCGCGTACGACCGCGCTCTGGAGTTCTTCGAGAAGCTGGTGGCCGCTCATCCGCAGGCGGCCAACGCCTGGCTCAACTTCGGCTTCGCTTATGTCGACAAGATCCCCGCGGCGGGATCGATCACCCAGGTGATCCTGGCCAACAACGCGCTCACCCAGTTTTCGAAGTCGATCGAGATCCGCAAGAGCTGGCTCGCCCTCTACACCCGCGGCAACAGCTATCTCTACTGGCCCAAGGTCTTCGGCCGCGCCCCGCTGGGCGTCGCCGATCTGGAGGAGGCGGTGGCGATCGCCCGCAAGGAGGAGAAGAAGAAGCCGGTCTACGCGCGCTCGTTCGTCGCCCTGGGCGACGGCTACTGGAAGACCGATCAGCTCGACAAGGCGAAGACGGTCTGGCAGGAGGGTCTGCAACTGTTCCCCGGCGACCCGCAGCTCCAGGCGCGTCTCTCCCGCGCCGGCACACCCGAGGAGCTGGAGACCTACGTCAACGAGCAACTCGACCCCAACAAGCGGGTGGATACGAATCTGCTGCCGCTGGTGGAGGGGAATTGACCATGGCGCGCCGGCTCGCCCTCTGGGCGGTGCTCGCCGCGCTGCCGGGTCTGTCGGGAGCAGCGGCCGGTGCGGGGACTCTGCGCTTCGAGGAGATCGGCGGCGCGGCCGGAGCCCGCATCCTGCACCATACCCACAAGTTCAGCGGCAAGCACGCGGACGTGCTCGGCATGTTCACCGCGGGCGGGGCCTCCGCGGCCGCCGCGGACTTCGACAACGACGGGGATCTCGATCTCTTCGTGGTCGACTCCGACGTCGGCAAGCCGCACCACCTGCTGCGCAACGACCTGGTGCCCTCCGGCAAATTGACGTTCACCGACGTGGCCGCGGCCTCGGGAGTGACCGGCGGCAATGATCCGAAATCCATCGTGGCCGACGCCCTCTGGCTCGACGCCGACAATGACGGGCACCGCGACCTGCTGCTGGCGCGCTTCGGCACGCCGCTCTTCTTCCGGAATAAGGGGAACGGAAAGTTCGAGGACGTCTCCGCCGCCTCGGGGCTCGACAAGTTCGGCAACTCGATCGCCGCCATCGCGTTCGACTATGACAACGACGGCCGGCTCGACGTCCTGCTGGGAAACTATTTCCCGCCGGTCAATCTGATCGATCTCCCCACTCCGCACGTGTTGCCCGACAACCTGGACGATGCGAAGAACGGCGGCGGCGTCACGCTCTGGCGCAACGTCACCGCGCCGGGTACCGGAAAGATCCGCTTCTCCGAGGTGACGGAGAAGGCGGGCCTCTCGCACCACACCGGCTGGACGTTGGACGTGGGCCACGCCGACTTCGACAACGACGGCGATCAGGATCTCTATCTGGCCGGAGACTACGGCACCGACCGGCTCTTCTTCAACAACGGCGACGGCACCTTCCGCGACGTCACGAAAGACGCCGTCGGGTTCGACACGAAGAAGGGGATGAACGTGGACGTCGCGGATTACGACCGCGACGGCTGGCTCGACGTGTATGTCACCAACATCACGGACGAGTACATGAAAGAGTGCAACATGCTGTGGCACAACAACGGCGACGGCACGTTCACCGACCTGTCGAAGGAGACCGGCACCTGCAACACCCTCTGGGGCTGGGCCGCCAAGTTCGCGGACTTCGACAACGACGGCTGGGAGGACCTCTTCGCCGCCAACGGGCTGCGCTCGGCGAGCCGGGAGAACTACATCCCCGTCCTGGTCGAAATGATCATCCGCCCCGGCGTCGACTTCACCGACGTCAACAGCTGGCCGGCGATCGGCGACATGAGCTGGAGCGGCTATCAGAAGAAGAAGCTGTTCAAGAACCTGGGCGCTCAGACGTTCAAGGAGATCTCCGCCGAGGCGGGAGTGGACAACGACCGCGACGGCCGCGGCGTCGCGGTGGCGGACTTCGACAACGACGGCCGCCTCGATTTCTATCAGACCAACGCGGACCAGGAGGCGCTCCTCTATCGCAACGTCAGCGAGGGGACCGGCCACTGGATCGAGCTCCATCTGGTCGGCACGAAGTCGAACCGCGACGCGATCGGAGCCCGCGTCACGGTCCGCGCCGGCAACCAGACCTGGATCCGCGAGGTCAACGGCGGCAACGGCTACGCCAGCCAGAGCGCCACGCGCCTGCATTTCGGCCTGGGAGCGGCCGGCAAGGTCGACTCGATCGAGATCCGCTGGCCGAGCGGCCGCAAAGAGAAGGCGAGCGCCCCGCTCGACCGCATCACCACGATCCGCGAGGGAAAGGGGACGTGAGGCCGTTGCTCGCCATCCTGGCGCTTTTCCTGTCCGCCGCGGCCCCGGCCCCCGGTCCGGCAGCCCGCGAGGAGCAGCTCTGGCATCATCGCAATCTGGGCAAGGCGTTCTACGAGAATCCGACCACACAGTACGAGGCGGTCGAGGAGTTCCGGCAGGCGCTGGAGCTGGCGCCCGAGTCGCCCCGCGAGCGCCTGAACTATGCGCTCGCCCTGCTCAAGGCGGGGAAGACCGCCGAGGGCGTGGCCGAGCTCCAGAAGGTCCAGAAGCAGGCCCCGGACCTCCCGCACACCTGGTTCAATCTGGGGATCGCCTTCAAGCGGGATTCGCAGTACGACCCGGCGATCGCGCAATTCGAGGGGATGATCGCCCGGGTGCCCGACGAGTCCGTCTCCCATTACAACCTGGGCACGCTCTACAAGCTGACCGGCAAGCCCGAGCTGGCCCTGAAGCACTTCGAGGAAGCGGCGCGCCTCGGCCCCAACCTCGCCGGCCCGCATTTTCAGCTCTTCAATGCCTACAAGCAGGCCGGGCGCGCCGAAGACTCCGCCCGCGAGCTCGCGAAGTTCAAGGAGATCAAGGCCGCGCAGGAGGGCGCCGCCGTCCCCGAGGACCTGGAGTGGAGCTGGTACTCCGAGGTCCTGGACGAAATCCCCGGGACCGCCGCTGGGAGCGCCGGCTTCCAGCCGGCCTCTGTGAAGTGGGAGACCGCGGACCTCGCGAAGGGCCTCGACCCAGCCACTGCCGCCCTCCACGTCCTCGACGCCGACGGCGACGGCAAGCCCGACCTTCTCGCCGCCTCGTCCGCCGGCCTGCAGCTCTGGCTCGGCGGCACCGAGCGCGTCGCCGCGACCGGCCTGGAGGAGACCCGCGACATCGTGGCGGTCGCTCCGGGCGACTTCGACAACGACGGCCTGCCTGATCTCGCCATCCTGTCGCCGGCTCCCTCCCTTTGGCGCAACGCTGGCGGCAAGTTCGAGAAGGCGTCGGCGTCGCTGCCGGCCGGCAGCTTCCGCCACGCGGTCTGGCTTGACTTCGACCATGACTACGACGTGGACCTGGTCCTCCTCGGCGACGGCGCGGCCCTGCTGCGCAACCAGGGTCCGGCCGGGTGGAGCGACGAGACCGCGCGCTTCCCGTTCGTCCAGGCGCCGGCCACCGCCGCCGCCGTGCTCGACGTGGTCGCCGACACGCAGGGAATCGACCTTGCCGTGGCCTACGCGGGGCGGAGCGGCGTGCTCTACCGCGACCGCCTGAGCGGGGTGTACGAGGCCGAGCCGCTCGACGCGATCCCCGCGGGCGCGGCGTTCCTGATGGCCGAGGACGTCGACCAGGACGGCTGGACCGACCTCCTGGCTCCAGGACAGACGCCGGGGCGCCTGGTGCGCAATGAGCGGAGCCCGCGCGGCCGGCTCGCCGCCGGTCCGGAGCTGCCGGGCGCCGGCCCCTCGGTTCTCGCCGATCTGGAGAACCGCGGCGCCGCCGAGCTGATCACGGCTGAAAAGATCTCGGCCGCGCCCCTGGCCGCCATCGCCGCGGCCGACTTCGACGGCGACGGCCGCGTCGATCTCGCCACGGTGGGAAAGGACGGCGTCCTGCGTCGGCTGCGCAACGTCACGGAAACGTCGAGCCGCTGGCTCACCGTCGGGCTCGAAGGGGTGAAAAACTTGAAGCTCGCCCCCGGGGCCGAGGTCGAGGTGCGGGCCGGATCGCTCTACCAGAAGAAGCTCTACCGCGGCGTGCCTCTCGTCTTCGGCCTGGGCAACCGCGCCGAGGTGGACACCGTGCGCATCACCTGGCCGAACGGGCTGATCCAGAACGAGACGAAGAAGAGCGCGGGCGCCCTCGCCGGTTTTCTCTCCATAAGGGAGGCGCCGCGCCTCTCCGGCTCCTGTCCGATGATCTTCACCTGGAACGGCCGCGAGTTCGAGTTCATCACCGACGTCCTCGGCGTCGCTCCCCTGGGCGCCAGCGCGGGCGACGGCACCTACTTCCCGGTGGATCACGACGAATTCGTGCAGATCTCCGGCGAGTCGCTGGTGCCGGCCGACGGCCGCTACGAGGTCCGGATCACCGAGGAGCTGCGCGAGGTCTCCTATCTCGACCAGATCCGGCTCCTCGCGGTCGATCATCCCGCGGACGTCGAGATCTTCACCAATGACAAGTTCAAGGCGCCGCCCTTTCCCGACTTCCGGCTGTTCGGCGTCCGCGAGAAGGTCCGGCCGGTGCGCGCGCGCGCCTATCGATCCAATGACCATCGGGGCGCCGACGTGCGCGACCGTCTGCTCGCCCGCGACCGCGCCTATCCCGACGGCTTCCGCCGCAACGCCGCGGGGATCGCCGAGCTGCACTCCCTGGAGCTGGATTTCGGCGACGCTGTCCCCGACGGACGCGCCATCCTGGTCCTCTCCGGCTGGGTCGACTGGGCGGACGGCAGCACGTTCCTCGGCGCCGCCCAGGAGTCGAAGACGGGCCTTGTCTTCCCTTCTCTCCAGGTAAAGGACGAGAATGGAGACTGGACGACGGTCATCGACGACATGGGCATCCCGGCGGGCAAGCCGAAGACGATCGTCGTCGATCTGACGGACAAGTTCCTGTCGGCCTCGCGCGAGGTGCGGATCGTGACCAGCCTCTGTGTCTACTGGGACGAGATCTTCCTGGCTGCGGCGGAGGAGCCCGAGGTCACCTTGACCGGCGTCGCTCCCGAGCGGGCGGCGCTCTCCTACCGCGGCTTCTCGCAGCCGGTGGTCCATCCCGAGCGCAAGCAGCCCGAGAGCTTCGACTACCAGAGCTGGATGCCGGTCTCGATGTGGAACCCCACGCCGGGGCTCTACACCCGCTACGGCGACGTGCGGCCGCTCCTCGCCGACCTCGACGACCGCCTCGTGATCCTCGGGTCGGGAGACGAGGTCCGGCTCCATTTCGAGGCCGCCGAAATGCCGATGCTCCCTGACGGCTGGCGGCGCGACTTCCTGCTGATGGTCGACGGCTGGGCCAAGGACGCGGACGCCAACACCGCGTTTTCCCAGACCGTCGAGCCCTTGCCGTTCCACGGCATGTCCCAATACCCGTACCCGGAGGGCGAGCGCTTCCCGGCCGACGGCGTTCACACGCTGTACCGGGAGCACTACAACACCCGCCCCGCCCTCCGTCTGTTGCACCCGCTGCGGGGACGAGAGGAGATCCGCGAATGAGCCGATGGAAGTTAGAAACCGGACCTGGGATCAGGACAACCGCGGTGCTGTTCCTGGCGCTGCTGGTCAACACCGCCTACATCGCGGCGTTCGCCGATCCCACGGTCTTCTACATGGGGAACGTGCTGATCCACTTCCTCCTGGGGCTCGTCCTGGCGGGGGCCGTGGGCCTGCTGTTCCGGCGCCGGCCGGACCTGGGGCGCGAGCTCGCGGTGCCGGCGGTCCTCTTCACGGTCGCGCTGGTCGCCGGCATCGGCCTCGCGATCGCCGGCAACGTCGTGCCGAACCGCTGGCTGCTCTGGACGCACATCCTCTCCGCCGGCCTCGCCGTGGCGGCCCTCGTCCCCTGGGTCTGGCGCAAGGCCACGGTAGGCGGGGAGTGGCGGCGCTTCAGCCGGGTCTTCCTCGCGGCCGTCCTCCTGCTGGTGGCGCTGCCGGTCGTGATGGCCGTCTACCGGCAGGCGAACCCGCCGGTGCGCGAGATCCGCAATCCCCTCGTCGTGCCGACCTCCATGCACGAGGAGGGCGAGGGGCCGAAGTCGCCGTTCTTCCCCTCGTCGGCGCGCACCAACGTCGGCGGCATCATCCCCTCCAACTTCTTCATGGATTCCGCCACTTGCGGGGAGTGCCACAAGGACATCTACGCGCAGTGGAACAGCTCCGCGCACCACTTCGGATCGTTCAACAACCAGTTCTACCGGAAGTCGATCGAATACATGCAGGACGTGGTCGGCCCGCAGCCCAGCAAATGGTGCGCCGGCTGCCACGATCACGCGGTTTTCTTCAATGGCCGTTTCGAGCGCCCGATCAAAGATCAGATCGACACGCCCGAGGCGCACGCCGGCCTCGCCTGCACCTCGTGCCATGCGATCACGGCCGTCCACAGCTCGATGGGCAACGGCGACTTCACGATCGAATATCCGCCGCTCCATGAGCTGGCGAACAGCAAGAACCCGGTGATCCGCCGCATGGACCGGTTCCTCACCTACATGGATCCGGAGCCGCACAAGAAAACGTTCATGAAGCCGTTCATGCGCGACAATGCCGAGTTCTGCGCCTCCTGCCACAAGGTGCACCTCGACGTGCCGGTGAACGCCTACCGCTGGTTCCGCGGCTTCAACGACTATGACAACTGGCAGGCGAGCGGCGTCTCGGGCCAGGGCGCGCGCTCGTTCTACTATCCCAAGCAGACCAAGACCTGCGCCGGCTGCCACATGCCGCTGGTCGAATCGAACGATCCCGGCAACCAGGACGGCTTCGTCCATTCGCACCGCTTCCCCGCGGCCAACACGGCCCTCGCCTACGTGAACAAAGACGCGGAGCAGATGAAGGTCGTCGAAGGCTTCCTCAAGTCCGGCTTCATCACGGTCGACATCTTCGCCGTGTCGCCGGCCGGGCAGGGGGCCGGGGAGACGGCGATGATCCGCCGGTCCGCCCCGCAAAACAGCGGACCTCAGATCAATTCGACGTTCGCCGTGGGCGAGGAGGCCGAGCAGGCCGGTCCCGTCTTCCTGCGCGAGGTCGGCGAGGTGGCGGCGCCGGTCGACCGCTCCGGGGTCCGTCTGAAGCCGGGCTCGACCGTCAAGGTCGACGTGGTGGTCCGCACGCGCGCCATCGGCCACTTTTTCCCGGGCGGCACCGTGGATGCCTTCGACGTCTGGCTGGAGCTCCAGGCGAAGGACGCCGACGGCCGCGTGATCTTCTGGAGCGGCATGGTGGAGGACGGCGGCAAGGGCCCGGTGGAAGCCGGCGCCCACATGTACCGCTCCTGGGCTCTGGACGGCGAGGGAAACCCGATCAACAAGCGCAACGCCTGGCAGGCGCGGTCGGTCCTCTACACGCGCCTGATCCCGCCCGGCGCCGCCGACACCGTGCACTACCGGATGCACATCCCGGAGGGCGCGCGCGGACCGATCACGCTCACGGCGAAGCTCAACCACCGCAAGTTCGCCCACTACTACACGCAGTTCTCCTATGCCGGCCAGCCCAAGCCGGGCCAGGGGCCGCAGCTCGTCTCGGCCCACTCCAACAGCCTCGAGTACTCGTTCGACAAGGAGAACATCCCGGCGAACGTCTCCGGCAAGATCAAGGGAGAGATCCCCGACCTGCCGATCACCGTGCTCGCCACGGACGAGGCGCGGATCGAGCTCGCCGCCCCGGGAGACCCCGCGCCCACCTGGAAGCCGGCGGTGGTCAAGGAGGACTGGGAGCGCTGGAACGACTGGGGGATCGGCATGCTGCTCCAGGGCGACCTCAAAGGCGCCGAGTATGCCTTCCAGCGCGTCACCGAGGCCGATCCGTCGTACGCCGACGGATGGCTCAACGTGGCCCGGGCGCTCATCCGCGAAGGCGAGATGGAGCGCGCCAAGCCGTACGTCCAGAAGGCGCTGGCGATCGACTCGAGCCTCGGCCGCATCCATTTCTTCAAAGCATCGATCGAGAAGTCGGACGGCGACTATGACGCCGCCCTGGCCTCGCTGCGCGCGGTGGAGGCCAAGTACCCGCGCGACCGCGTGGTGCTCAACCAGATGGCCCGTCTCCTGTTCCTGAAGCGCGACTACCGCGCGGCGCTCAAATTCCTGGAGCGGGTCTGTCTCGTCGATCCCGAGGACGTGCAGATGCACTACACGGCGATGCTCTGCTGGCGCGCCTTGGGCGACGCCGGGAAGGCCGAGCGCGAAGAGAAGCTCTTCCGCCGCTTCAAGGCCGACGAGTCGTCGCAGGCGATCACAGCCGTGCGCCGCAGCGGCAGCCCCGAGGACAACAACGAGCGGCAGCAGATCCACGAGCACGAGTCCGTGCCCCTCCCCCCGATCTCCAACATCCCGGCGCGCCCCGCGGCGCCCGAATCCGCCATCGCCGGAGGTTAGACGTTGAAGACCGCAATGCTCGCCCTGCTCTCTGGAGCGGTTCTGTCGGCCGTCATCGCGGCGGCCGCGCCGCCCGCGAAGCCCGCGCCCAAACCAGCATCGCCTCCGGCGGGCCTCCGCTTCACCGACGTGACGGCCCAGGCCGGGATCAAGTTCACCCATAACAGCGGCCGGGCCGGCAAGAAGTTTCTGCCGGAGACGCTCGGCGCCGGCGGCGCCTTCTTCGACGCCGACGGCGACGGCTGGCTCGACGTCCTGCTGATCAACAGCAAGGACTGGGCGCCGTCCAAGAAGGGGGGGCGCAAGTCGCTCCACGCCCTCTACCGCAACAACAAGAACGGCACGTTCACCGAGATCACGAAAGGGAGCGGGCTCGACGTCTCGATGTACGGCCTCGGCGTGGCGGTGGCCGACTACGACAACGACGGCAAAGAGGACGTGTACGTCACGGCGCTCGAAGGGGACCGCCTGTTCAAGAATCTGGGCGGGGGCAAATTCCGGGACGTGACCGCGGCGGCGGGGATCAAGAACGCGAGCTTCGGCACCAGCGCCGCCTGGCTCGACTACGACCGCGACGGCAAGGCCGACCTCTTCGTCGCCAACTACGTGCAGTGGAGCCCGGACAAGGACCTGTGGTGCTCGCTCGACGGCTCGACCAAGTCCTACTGCACGCCCGAGTCGTACAAGGGGACCTCCTCGAAGCTCTTCCGCAACCTCGGAGGCGGCAAGTTCCAGGACGCCACCGCCAAGGCCGGCGTGGGGCAGGAGGGGAAGGCCTTGGGCGTCGCCGTCCTCGACTATGACGTGGACGGCTGGCCCGACCTGTTCGTGGCCAACGACACGCAGCCGAACAAGCTCTACCGCAACCAGAAGAACGGCACCTTCGCCGAGGAGGGGCTGGAGGCGGGCGTGGCGTTCGGCGAGGACGGCGTCGCGCGCGGCGCCATGGGCGCCGACGCCGCGGACTACGACCGCTCGGGCCGTCCCCACCTCCTGGTCGGCAACTTCTCGAACGAGATGCTCGCTCTCTATCACAACGAGGGGAGCGGCATCTTCGTGGACGAGGCGCCGGCCTCGTCCGTGGGGCGGGCGAGCCTCTTGACCTTGAGCTTCGGCGTCTTCTTCTTCGACTACGATCTGGACGGCCTCCTCGACCTGTTCGCGGCAAATGGCCACATCGAGGAGGAGATCGGCCGCGTGCAGCCGCGCGTCGCCTACCGGCAGCCGCCGCTCGTCTTCCGCAACCTGGGCGCCGGCAAGTTCGAGCCGGTGGGTGCGCGCCTGGGGGCCGAGCTCAACCGGCCGGTCGTGGCTCGGGGCGCCGCCTACGGCGATTACGACCGGGACGGCGATCTGGACGTCCTGCTCACCACCAACCACGGTCCCGCCTACCTGTTCCGCAACGACGGCGGCAACCGCAACCATTGGCTGTGCGTGCGCACGGTGGGCACGAAGTCGAACCGCGACGGCCTCGGCGCCGTGGTGCGGGTGGCGAGCCCCACGGCCGGCCGGCAGTGGAGCACCGTGCGCAGCGGCTCCTCCTACTGCTCGCAGAGCGACCTGGCGCTGACCTTCGGGCTGGGGAAGGACGCGAAGGCCACCCTGGACATCGAGTGGCCGAGCGGCCTGAAGCAGCGGCTGGCCGACGTGCCGGCCAATCAATTCATCACGGTGGAGGAGGGGAGAGGGATCGTCGCGCGGTCCGGAGTCGCGAAGTGAGCGCCAAGGAGATCGCCCGCCGCTTCCGCGAAGACCTGTGGAACACCGGCGACCTCGCCATCGCGGACGAGATCATCGACCGCGACTGCCGGATCCATGCGCGCGTCCCCTTCGCCACCGACTTCATGAGCGGCCCCGACGCCGTGGCGCAGCTCGTCCTGTTCTACCGCCTCGCCTTCAGCGACATCCGGGTCACGGCGGACGAGCTGGTGGCGGAGGGGGATCTGGTGGTGTCCCGCTGGACCGCCCATGGGCGCAACACCGGCGACCTCCTGGGGTTGCCGCCCACCGGCCGCGAGACCGTGACGACCGGGATCGACTTCCTGCGGATCACCGGCGGCAAGATCGTCGAGGGATGGGTGAGCTGGGATACGCTGAGCCTCATTGAGCAATTGCTGGTCTCCCCCGAGCCGCGCGAGCGCGAGGTCGTCGAGCCGGAGACCGGGTCCGGGTTCCTGCCGCTTCTGGCCCGTCTCTGGGAGAAGCGGGAGGAGAGCGGAGAACCGTAGTTTTCTTGTCCGTTCAGGGAGATTCTTATGCGAAGGCTTTGTCTCGGAGCATTCTTGATCGTCGCGTTGCTGGGATTTGCGGGTGCGGCCCGCGCGGACGTGATCCTCGATTGGAACGAGGTTCTCCTCGATGCGATCCGCGTGGACAAGACCCCGCCGCCCAAGGCGGCGCGCGCCATGGCGTGCGTCAACGTGTCGATCTATGACGCGGTCAACGGCATCCTCGGCGGGTATGCCCCTTATGCCGTGACCGATCCCGCTCCGGCCGGCGCGTCGCCGGAGGCCGCCGCCGTTGCCGCGGCCTACGAGGCCCTGGTCGCCCTGTATCCGGCCCAGCAGGCGACGTTCGACGCCGCGAAGGCGGCCTCGCTCGCCGCCATTCCCAACGGGCAGGCCAAGGTGTCCGGCCTCAAGTGGGGCGAGCTCGTCGCGGAGGCCATCGTGGAGCTCCGCGCCGACGATCACTCCGGCGCCACCGACGCCTGGGAGGCGCCCCTGGGCGGCGGCTGGTGGCTCGCGACGCCCCCGGCCTTCGCTCCGCCCCTGCTGCCCAACTGGCCGTACGTCACGCCGTGGGCGATGACGAGCAGCGCGGAGCTCCGTCCGCCGGCGCCGCCGTCGCCGAACTCGGCCGAATATCTGGCCGCCTTCCGCGAGGTCAAGCGGATCGGCCGCGTCAACAGCCCGAACCGCACCGCCGACCAGACGCAGATCGCCCTCTTCTGGGCCGACGGCGCGGGCACCGAGACGCCGCCGGGGCATTGGATCACGATCGCCAGCGGCCTCTCCCGGGACCGTGCCCTCAGCCTGCACGAGAACGCCCGTCTGTTCGCCCTCCTGTCAATCACCGTGGCCGACGCGGCCATCGTCTCCTGGGACGTCAAGTACGCCTACAACAACTGGCGTCCGGTCACCGGCATCCAGCATGCCGACCAGGACGGCAACCCGGACACCGAGGCCGACCCGTCGTGGCTGCCGCTCATCGCGACGCCGCCGTTCCCGTCCTACTCCTCGGGCCACAGCACGTTCAGCGGCGCGAGCTCGCGGCTCCTCGCCCACTTCTTCGGCACCGACGCGATCGCCTTCAGCACCACCTCGGACGGCCTGCCGGGCGTGACGCGCTCGTTCACCAGCTTCTCGCAGGCCGCCGACGAGGCCGGGCAGAGCCGGATCTACGGCGGCATCCACTGGCAGTTCGACAACGAGGCGGGCCTGGAGAGCGGACGCGCCCTGGCCGACCTCGTCTTCTTCGGCTTTCTGCGGCCGGTCGCCGCGGTGTCCACCTGCGTCCCCGGTCCATCTACGCTCTGCCTGGCCGGCGGGCGGTTCAAGGCCGAGGCGACCTGGCGCACGGCCGATGGCGCGGGGGCCGGCAATGCGGTGAGCCTCGGGGACGACTCCGGCCGCTTCTGGTTCTTCAACGCCGACAACACCGAGCTGGTGGTCAAGGTGCTCGACGCCTGCGCCGGATTCGACCGCTTCTGGGTGTTCGCCAGCGGCCTCACCAACGTGCAGGTCGTGATCACCGTGACCGACACGGAGACCGGCCGCGTGCGGAGCTACTTCAACCCGAGCGGCCGGGCCTTCGCGCCGGTCCAGGACGTTCAGGCTTTTGCGACCTGCCCCTGAGGAGGATAGCTCTGACGTTTGGATGCAGTTTCTGTACAATGTTTGTTTCTGGATGCATCGTCCAGTGAAGGTCCGGTGTAACGAGGGAGGTCCCTGCCACGCCTGAACGTCCCGGGTGCCACCGGAAGCCGTCCGGTCCCTGGATCGCAGTGGCAGTTCTTACGGAGGTGGAGACGTGAGCAACGTAGAGATCCTGGACAAGATCAAGCAGATCATCGGCAATATCGCCGGGCTCGACCCGAAGCGCATCGGGGATGCGGACTCGCTGCGCGACGACCTGAAGCTCGACTCGCTGTCGCTCCTGGAGATCGGGGTCGACGTCGACCTGGCCTTCAAGCTGAACCTGCCCGACGAACGCTACAAGGAGATTCACACTCTGCCGCAGATGGTGGCCCTGGTGCACGAGCGCCTCGGCGAGCTGTCGGGCGTGCAGGCCGGGGCGATGTGATGTCGCGCCGGGTGGTGGTGACCGGCCTCGGGGCGGTCACGCCGGTCGGCGCCGGCAAAGAGGAGGTCTGGGACCACCTCCTCGCCGGGCAGAGCGGCTTCGCCCCGGTCGAATCGTTCGATACCGGCAAATTCAGCACGCATCTGGGAGCGGAGGTCCGCGGCTTCGACCCCGCTCCCTGGGTGCGGACGCTCGATCCGGCGCGGCTCGGCCGCGCCTCGCAGCTCGCCGTGGCCGCCGCCCGCATGGCCCTGGAGGACGCCGGGATCGCGCCCGGCGAGGTCGCTCCGGAGCGCGCGGGCGTGGCCATGGGCACGACCTCGGGCGAGCCGCGCGAGGTGGAGAAGCTCAACGACCGTTTCCTGGCCGGTGCGACCGGCGCGATCGGCGCCGAGTTCATCACCCTCTATCCCTGTCACATGATCGCCGCCCACGTCGCCCGCGAGCTCGGGCTGGCCGGCGTGTGCACCATGATTCCGACCGCCTGCGCGGCGGGCAACTATGCCATCGCCCACGGCCTCGACCTGTTGCGGCGCGGCCGGGCCGACGTCATGCTGGCTGGAGGCGCCGACGCCTTTTCGCGCATCACCTACTCGGGCTTCCACCGCCTGGGCGCCATCGCGCCCGAGCGCTGCCAGCCCTTCGACAAGAACCGCAAGGGGATGATCCCGGGCGAGGGCGCGGCGATCCTCGTGCTCGAGACCCTGGAGCGTGCCCGCGCCCGCGGCGCCCGCATCTACGCCGAGGTGGCGGGCTACGGACTCTCCTGCGACGCCCACCACATGACCGCCGCCCATCCGGAAGGGGACGGCGCCGCCCGCGCCATGACGGGCGCCCTCGGCGACGCCGGCCTTAAACCCGAGGACGTCAGCTACGTCAGCGCCCACGGCACGGGCACGCCGACGAACGATCGATTGGAGACCCTGGCCGTGCTGCGCGTCTTCGGCGACGCCGCGCCGCGCACGCCGATGAGCTCGGTCAAGTCGATGATCGGCCACACCATGGGCGCGGCCTCGGCGATCGAGGCCCTGGTCTGCTCGCTCGCCGTGGCCACCGGCTGGATCCCGCCGACCATGAACCTGGAGGAGCCGGACGGCGACCTCGACTACGTGCCGAACCAGGCGCGGCAGCACGACGTGCGCGTGGCGATGAACAACGCCTACGCCTTCGGCGGCAACAACGCCTCCGTGATATTCCGGAGGGTCGAAGCCTGATGCCGAAGGTCGTCGTCACCGGAGCCGGAGCGCTCGCCCCCATCGCCGACTCGCCGGCCGGCCTGCACGCCGGGCTCTGCGAAGGGCGGAGCGCGCTCAAACCTATCGAGTTATTTCCATTGGACGGTGTGACTCCCCGTCCCGCCGGGGAGATCCGCCCCTTCGAGCCGCGCGACTACCTGGGCGACCGCAACCTGCGGCCGGTGGACCGCACGGCCCGCCTCCTGCTGGTGGCCGCGCAACAGGCCCTGGAGGGAAGCGGCTGGACCGCCGAGATGCGGGCCGCCCGCGAGGTGGGGCTCGTCCTCGGCACCATGTTCTGCAGCGTGCGCACGATCGCCGAGTTCGACCGCCGCGCCGTGCAGCTCGGCCCCTCCTACGCCAGCCCGCTCGACTTCGCCAACAGCGTGATCAACGCCGCGGCCGGCCAGGCCGCCATCTGGCACGACCTGCGAGGGATCAACTCGACGATCACCGGCGGCGAGGCCTCGGGCCTCCTGGCTCTCGCCTATGCCGCCGACCTGATCCGCGATGGCCGTGCCGGGGCTCTCGTGGCCGGCGGCGCCGAGGAGCTCTGCTTCGAGTCGTTCCTCGGCCACGAGCGCGCCGGACGCCTCGGGGAGCGGCCGGTCCCCTTCGACGCGCGGCGCGATGGCTTCGCGCTCGCCGAAGGGGCCGCGGCCCTGATGCTCGAAAGCGCCGAGGGAGCCGCCGCGCGCGGCGCCCGGATCCTCGCCACGCTGCGAGGCCATGGCACCACCTTTGATCCCTCGATTGGCGAGGACGAGAATTTCGCGGCAGAGGCGGTTGCCCGCGCTGTCCGTCTCGCCCTGGAGGACGCCGAGGTGGAGCCCAAGGATCTCGACCTCCTCGTCCTCTCCGCCAACGGCAGCGTGCGAGGAGACCGCGCCGAAGCGCGAGGTGTGGCGCAAGTCCTGGGGTCGCGCGCCGCGGACATCCCCGGCGCCGTCCCCAAGGCCCAGCTCGGCGAAGCGCTCGGCGCCTCGGGAGCCTTCCAGGCGCTGACCGCCCTCGGAGTATTCGAGGAGGGCGTGGTGCCGGGCGTGACGGGGTTGGAGGCGACGGAGGAGGGATTTCCTCTCGGTGGAGTGTCCGCGGAAACCCGCCGGCTCGACCGCCGGCCGCGTCTGGCTTTGCTGCATGCCGCCAGCACGGATGGGCAGTGCTGCGCGGTCGTGGTGGAGGCGGCGTGAGCCCCCCTGCCAGTGGGGGCCTCGTCCCCCGTTTCGAAGACCAGGGCTACGCCGGCGATGACATCGCCGCCCGCCGCCGCTGGATCGAAGAGACGACCGGCGCCTCGCTCGACCAGGTCGGCGCCTCCACCCTCCCGGGCGAAGCCCTGCGCGGAAACATCGAGAACCCCATCGGCGCCGCCCAGGTGCCGCTCGGCGCGGCCGGGCCTCTGCTAATCCATGGCGAGCACGCCCAGGGCACGTTCTACGTCCCCCTCGCCACCACCGAAGGAGCGCTCGTCCGCTCCTACGAGCGGGGAGCGGCGGCCATCACCCGCGCCGGGGGAGCTACGGTCCGCCTCTACATGGACGAGAACCGCGTGACCCCGGTCTTCGTCTTCGACGGCGTCGCCGAGGCCGCCGAGTTCGTCCGCCGTTTACCGGAGCATTTCGAGACCCTCAAGGCTGAAGCCGAGTCGACCACCCGCCACGGCAAGCTCCTGCGCCTGGAGCCGCGCCCCGTGGGCCGCGAGGTCATGGTCCATTTTTGCTACTCGACAGGCGACGCGCACGGCATGAACATGATCGTCAAGGCGACCGATCGCGCGTGCCAGTGGCTGGTCGCGAACACGCCGGCGCGGCGCCACCTCATCTTCAGCGGCCTGGAGGGGGAGAAGCGTGCGGCCGGCTCGCTCTTCGCCGGCGGCAAGGGGAAGAAGGTCGTGGCCGGAGCCCGCCTCCCCGCCCGCGTCTGCCGCGCCTGGCTTCACGCCACCCCGGAGCAGATGGCGGACGTCTGGCGCCACACGATGCTCGGCCACGTGCAGGGAGGCACCCTGGGCTACAACGGACACTACGCCAACGGCCTGACCGCGCTGTTCATCGCCTGCGGCCAGGACGTGGCCAACGTCGCCAACTCGGCCGTGGGTGTGACCACCTTCGAGGTCATCGGGGAAGGGGATCTCTACGCCACCGCGACCCTCCCCTCCTTGACCGTGGCCACGGTCGGCGGCGGCACGGGCCTCGGCACCGCCCGCGAGTGCCTGGAGATGCTCGGCTGCGCCGGCACCGGCCACGCGCCGAAGCTCGCCGAGATCGCCGCCGCCCTCGTCCTCGCCGGAGATCTCTCCATGGGAGCCGCCATCGCCAGCGGCGAGTTCGTCCAGGCTCACGAAGAGTACGGCCGCAACCGTCCGGAGACGCGGCCTTGAAACGCCTGTTCCGCGGCCTCCGCCGCGCGCCCGATCCCCGCTACGACGCCGTGATCGTCGGCGCCGGGATCGGCGGCCTGATCACCGCAAACCTCCTGGCGCGGGCCGGCTTGAAGACGCTCCTCGTCGAGCAGCACTACATGGTGGGCGGCTATTGCAGCACCTTCCGGCGCGGCGGCTTCACGTTCGACGCGGCCACCCACTTCTATCCGCTGCTCGGCAATCCGGAGACGCTGACCGGCCGACTCCTCGGGGAGCTCGGGGTGCGCACCGGCTGGGTCAAGATGGACCCGGTCGACACCTTCCACTTCCCCGACGGCTCGCGCTTCGCCGTGCCCGCCGACCTCTCGACCTACCTGGCCCGGCTCAAGGCCGAGTTCCCCGAGGAGTCCGCGGCTCTCGACGAGTTCTTCGGCGTCGTCCGCGAGACCTACCTCCTCGGCCTGCTTCACTACTTCCGCGGCAAGCCGCTCGCCCAGATCGAGCGGCTCGTCCCGTATCACAGCCTCTCCGTGCGCCAGGCCCTCGACCGCTTCTTCCGCGACCGCAAGCTCAAGCTGTTGCTCACCGCCGACTGCCCGCACTGGGGCTCGCCGCCGGGGCGCACCTCTTTCGTCTTCGATTCGATGCTCCGTCTCTCCTATTTCCTCGGCAACTACTACCCGCAGGGCGGCTCCCAGGCATTCGCCGACGACCTCGCCCGCTGCTTCGAGGAGCAGGGGGGGCACGTGCTCACCAGCACCCACGCCCGCAAGATCCTGATCGAGGACGGCGCCGCCCGCGGCGTCGAATTGGAGATCCTGCGCGGCAGCGATCCTCCCCGCGGCGCCCAGCTCACGGTCAAGTCCGACGTGGTGATCAGCAACGGCGACCTGCTCCTCACCCTGGAGCGGCTCATCGGCGCCGAGCACCTGCCGGCCGGAACGATCGAGGCGGTGCGGTCGCTGCGCTTGACCTATCCCTGCTTCCTCTTCCATCTCGGACTGGACGACGTGCCGGACGACGTCCTCGATCACATCCAGGGGTATTACTGGGATGATTGGGAGATGGACGAGGTGGGGCGCGGCGCGCTCCGCTGCAAGGTCTTCGTCCCCACCCTCTACGAGCCGGCCATGGCGCCGCCGGGCAAGAAGATCATCATCGTCCAGAAGGTCCTGGACATGGACTACGAAACAGTCGACGACTGGCCGGAGCACAAGCGGCGGATCGAGAATCTCGCCCTCGGCCATCTCGAGCGCCTGGTCCCCGGAATCACGCAGAAAGTCGTCGTGAGCACCAGCGCGTCCGCCCAGACGTCCTGGCGCTTCACACTCAACCAGAAGGGTGCCATGCTGGGCTGGGAGATGTCCCCCGAGCAGCTCGGCGAAGGGCGGCCCGACATCAAGACCCCCGTCCGCAATCTCTATCTTGTCGGACATTGGACCCGCCCCGGCGGTGGGATTACGCCGGTGATCGTCTCGGCACAGCAGGTGGCGGCGGCGGTCGTCCAGGGGGCGAAAGGGGTGGAAACGCCATGCAATCAGAAACTCATGACTGCGACGTCCTGATCCTCGGGGCCGGCCTCGCCGGCCTCTCTCTGGCGCGCCAGCTCCTTCTGGCGGATCCGGAGCTGCGCATCCTGATGCTGGAGCGCCGTCATCAGGTGCCGCGGCGCGAGCAGAAGGTGGGGGAGGCGACCGTCCAGGCCAGCGGCTATTACTACAGCCGGGTCCTCGAGATGGAAGAGCACCTCCTCCGGCACCACTTCGTCAAATACAACCTCCGCTTCTATTGGGGAAGCGCGGCGGGCAACAGCCGCTACGAGGAATACAGCCAGTCCTACATCCGGGGCCTGTCGAACATCTTCACCTATCAGCTCGACCGGAACGTTTTCGAGGCCGCGCTGCTCGAGGTCAATCGGCAAGATCCGCGCTTCCGCTTCGTGGCCCCCGCCAAGGACTTCGACGTCGACCTGGGCACCGGCGGCGCGCCGCACGCGTTCCGCTGCATGGCCCCAGGAGGAGAGATCAAGGGCCATGCCCGCTGGGTGGTCGACGCGTCGGGGCGCAGCCGCATCCTGGTAAAAAAGCTCGGTCTCGACCGACCTTCGCCGATCGTCCACGGCACCTCGTTCTTCTGGGTGGACGGCCTGCTCGACATCGAAAAGCTGACCGATCTGACGCCGCGCGAGATCCGGCTCCGCCCCGACCGGCAGGCGCTGGGCCACGTGCCGGCCCTCCTCGCCACCAATCACTTTTGCGGCGAAGGCTACTGGTTCTGGGTGATCCCCCTGCATGGCCGCACCAGCCTCGGACTGGTCCACGACGTCCTGAGAGTGCCGCGTCACGAGGTGGACACCCTCGACAAGGTGATCGATTGGGTCTGCCGCGAGCACCCCTGCTTCGGGCGCGACCTGCGGCAGCGGAAGATCGTCGGCCGCGGCAACTTCGACAGCTTCTCCCTGGACTCGACCAAGACCTTGTCGGCCGACGGCTGGGCCCTCTGCGGCGAAGCCGGCCGCTTCACCGATCCCCTGTACAGCCCGGGCGGCGACCTGATCTCGATCTACAACACGCTGATCACCGATGCCATCCTCACCCGCGACCGCGCCGAGCTGCAGGCCAAAGTGCCCCGGTACGAGGCGTTGCAGTGGGCGGTCTACGAGGCTTACGTGCCGAGCTTCGCGATCAGCTACGACACCCTGGGTGACCAGGAGGCGTTCTCCCTGCGCTACATCTGGGAGCTGGCCATCTACTTCTCCTTCTACGTCTTCCCGATGATCAACGATCTGTTCACCGATCGCCAGTTCGTGCCTGGGTTCCTGCGGCGCTTCGCCCGCCTCGGCCCGATGAATCATCGGATGCATGAGATGCTGAACGCGTTCTACCATTGGAAAAAGCAGCACCTGCCCGGACCGCATGCGCAGGTCTTCTTCGAGTTCTACGAGTGCTGGCAGCTCGCCGCGGCGGAAAAATTCTTCTACAAGGTCGGCGTGCCGGTCGAGGAAGCGCGGAGCATTCTCGACGAGCAGCTCGGCAATCTGGAGGAGCTGGCCCGCCGGACCGCCGCCCACATCGCCGCCACCGTCACCGGCGATCCGCGGGCCCTGACGCATCCGGACTTCGTGGGCAGCCTCGACCCGTCGACCGTCAAGTTTGATCCGGACGGCTGGCGCGAGCGCCTGGCGCAGTGCCGCGACACGATGGAGAGCTGGCCCTGGCGCTTCACTCCAATTCCGCTCGACCGCTTCCGGCCAATGTCGATGGATCACGTCATGGAGATGGAAGAGGACGAGGAGGTCGCGGTCAAAGTCGCGGGAGGTGCGCGGTGATTCTCGAAGGGCCTTCCCAGGATACCCAGGAAGCCGCGGTCGATTTCGCGCCGGGGCTCGAAAAGGCTTTCTCCTTCGTCCCGCGCGAGCGCTCCTGCCCTGTGAAGGTCGAAGGGGAGATCCCCGCCTTCCTGCGCGGGACCTATTATCTGAACGGTCCCGCCCGCTTCGAGCGGGGCGGAGTGCGCTACCGCCACTGGCTCGACGGCGACGGCATGGTCTGCGCCCTGACTTTGTTCGACGAGGGTGCCCGATTCGCCTGCCGTTTCGTGCGCAGCGGCAAATACACCGCCGAAGAGGAGGCGGGGCAGGCCCTCTTCCGCACCTTCGGCACCGCGTTCCCGGGCGACCGGCTCGTGCGGGGCATCGCGCTGGAGTCGCCGGTCAACGTCAGCGTCTATCCCTGGGCCGGCAAGCTCCTGGCGCTTGGAGAGCAGGGTCTCCCCTGGGAGCTCGACCCGGTGACGCTGGAGACGCGCGGCCTCTACAACTTCGGCGGCGCGCTCAACCCGGTGACCCCTTTCGGGGCGCACCCGAAGATCGATCCAGAGACGGGAGATCTGTTCAACTTCGGAGTCTCCTTCGCCAGCACCCAGCCGATCCTCAACATCTATCGTTTTGACGCCACGGGCCGCCTGCTCTGGCGGCGCCGGCACCCTCTGGAGCACCCCTGCTCGATCCACGACTTCCTGCTCGGGCCGCGCCACATCGTCTTCCACCTCGGTCCCTACGTGCTCGACATGGCCTCGCTCACCGAGGGTAGGACCCTGATGGAATCATTGCGCTGGGAGCCCGAGCGGGGCACGCGCCTCCTGGTCATCGACCGCGAGACCGGCGAGGCCGTGACCACGCTTTCCGTGGGCTGCGGCTACTCGCTCCACACCATCAACGCCTTCGAAGACGGCGACCGCCTGATCGTCGACGTCGTCGAGCTGGAAAGGCCTGTCTACGATCAGTACGAGCCTGTGCCGGCGATGTTCACCACCGTTGGGCCGGGAGGCCCGGTGCGCTACGTCGTCGACCTGAAAAAGAACGAGGTCGTCGAGCGGAAAGCCTTGACCTATCGCTCCGCCCCCGACTTCCCGGCCATCGATCCGCGCCACTTCGGAAAACCCTATGAAGACCTCTGGATGCTCGGAATCTCCCACGCCGGCCGGGCCGGCCGCAAATTCCTGGACCAGGTGGTCCACGTCTCCTGGGACGGGCGAGAGGACGTCTGGCAGGCGCCGCCGGGCTGCTATCTCGGAGGAGAGCCCGCCTTCGCGGGAGATCCATCCGGCCCCGGAGGCGCGGTGATCTGCCAGCAGCTCGACACGTCGAAAAACGAGAGCTCCTTCCTGATCTTCGACGCCTTCGACGTGGCCGCGGGCCCGCGGGCGGCCGTGCGGCTGGATTCCCCAGTGCACCTGGGGTTCCATGCGATCTGGGCGGAGTAGTGCGCCTTGACTCCGGCCTCCTCATCCTCCAAAATGGAGGCAGCATGGAGGAACGGTCATGGCGACGCTCAACATCAAGAACTTCCCGGACGATCTCTACGAACAGCTTCAGAAGCGCGCCGAGCGCGAGCACCGCTCCCTCGCCCAGCAAGTCATTCACTTCCTGGAAGAGTCGGCGAGCAAACCAAAGCTGCAGTCGATTCTCGAGCTTCGCGGCTTGGGCAAGGAGCTCTGGAGAGATATCGACCCCGTCGAGCATGTGCGGGCGGAGCGCGATTCTTGGGACTCCTGAGCGATCTCGGGGGCGGCCCCGTCGCTCTCGACTCCTCGATTTTCATCTACTTCATCGAAGAGCACCCGATCTACCTGCCCGTGGTCGAGCCTCTCTTCGAGGCAATCGATGCAGGCGAGCTCGAAGCGGTGACCTCGAGCCTCACGCTTCTCGAGGCTCGTGATTCCGTTCCGGTTTGCGAATGCGGCCCTCATCGACCGTTATGAGACCCTTTTGACCAAGAGCCGAGGTCTGCGGATCATCGATCTCGACCGGGATTTCCTCCGCGCCGTGGCCCAGGTCCGGGCTTCCTCGCGAGCCAAGACTCCCGATGCGATGCAGCTGGCTGCCGCGATGACGGCAGGCTGCCCGGTCTTCCTGACCAATGATGACCGAATCCCAGACGTCTCGGGTTTGCGGGTTCTCCAACTCGCGGCCTACCTGAAGGCATGAATCTGCACTTCACCATGGGAGCGCTCGCCCTCGCGAAGCGAGAGTTTTCCCACCACCTCGGCTTGCCCATCGTGGTCGTCCTTGGCGTCTACGCGGTTTTCGCTGTTCTCTTCGGCGCTCTTGTGTTTGGACCATCCGTGAGGCGGCAATGAGCGCGTGGTCGCTCTTCTGGGGCTTGATCTTCGGCTCCATTGGGCTCGGATTCTTCGTGTACGGCAAGAAGCAGGGCGCGGTCATCCCGCTGGTCTGCGGGCTGGCTCTCATGATTTTCCCGTATTTTGTTTCGAGCACCTTGCTTCTTGTTGCCATCGGGGCTGCGCTCATCGCAATCCCATACTTCGTCAGAATCTGAGCACGGGCCATCAGCCCCCTGCGATCCCCGGATCATGATCAGTCCAATTCTTTGGAATCCCGCGTCATCAAGACTCTCCAGCAATTTGGAGAGCTGCTCGTAGCGCAGTCGCCGGTCTCCCTGGACGAGGACCACCGGGCTCATCGCGCTCTCCGTGGCTGCCTGGCGGGGCCCACGGGGCGCTTCCTGAAGACGAACCCTCCGGGCGGCTGGGCGTCGCCTTCGAGGTGGAGATTCTTTCCATCCCAGGTGAGGGTGAGGGAGCCGAAGGCGGTGGGAAGGTTTTCGATGCTCAGGGGCTTGGTGAGCCAGTTGCGGGGGACGCCCGCGAAGAGGACGAGCCGGTCTCCATCCTCGTGGACGAGGCTGTCCCGCATCAGGAGCCAGAGCTCGGCGAGCGACCAGGCATGGGGCATGGCAACGGTCGGGGTCCAGGCCGTGCGGAGCTTCGGCCAGTTTCCGGGGGCGCTTGCGCCTCCTTCGTCGAAGGCGTACCAGCCTCTCATCTGAACTTGATCGAAATGGCGCCGGAGGGTGTGGACGGCGGTGTCCCGGTTGCCGGCGAGGAGAGCCTGGTGCGCGGTCGCGAGCGCGAAGTAGCGCCATTCGGAGGGGGGCTGCGGCGGAACCGTCGCGAACCGGTCGTGGGCCTTGCCGCTTCTCAAGGGGTAGAGACGGCAAGGCCAGAGGACGCTGTAACTCCCGTAGCCCGCTCCCAAATCCTTTCCAAAGCGGGCGTCGTAGCGCTGGAGCAGGGTGTCGGCCAGGGCACGCCAGCGTTTCGCGGCGGTGGCGTCGCCGCCCGCTTCCGCGAGGAGGGCCGCGTTGCGCAAGCCGGCCACGTCGAAGGCTTCTGTGTACTCGGGATGATAGCCGTCGCAGGCTCCGGGGAGGAGGCGCAGGCGCCGGTCCGGCGGCAGGGCGGGGCCGAAGCCGAGGCCCTCGCGGGCCACCCAGTGGGGCTCGGGGGAGGTGCGGGCGTATTCAATCAGTGCGGCGAGCTGTCTCGCGGCGGGCAGCGACCTCGCGAAAAAATCGCGGTCCCCGGTCAGCTTCCAATGCTCTCCCGCGATCCAGAGCACCTGTCCCGGATTGTCCGCCTCGGGTTGGACCCGGCCGCTGAACGAGTGGGCGAAAAAATGATCGATCGCGCGCGCCGCCAGGTCGTGCATCCCCGCCTGGTCGAGGACGAGCGTGAGGTAGGCGCCGTCGCGGGTGAAGGTGTTGTAGTTCACCACCGCGACGTCCGGGGCCCCTTCGTCGAGCATCAGGGCGAGATGGGCCGGGATCGCGGCGAAAGCTTCGTTCCAGCGCGGGTCCGGCGTCCTAATGGCGACGCCGCCGAGCCGCCCTCGCCAGAAGCCGAGGGCCTCCGCGAAGAGGGCGTCCGGGTCCATGGCCCGGTAGGCGGCGAGCCCCGCGTCCCGCTGGAGTGATCCGCCCGTGGCGGGGTTGGGGGTGCTGAGGTCGAGTTGCACCTCGGGGCCGCGGCCGTCCCAGACGTGGCCCACGGCGCGGCGGCCGGGGAGGACCGGGGCAATGAAGCCGAGCGCGCGGGTGGCGCCCGGGGGGAGGTCGAGGTCGAAGCGCAGGGCGCCCGAGGCATCGCCGTCCGGACTCGACGCGGACCTCGCCTCGGGGATCGATCCTCTCCGGGCGGACACGCCCACGGTGTCTTCGGGGGCGACACCGGCGGCGCTCGGCCGTACGTTCGAGACGAGCGCCGGATGTCCGTCGGCCAGGAGCGCGTCGCCGGGGCCGGCGACCTCGAGCCGCCGAACCGGCCAGCCCGCGGGCCCGAGGGCGCGCAAAGCGGCGTAGAGGAAGAGGCGGACCGGGCGGTTGGAGCGGTTGACGAGGGTCACGCGCGCGGCGGCGACGAATTGATCGGGGGACTGCCGGACCTCGCAGACCTCTGTCTTCACCTCGACTGCGCCCGCGGTCCAGCGGCTCCACGGCACGAGCAGACCGCCCGGGGCGAGCCCGTGCTCTACGGCGGCGTCCGGCATCGTCGGCGCGCTGAGCTTGCGGGTTTCCCGGTCGAACACCCAGAAGGAGATGCCGTAACTGCCGACGCCGGGGGAGACGCCGGGGGAGAAGCCCCCCTCCGCCTCGACGAAGGTCTTCAGGGCGTCGAGGGTGTCCGGCAGGCCGATGGGGATGTGGAGGCGTCCCCGTGGATCGAGCGAGGGATCGCGGGGCCGTTCGTGCGGCGCCCGGCAGCCGGCGAGCGCGAGGAGGACCAGGAGGAGGACGAGGCGCGGGGCGGAGATCACGCGGCGGAACGTTATCCCGTGGTGTGAAGGAGGACAAGCAGATTTGACGCGGCCGCCTCCCGTGACGTAGGCTTTCTTCATCCAGAGCTACAACCTGCCGGCATGACGCCGCCTCGAAGGAGGGGAAGAATGAACGTTTCTGTCCAGAATGCGGAGCTGTACTACACGATCAAGGGTGACGGACCCGTGTGTCTGGTGTTGAGCAGCATCGGCACGAAGCCGTACGAGCTTCAGACGCTTCCGCCGTTGAGCGACCTCTTCCGGTTCATCTACGTCGACCTGCGCGGCGGCGAACGCTCGACGGGCGACCCCTCGGACCTTACCTTCGACGTAATCGCCGCGGATCTGGAGGCGATCCGCGAGGATCTCGGAGTCGAGCGGGTCGCCATTCTGGGGCACTCGATCCTCGGGGCCCTCGCCATCGAGTACGGCCGGCGCTGTCCGGCGAGCGTGTCGCACGTGATCACGGCCGGGACGCCGCCCAGGGGAGGCGTGGCTTCGATGTCGGCGCTATCCGCGGCTTTCTTCGAGGAGGATGCGTCGGAGGAGCGCAAGCGGCTCTTGCGAGAGAATCTGGCCACGATGCCGCAAAACCAGATCCTTCGGGCTCAGACGCCGATGCGCTTCTTCGATCCCCGCTTCGACGTGGCTCCGCTGTTCGCGGAGGCGGTCTACAGGCCGGCTCTGCTCGAGCGCATCCTGGGCCCGCTCACGTCGGAATGGGATATCACGGCCGGCGCGAGCTCTCTGCGCGTGCCGGTCTTCCTCGCCCACGGCCGCTATGACTACATTGTCCCTTACCACGTCTGGGATGGAATTGCGGAGACGCTCCCCAACGCCGCCTTCCGGCTTTTCGAGCGGAGTGGCCACCAGCCGTTCTTCGAAGAGCCGGACGCGTTCGCCGCGGCTCTCGAGGAGTGGATGAGCAGCCAGGGCTGAGGTTTACGACTGATCGAGCGTGAAGGTGACGTACGGCGACTCGGCGGCCACCGTCCCGCTCGGCTGGTGATGGATCTGCAAATCGAATTTCAGCTCGTGATGCCCGGCCGCCATGTGCAGCTCGTCGTACGGCATGAACATCTTGAAGTCCTCGAATTCCGTCGATTCATACTCCGGCGTGAAGTTCTCCCATACCGCGACCTGGCCGTCGTCGGTCCGGTAATCCTGATCGAAGTCCTTGAGGACCTCCCCGGTTGCGTAGTGGAAGTAGGCCGTCAACTGGCACGGTTCCTGGCGGGCGCCCTCGATGACGAAGTGCGCGTGGATGATCATGCCGATCCGCCCCTCGTGCTGGACGTTGTGCTCGAGCCACACCTTGTCGAACTTCGCGCCGGCGACGTTCTCCTCCGCCTCGGGCTCCGAGGCCGTGGTGCTGGCGACCGGCGCCGTCCCATCGGCCGGGGTGTCGCCGGCTTTCTGTTTGGAGAGCCAGTCTCCGAGGCTCGCCAGACCGATCAGGGCCAGCACGACGCCGCACGCGATGCCCAGGACAAATCCGCCGCGCGACCGGCGCGGAGCCGCGGCCGGGACCTGGACCGGCATCGGAGCAGGGATCGGCGGCGGGATCCGGGGCATGGCCGGGGGCGAGGCCGCGGCCCTTGGCAGAGGCGGCGGAACCGGCGGCGGCACGGGCTGGGTGGTGAGGGGCGGCCGCGGCGGTGGCGGTGGTGGTGGAGGAGGCTTGGGGATGGCCGCCGCGGCCTCCAGCGCTTGCCGGAGCTCGCCGCAGCCGGCGTAGCGCTGGTGCGGCTCCTTGGCCAGGCCGCGCCAGACGGCGGCATCGACCGCCGCGGGGACGGCCGGGTTCCACGTGCGGACCGGCTCGGGGGTGCGCTGGAGGTGCGACTCCAGGATCACAAAGTCCGTGTTGCCCTTCCCCTCGGTGCCGAGAAAGGGCGGGCGCCCGGCGAGCATCTCGTAAATCACGCAGGACGCGCTGTAGACGTCGGACCGGTGGTCGATCGTCAGAGGGGCCCGGATCTGCTCCGGGCTCATGTAGTACGGCGTGCCCAGCGTGATGCCGGTCTGCGTCAGGCGGTCCTGCCCGACGAGGAGAGCGATGCCGAAATCCGTCAGGAAGGCGCGGCCTTCCGCGTCCAGCAGGATGTTCGACGGCTTTACGTCGCGGTGGATGATCCCCCGCTGGTGGGCGGCCTCGAGCGCGTCCAGGACGTCGGACGCGATGCGCAGCGCTTCGGCCGGAGGAAGGGGACCGTGGGCTTCGGTGAGGCGCTCGGCGAGCGACCGGCCGTGCACCAGCGGCATGACCAGGTAGTCCACGCCGTCTACCTGGAAGGCGTCGGTCACCCCCAGGATGCGCGGGTGCTGCAGGCGCGCCTGGGCCCGCGCCTCCTGGAGGAAGCGCTCCCGGAGCTTGGGATCCGCGGCGACCTGAGACACCATGCCCTTGACCGCGACAGGGCGCTGGAGCACCTCGTGCACGGCGCTCCACACCTCGCCCATCCCACCCTGTCCGATCTTCTGACCGAGGACGTAGTCTCGAATGCGCTGGCCGGCGTGCATATCGTTCTCCGACCTGTAAGACACCAGGGTTTCGGGGTGAGTTTACCCGGATTGGCCCCGGGCGCAAGCCTTCCGGTACGGCCCTTGCTACGCTATCCCCTACCCATGGACGTCAAGACACTCCTCTCCATCCTCAGCTCGCCGGAAACCCGGGAGCTCCTGCTGAAGGCGGTCGACTTCGCCCGCATGAAGGGGCAGGTCAACGATCTGCAGAATCAGGTCCGCCGTCTCCAGTCCGACCTCAAGGAAGATTCGGAAGACATCGAGCGCCTCGACGGCAAG
>DATFPH010000053.1:0-9718 GCA_035264905.1 Thermoanaerobaculia bacterium
CCGATACGCCAAAGGAGGTCACTATGCCTGCAACAGCAACCGGACTGAGCGGTCGAACCTTCAAGTGGACGTTTGAAGAGGGCCCCACGGCGGGCGGGACCTATGAGCATACGTTCGAGCCCGACGGCAGCGTCTCGTTCCGGAAGGTGGACGGCGCCTCCAAAGAGGGTAAGTCGACGCGGGAGAAGAAGTACGCCTCCTTCGAGGTCGCGCCGGAGGTCCACCTGGTGTCCTACCTGGCGGCGGAGTCGGGATACACCCTGACGGTGGCGATGAACTTCGAGACCGGCCGGATCTATGGCTTCGCATCCAACGAGAAGGAGTGGCACCCGGTTTCGGGCCGGCTGGAGATCGTGAAGTAGGGCGGGCTCACCTGTTCCCGAAGCCCTCAAGATGTGCTACAACCCCTCGTCATGCGAATTCTAGCGAGGGCGCTTCTCCTTGTCCTGGCCTTCGGCTGCCCGTTGTGGGCTCAGGAGGCTCCGAACCCTCCGGCGGCTCCTCCCGCGGCCTCTTCCGAAGACAATCAGGAGCATCATCACCACCACGCCGCCCCGCCTACCGCCGGGGAGGCGGGAGCTCCGCAGCAGTTGGACATGGAAGGCGCGTCCAAGCCGCGGCAGCCCGACTCTCCCGAGGTGGTCGAGCTCAAGGCCAAGTTCACGGTCGACTACATGACCAAGGCGGGACAGCGGCGCCAGGTGTATGAGAAATACCTGGGGACCCTCGGGACGCAGGGCATCCTCGACGTCCTGGAGGCGCGAAACACGTTCTGCCACGACGAGGCGCATGAGCTGGGACGGGCCGTCTACGCTCATTTCAAGGACATCGGCCAGGCCTTGAGCGAGTGCGGCTCGCGCTGCAGCTCGGCCTGCCTGCACGGCGTGCTCAAGGAGGCGTTCGGCAACACCACTCTCGACCAGATGCGCCCGCAACTCGCGACGATCTGCACCCAGGGCGCCATGGCGGACATCCGCCGGCCGGGCAACTGCGCCCACGGGATGGGCCATGCGCTGATGATGGTCGCCAGCAACGACGTCGAGAAGGCGATCGACGGCTGTGCCGGCTTCCAGAGCCCGGCGATGGGGTACTACTGCGTCACGGGCGTGTACATGGAGCTGTTCAATCAGGCCGCGGAGTGGGCCGGCAAGAGCCAAGGCCCCTTCTATCCATGCGACACCTACACACGGTTCCCCGCCGCCTGCTACCGCTATCAGGCGGCCCGCATGCTCGCCGCGCTCGGCGGGGACCGCGCCAAGCTGGCCGACATGTGCCGCTCGCTCCCCGCGGACCAGCGCCGCGGCTGCTTTCACGGAGCCGGCTTCACGGCCATGGCGGCCGTCGCGAAGCAGCCCGAGTCGATCTCCACCGTCTGCCCGGATCAGCCCGTCGAAGAGCAGACGATGTGCATCGAAGGGTTGATCGAGAGCCTCACCGTGTACCAGCCCGACAAAGCGTCAGCGAGCTGCGGCTCTCTCCAGGGCCATGCCGCCGAAATTTGCCAGGCCGCGGCCCGGGAAGGGACCTATCGCCTGAACAAGCCCTCCCTGCCGCTGTATCTGGGCCGCTGAAGCTACGCGCGCGAGGCGAACACCGGCGCTTGCAGCTCGGCCCCGTGGTGCAGCGGCAGGATCACGGTGAAGGCCGCTCCCCCTTCCGGTGCCTTGGTCTCGACGCGGATCTCGCCGCCGTGGGCGGCCACCAGGGTACGTACGGTGACGAGGCCGAGGCCGGTCCCCTGTTTCTTGCCGGTTGCAAAGGGCTCGAAGAGGTGGCGCGCGGTCTCCTCGGAGATGCCGGGGCCGCTGTCGGCGACGCGCAGCGCCAGGGACTCCCCCACCACGCGGGCGGTAAGCCAGATCCGCTGGTCTCCCTTCGCGGCGAGCACGGCCTCACGGGCATTGCGGACCAGGTTCTCCAGCACGCGGTGTACACGGTCGGCGTCGAGGGTGGCCTCGACGTCATCCGAGACGTCGACGCGGAAATCGGCTTCGATCCCCCGCTCCTCCAGGTCGGAGGCCAGGGGGGTCAGGGCTTCGTCGAGGAAGAAGCGGACCGGGACCGTCTCCAGACGCAGGGAGGGCACGCCGCCGCGGGCGTAGTCCAGGATCTCCTCGATCATCCGGCGGAGACGGTCCGAGCCGGCGCGGACCAGCTCCAGCTCTTCGATGATCGAGGCGGGCTCTCCTCCCTGCTGGGCCAGGAAGTACGCCAGGTCGGCCGAGCCCTTGAGCAGGGTCAGTGGATTGCGCAGATCGTGCACGAGACCGCTGGTCATCTGCCCGATCGCGGCGAGGCGCCCCTCGCGCTCGTGGAGACGCCGCTCGATCTCCTTGGCCCGCAGGTGCGCGGCCACCCGCGCCTCCAGCTCGCGCAGGGCGAAGGGCTTGACGACGTAGTCGTCCGCGCCGACCTCGAGCCCCTCCACCACCGCGTCGGCGCCGGCTTTGGCGGTGATCAGGATGATCGGCACGCCGGCCAGGGTGGAGTCGGCCCGCACCTGTCGGCAGAGCTCCAGCCCGTCCAGGCCGGGGAGCATGACATCGGCCACGATGAGGTGCGGGGCCTCGCGCCGCGCCGCCGCGAGGCCGCTCTCGCCGTCGGCCACGGCCTCGACCCGGTAGCGGCGCGCGAGCTGGCGGGCCACAAAGGTGCGCAGGTCGGCGTTGTCTTCGACGAGCAGGACCCGCGGCGCGCCGGCCGGAGGCTGGGGGTCCGGCAGGGTGGCGAGGGAGAGGCTCGGCAGCTCGAGGTCCGCGATCAGAGCTTCGCGGCGGGCGGCGTAGGCACGGGCGGTCTGGGTCTCGGCGCGCGTCTGGGCGAGCAGATCCTCCTTGCGTCGGGGCCGCCGGCGACGCTCGGAGCGCTCCTTCACGTGGAGCGGCAGCTCGACGCGGAAGGTCGAGCCGCGTCCGGGCGTGCTGCGCACGGTCACGTCGCCGCCGTGCAGGCGGGCCAGCTCGCGGGCCAGGGCGAGGCCGAGCCCCGTGCCCCCTTCGATGCGCGACTGGACGGCGTCCACCTGATGGAAACGGTCAAAGATCTTTTCGAGCTGATCCTCCGGGATGCCGGGTCCGTCGTCCTCCACCTCGAAGGCAATCCGCTCTCCGGCCGCCTCGGCCCGGATCGTCACGTGCCCGCCCGAGGGGGTGAACTTGACCGCGTTCGAGAGAAGGTTGGCGGCGATCGTCTCGACCCTCTCCGCGTCGAAGATCGATTCGGGAAGAGTGTCCAGACCCTCGGTGCGCAGGGTCAGGCCGCGCCGCTCCGCATGCGGCGCGGCGGCCGCGGCCAACTCCGCCAGGAGCTGCCCGAGATGGCCGGGGCGCGGCTCCAGGCGCAGCCGCCCCGACTCCAGCCGGGCCCCTTCGAGCAGGGCGTCCACCTGGCGCAGCAGGCGGCGGGCATTGGTGCTCATGGCGGCGAGGAGCTGAGCTCGCGCCGGATCGACTTCCTCCGCCCGCAGAGAGTCGATCGGGCCGAGCAGCAGGGTGAGCGGCGTGCGCAGCTCGTGGGTCACGTTGGCGAAGAAGCGGCTCTTCGCCTCGTCCAGCTCCTTGAGCTCCTCGTTGGCCCGGGCGAGCTGCAGGCGCAGCGACAGGTCCCGCCGCAGCGTCCGCCGGGTGGAGAGCACGGCCAGAAAGGTGAACACCCCGGCTCCCGAGAGGTAGAAGAGCGGACCGATCATGGCGCGCCCCGGCCCTTCGACCGCCAGCTCGATCCCCGTGTAGGTCGCGATGATCAGAGCGCAGAGCACGGCCACCGCCGGCAGCTCCCAGGGCAGGAAGAACCCGATGACGAAGAGGACGATCAGGTTGCCGGCGAAGTAGTGGCTGGAAAAGCCTCCCAGGCCGGCGGCCATCAGCGAGATGCCGGCCACCGAGGCCAGGGTGCCGAGCACGATGACCGGCTGGGCCAGGCGCCGCGCCGAGCGCGAGGACATCACCACCAGCCCCGCCGCATAGACCAGGCAGACGCTGCCGCGGATCGCCAGGAAGCGCGGGGCCAGCCCCGGCGCCACCAGCAGGTCGAGGAGCCAGAACGCGGGATAGAGCGCGAGGGCCGCCCAGAGGAGGAAGCGGGCACGCTCGACGAAGAGACCGGAGCTCTCCTTGCGGTACGCCTTCTCGAAGCCGCTCAGCCGCGGATTGGCCAACCTACCTCTCCGCCCGCACGATGACCGCGACCGGCGGCGCGCCGAACGCCCGGAAGGCGTGGACGCGCGAGAATCCGGCCTCGCTCACCAGGGCTGTCAGGGCGGTTTCGTCGTGGAAGCGGAAGCGGCCGTCCTCCTCCAGCTCGATCAGCCGGCTGACCATGTTGGCGAAGTGCCGCAGGGCCTCCAGGTGCCGGCTGGCCGCCACGTCCCCCTCCTCCCCGCGGCGTTTGAGGATCTCGACGCCTTCGGTGTAGAGCTTGGAGGGATCGAAGTCCGGCCGCAGCGACGAGACCACGAGGGTGCCGCCGGGCCGCAGGAGGCGGTGCATCTCGCGCAGCGTCGCCAGCGGGTCCCAGAGGTACGGCAGGACGAGAGAGGCGCCGATGCGGTCGAAGCAGCCGTCGGGAAGCTCGAGCCGCAGCTTCGGCGAGGCGGCGCCGAAGCGCAGGCGGTGGAACGGCCGCGCGTCCTCCGGCAGGCTCTTGCCGAGCACGATCCGCGCGGCGCGCCCGAGCTCCAGGACCACCTCGGCCTCCTCCTCCCGCAGCTCGGCGCAGAGCCGCCGCACCTGCGCAGCATCGGCCGGCGCGCCGCGCAGCACGGCGTGCAGCTCCTTGCCGTAGGAGGCGACGAGCTTGCGCGCCGTCGCCGCCGAGAACCCCTCGACGCGGTCGACCAGCCCCTCGACGCCGTGCAGGGTGCCGTTCAGGAAGTCGGACACGGCGATCAGGCGCGAGACCTCCAGGTCCGCCGCGACGCCGCGGCAGGGCGGCGGCGTCAGCCCGCGCGCGGAGAACCACTCGAGGATCTTCTCGCCCGTGCGGTCGACCCCCTCGGGGACCAGGTCCAGCCAGGTGATCGAGCCCGGGATCGTGCCCGGCGGATAGGCATCCAGCATCGACAGGAGGAGGTTGCCCGTGCCGCAGCCGAAGTCGGCCACGTCGTCGCCCGGCCGCGGGTCGAGCAGCTCGGCCTGGCGGGCGAGGAAACGCGGGTATTCGGGATGGTCGAGCAGCACGTCGTAGCCGATGCCTCCGTCGTTGGCGCCGAGCAGATGCTCGCGCCAGAAGCCGGTGGCGTCGGCCAGCTCCAGGCGGCGGACGCGCGACCACTCGGCCTCGCTCTGCCGTGCGTAAGCCGCGAGATCCGGCTCCCTGGCCGGGCGGTCGGCGCCGAACAGGTGCTTGGAGAGCGACTCGGCGACCAGCTTGAACAGCTCGATCGCCTCGGCGCCGCTCTTGAGCATGTGGCCGGTGGCGCACTCGAACACCTCGCGCACGCCGCCGCCGGGCGCGTCGAGCAGTGCCCGTACCCGCGTATGGCTGACCCAGCCGTCGTAGGTGCCGAGGACCCAGACGACCGGCACGCTGATGCGCGACAGGTCGCGCCGCGCGTCGTCCAGGAACGCGAGGCCCCCTTCCATCGCCTGGCCATACAGGGTGGCGCCGCGCATCGGCCGGCCGTGGATGAGGATGGTCTCGGGCCCCTCGCCGCGGCGATAGGCGTCGCAGAGGTCGAGGCCGGCGAGGTAGTTGCGCAGCACGTCCTGGGCGTCCGGACAGCCGAACGGCGCGACCCACAGATCGACCGGCGCGCCCTGGGCCTCGGCCACGACGCGGCGCGCCGGGATCGCCGAGAGCGACAGGCTGACCAGCGAGCGGCGGGCCGGCCGGAAGCGGCGCTCCACCCAGGCGAGAGAGGCCTCGATGTCGGCGGCCAGGTGATCGAACGTCCAGTTGTAGTAGGGGCGCCCCTCGGCCGCCAGGCGGGCATCCATGGTGCTCTCCCCTACGATGTAGCTGGCGTCGAAGCGCAGGACCACCACCTTGCGGCCGTCGCGCCCCAGGTCGTCGAGGATCGTGCGGGCGAGCAGGCCGAAGACCTCCTTGCGCTTGAGGATGGCCGGCGCGATCACCACGGCGACGTCCGGGCGGATCGACGGGTCGGAGGTGTCGAAGTTGGCGTCGAGGAGCGCCGCCACGGTCGAGCCCTTGCGGTTGCGGTAGCGGACGACCTCCACCCCCTCCTCCATGCGCCGCTCGGACCAGCGCAGCATGGTGGCGACCTTGCCGCCGAGGAGCGAGGCGGCGCGCGCCAGGCGCGTGCCCAGGCCGTTGCGCGTCGCGCGGTGCCGCAGCTCACGGAAGGCGTCGCGGTCGAGCTCCCCTTCGTCGAAGCGGAGGCCGGCGCGCAGGCTCCCCCCCTCGACGCCGTCGAGGCCGGCCACGTAGCGCACCGTGGCGCCGCCGATCCGCCGCTCCTCCCCTTCCACCTGGAGGGTGAAGGCCGGCAGATGGGTCCCCGGCACCAGGGCGGCACCGGGCCGCAGCCGTACGGAAGCGCCGGCTTCACCGAGATCGAGCACGGGGAGGCGCAGCCGGCCGGCCGGCTCCCAGGGGGCTTCCAGCTCGCACCAGGCGTCGCGCACCGGCGCCCGCCGTCCAGTGCGCCGCTCGGTCAGATAGATCCGCTCGGGGACGAGCACCACCGGCCGCTCGCCGTGGCTCAGGACGATCCCCTCCAGGGCATAGCAGAGGGGGTGGTCCGCGAAGGTCAGGTAGAGAGCGCGCACGTCCTCCGGGATGCTCAGCCCGGCGAGCACCAGGGCGTCTCCGGTGGCATCGCGCGGCTCCAGGGACGCGGCCCGGCAGGGGATCGGCCGGAAGCCCCGCCGCGGCAGGATCGCCGTCAGCGGGAGCCCCCGCTCGACCGCGCCGCGCAGGACCGCCTCGATCTCGGCGGCCTCGCCCAGAGGCAGGAGATTGCCCGGCATCAGATCGCCGAGCGCGCGCTGCACGCGGACGATCGACTCGTCCATCTCATAGAAACCGGCATAGGCGCGCAGGCGCGACCGGTCGCGCGCCGAAACCTCCTCGAAGCGGACACCGATTCCGGTGTGCATGGTGCGCACGACGCGGGCGGTCAGCAGGACCGGCCGCGGGTCTGTGGGGGTCTCCAGACGGAGCCGGAGCCGCGCGCCCGGCAGCTGCTTCGGTAGGAAAGCGGCCGGCCCACCCTCGGCGGGCAGGCAGAGGAACGCGCCGTCGGCGCTCAGGTCGGTGACGCGCATCTCGCGCGGCAGGGGCGCTCCTTCGAGCACATGGACGGACGCGAACGTGCGCCGGCGCGGCGACAGGCGCCCTTCGACGCCGGCCGCGCGGCGGCCGGGCAGATCCTGGATGTCCGGAGTCTCGGGCAGGATCCGCAACGGATCTTCTGCAATCATGAAGCGACAGCCTCCACGGAATGGTTGTGATCGAGGAGCTCCGCGCGGATCGCGGCGAAGTCCCGCTGGCAGACGAGAAAGGCGTCGACCACCACAGGGTCGAAGTGGCGGCCGCGGTCCGCGGCGATGCGGCGCACGGCTTCCTGGTGATCGAAGCTGGGCTTGTAAGGACGGTTGCTGGTGATGGCGTCGTAGGCGTCGGCCAGAGCGACGATGCGCGCAGAGAGCGGGATCCGCTCGCCCGCGAGCGCCCAGGGATAGCCGCGGCCGTCCCAGCGCTCGTGGTGGTGGTAGGCGATCTCCATCCCCATCGCGAGGAACGTGCGGCCGCCGTACATCTCGATGACCTGGCGCAGCGTGTCGCCGCCGATCCGCGGATGGGTGCGCATGATGGCGCGCTCGGAGTCGTCGAGCGGACCGGGCTTGCGCAGGATCGCGTCGGGGATCCCCACTTTGCCGATGTCATGGAGCGGGCTCGACTTGAAGAGGTCGTCCACGAACTCGTCGCCGATCCGCGCCTGGTAGAGACCACGGGCGAGCTCGGCGGCGAGACAGCGGCTGTAGGCGGCCATCCGCTCCAGGTGCTGGCCGGTGACGCTGTCGCGGGACTCGGCGAGCTTGGCCAGGGTGAGGAGGGCCATGTCGCGGGTCTGGCGGATCTCCACCGTCTGCTCGCGCACCATGCGCTCCAGGTTGAGCCGGTACTCTTCGTTCTGCCGGATGAGGCGCGCCCGCTCCACCGCCCGCTGCACGGTGTTCAAGAGATCCTCGGGCTCGAACGGCTTGACGATGTAGTCGTAGGCGCCGGCCACCAGGCACTTGCGGACGACGTCCAGGGTCTGGACGCCGGAGACCATGATGACCTGGATGTTCGGGTCGAGGACCTTCAGGCGCTCCAGGAGCTCCAGACCTGACATTCCGGGCATCTCGATATCGGAAAGGACGAGAGATGGGCGAGGCTCCTCGGCAATAATGGCCAGGGCCTCGGCAGCATTTTTTGCCGTTTTACAATCATGGCGCAAGCTGGAAAGAAATGCCTGCAACAGGCGGCGGACTCCCGGCTCGTCGTCGACGACGAGAATCCATTCGCGCGCGGGGGAAGACGTAGATCCAGACATTGAAATAGATCCACTCATAGTTGGGCCCGGGCTCCTCAGCCGACCGATCCTTCAACCAACGTTCTTCGGCTCCCCGACGGAGACCGAGCGAACGACCTAGATGAACTCCAGTGCTACGGACGGACTTAAATGCAAAAAGCGGGCCGGGGTTCGCGCAGAGCGGAAAGCTCGTCTACACTACGCGGGCCATGAGAAACATCCGACCGCTCATCGCTCTGGTCTGTGCGCTCGCCGCCGGGGAGGCCTTCGCCGTGGAAGGGAAATGGACACCGCAGCAGATCCTCGAGCTCGATCCGCAGGAGCTGCGGAAGCTCGGGTTGGAGATCCCGCCCGAGAAGCTGTGGAGCCGCGAGGGGGCCGGGCTCCTCGCCGCCGCCGTCAAGGTGGGGACCGGCTGCTCCGGCGGCTTCATCTCACGCGAAGGCCTGATCATCACGAACCACCACTGCGCCTTCGACATCCTGCAGCAGCACTCGACCCCCGAGCGGAACCTGATCGAGAACGGCTTCCTCGCCCGCACGCGCGGCGAGGAGCTGCCGGGCAAAGGGACCCGCATCACGATCCCCCACCGCAGCACCGACGTGACGGCCGAGATCGAGGCCGCGGTGCCGGCCGGGGCCGACGACCTGGCGCGCTACCAGGCGATCGAGCGCAAGAAGAAGGAGCTGGTCTCCGCCTGCGAGCAGCAGCCGAGCCGCCGCTGCCAGGTGGAGGCGTTCGACGGCGGCGTGAGCTACCTGCTGCTCGAAGGGATCGAATATCCCGACGCGCGGCTGGTCTTCGCGCCGCCGCGCACGGTGGGTGAGTACGGCGGCGAGGTCGACAACTGGAGCTGGCCCCGCCACACCGGGGACTTCGCGCTGCTCCGCGTCTGGGCCGGACCCGACGGAGAGCCGGCGCCGGAAGGGAAGGGGACCACGGCATACCGGCCGCCCCACTTCTTCCCGGTGGCGGCCCAGGGCGTCGGACCGGGCAGCTTCGTGCTGGTGGCCGGATATCCCGGCCTGACCTACCGGTCGCTCACCGCGGCCGAGATGCGCGAGCGCGCCGAGCGTTGGTTCCCCCGCCGCGCCGAGCTCTACCGGGCCTGGATGGACCTCATGGAGGCCTCGTCGGAGCGCTCGGAAGAGGCGCGGATCGCCCTGGCCGACCGCCTGAAGTCGCTGGCGAACCGCGAGAAGAACTCGCGCGGCCAGGTGGCGGGCATCCGCCGCG
>DATFPH010000054.1:0-12432 GCA_035264905.1 Thermoanaerobaculia bacterium
CGAGTAGTCGCGCGGGTGCGCGCCGGTGAGCAGCAGATAGAGGAGCGCGGCCACGGCGTGCTGCTCCCCCACCGGCGAGGCGTCGGAAGGCGCCTGGCCGGCCCGCGCAGCCGCGGCATATTCGGGCTCGAAGAAGAAGGCCACGCCCGCCCGCGGCGGATCGGCGAGCTCCGCCGGCGCGGCGTCCCAGCGCGAGTAGCCGAAATCGAGCAGACGGACGCTCCCGTCCGCGCCCACCAGCACGTTGCGCAGATGGACGTCCGCATGGACGACGCCGCGGGCATGGAGCGCGGCATACGCCTCGGCGATCCGGCGCGCCACGCCGAGGAGCTCGCCGCGCCCCTCGCTCCCCTGCCGCTGCAGCTCCCAGGCGGCGGTGGAGGCGTCGACTCCGGCGAACCACTCGGTGACCAGCCAGCGGCGGCGGTCGTCGAGGGAGCCGGCCGCCAGCAGGCGCGGGCTGCCGTCGCCGTCGAGCCAGCGGAGGATCGCCTCTTCCCGTTCGAAGAGGCCGCCGGAGCGCCCCGCCACGGCCGGCCGCTCGATCTTCAGGGCCCCGGCGCCGCCGCCGGGGGTGCGGACCAGATAGAGCTCCGTGTCTTCGAGCCCCTGCACGCACTCGACGATCGTGAAGCCCTCGACCTCCTCGCCGGGATGAAGGGACGGCTTGATCCCCGCGGCCTCGGCGGCGCTCTCCTCCACCAAAAACCCGGAATCGAGCAGGCGCTGGAGGAGCGGATACGCCTCTTCCAGGGTGGTTTCGGGATCGCTCCCCTTCTCGCGGCAGAAGCGGATCACCGCCTCGACGATCGTCTTCGGCTCGCGGAACTGCTCGACCAGGGAGGCCGAGGGGGCGTCGAGGATGCGCGACGGCGTGCGCGAGCGCGGATGGGTGATGGCGAAGTCCCCTTCCGCATGCGTGAAGCGCGCCCGGGTCTCCTCTGGCAGCTCCGCCACCGGGATGAGGATCACGTCGCGCGGGAGTACGAGGGGGTCGGTGATGGCCATCAGCCTTCCCTCCACAGCAGCGCTCCCGGCGTCCAGGTGTCGGTGTCGATCCCTTCGAGGCGCAGGCGGTCGAGGGCGAAGCGCCAGGGCTCGACGCCGGGGGCGGCGGCCTGGCGGGCGGCCAGGAGGTCGCGGGCGAGGCGCATCGAGAGCCAGGCGCGCCAACTCTCCCCCAGGCTCCAGCTCCGCTCGGAGCGCGGCGGGTCCATCCCCCAGGAGAGGAGGCCTTCGCCGCCGATCTCGGAGGTGAACGGCACGCCCTGCGCCGGGGCTCCGGCGAGCCGCGCCACCACCGCGTCGGCCGCCTCGGCGAGGCGCTCGAAGCTCGGGAAGTAGGACACGATCTTGTCGGCCCGCAGGAGCCCGCCGGCGTCGCGGCCCACCTTGAACTGGCGGGCGCGCGCCGCGGTCAGGGCCTCCAGGACGGCGCCGAACGCCTCAGCCCCCTCGGTGGTGCCCTCGGTGATGAGGCTCTCGGGACGCGGGCTTACGTAAAGCTTCCAGGTCGGCCCGTCCGGCCGCCCGTCGCCGCCGTCCACCGCGCGCGAGATCCAGGAGATCCATCCCTCCCGGTCCGCCAGGCGCTGCCAGGCGCGGTCGAGGGTCTTGCGGTTCGGACCTCCCGGCGCGATGCCGAGGTGGCGCTCCACGGCCGGGGTTCCGGCCAGCAGGCTCTTCCACCGGGGGGTCAGCGGCACGCGGTTGTAGGCGTAGAGGCGCAGGGAGAGGAGCCGCGGATCGTCGGTCGGCAGCGCCTGGGCACAGCGCAGGGCCGCGCGGGAGAGGGCGGCGATGCGCCCGTCGCGCGGCGCGCCGGTCGCGGGCCGCACGAAGAGGTCGAGCGCCGCGGGACCGGAGACGAAGGCGCCGTCGCGCTCCACCTCCAGGATGCCGTCGGCCACGAAGCGGGCGACGACGCGGGGCGCCGCCTCGCCGAGCTGGGCCGCGGCGTAGGCCGGCAGAGGACCCGGCTCGCGCAGAGTGAGGAAGAGGAGCGCCGTGTCGCGGTCGGCGGACTTCAGGGTGCTCCCGCCCCCTTCACGGGGCCGAAGCACGCCGTAGAAGTCGGGGTCCCGGGCGAGATCCGCGAGCGCCCGGCGCTCTCCCTCCGGCAGGCGGTCGAACAGCACCAGCTCGTACGCGGAGCTCGCCCGGAAAACGTGCTTCAGGATCTCGCTCACTGCTGCCGGTGCAAGGTCTCCCGGAGCTGGTCGCGCAGCACGGCGAGGTCGAGCGCTTCCATTTCGGGAGCGCGCTTCTTCGGCGGCTTCACCGAAGGCTTCGGGCACTGCGGCTTGGACGGCGCCGGGCAGTTGGGCTTGGGCGGCTCGGGCGTCGAGTTGCAGACGTTGCAGGCCAACAGGGCGGGCCCCTCGGTTCCGGGGACCAGATGGATCGTCAGATCTCTCGCATCGAATCTCACAGGCACCTCCTCGGACCCGGGCGTGTGGGTCCCGCGGGTTGGGCGTGCTCTTTGGATGAACGATTGAAGTCTATCTCAGCGGGATTCCGCCTGCATAGTCAACATCCAGAGGTCTCCTTCCCGGGTTTCGTGGGCCAGGAAGAGGCTCCGCTCGTCTGGAGACAGATCGAAAGCGCCGAAGGAGGACCCCACGGGCGTGGCCAGGACCTGCCGGGTCTGCCGGCCCGCCGGATCGAGGACGTAGATCCCGTCCTGCCCCCGGAAGAGGAGACGGCCGTCCCGCATCCAGACAGGCTCGTAGCCGAAGACGGGGAGCACCTCGTACTGGGCCGTGGCAAACGTAAAGAGGACGAGCCGCCCCTGGGGATCCGATCCGGCGAGGCGGGAGCCGTCGCGGGACCAGGAGCTCGGGAAGAAAGAGCTTCCCGCGAGCCGAGGCAGGAGGACCGGCGCCCGCTTCTCCCGCGGCTGCGTCAGATCGATGAGGCCAAGGTCTTTGAAGCCGACGTTGCAGACCAGCCGGCGCCCGTCCGGCGAGCCGAGCGGCGAGTAGATCGGAGCGCCGGTGGTGGCGGTGAGCTGCTCGCGGCCGCTGCCGTCGGGATGGATGGCCCAGGCCTCGTAGCGCCCGGACTGATCGGAGAAGAAGAGGATGCGGCCATCCGGCAGCCAGACCGGTCCGCGGTCGTGCGCGGGGTCATCGGAGAGCTGGCGCAGGCCGGTGCCGTCCGGATGCACGACGAACAGATCCTCCTGGGGCGCGCTGGTGCGGAAGGCGATCCAGGTGCCGTCGGGAGAGACCCGCGCCGCGCCGACGAAACGCGAACCCTGGGTGACCGGAACCAGATCGCCGGACGCCCGCGGTCCGAGATCCAGGGCGACCCGAGCCAGGTTCGTCTTCTCGTCGAGGGTGGAGTAGACGATGCGGCGGCCGTCGCGCGAGATGGCCATGGGGCCGGCCCACGCGGTCGGCACCCGCAGGGGCACGGGATCGCCACGCAGCTTGCCGGTCTCCTCGTCGATCGGCACGCGCCACAGATCCATGCTGCCGCTGCGGTTGCTCGCGAAGTACAGGAACCGGCCGTCCGGCGACCAGACCGGGTTCCAGTTGAGGTAGGCGTCCTGGGTCACCGGCACCGGCTTGCCGCCTGCGGCCGCCACGGTCCAGATCACCCGGCGGGAGCTGTCGGGCGCGACGCTCCAAAAGGCGATACGCTTCCCCCCGGGGGACCAGCTCGGCTGCGCCGCATCCTCGGGGACCACGAGATGCTTTTCCATGGTGGCCAGGTCGATCCGCCAGATCTGGCTGCGGGCGGAGCGCGTCCGGGGATCCTCGACCTGGTCCGTGGCAAAGAGAATCTCCTTGCCGTCCGGCGACCAGACCGGGTTATAGCCGGCGTCGGTCAGGCGGCGCACCGATTCGCCCGTGGCTCCCATCAGGAAGAGACCGCCCCCTTCGCGCTCCGAACGGAAGACGATCTGATCCCCGTCGGGAGAGTAGGCGGGCTGCGTGTCGTCGGCGGGCGAGCTCTCCGTCAGGTTGATCGGATTGCCCCCGGGCCGCTGCAGATAGAGATCCCAATCGCCGTCCGCCTGACTGGCGTAGACGAAGAAGTCGTCGCGCGGCGCCAGGCTCGGGAACCGCTCCACTCCGCCCTGCTCGGTCACCCGGTTGGACGTGAAGGGTGGCACCGTGTCGAAATCGCTCCGGCCGGTCCTCCAGAGCAGCACCCCGAGCAGGGCCAGGACCGCGGCCAACCCCAGAGCGAGAACAACCCAACGGGACCGGCGCGGCGCGGGCGCCGGCGGGATGGCTCGCGGGGCGCCCTTGCTGGTGAGGCTGGTGGTCCCGGTCAGCGGCAGGAGCTCCTCCAGCACGGCCTCGGCCGTGGGGGTGCGCTCCGCCGGGTTCTTGCGCAGCAGGCCGGCGATCAACTGCTCCAGCTCGGGCGGAACGTCCGGGCGGTGGCCGCCGAGCGGCGAGGGCTCCTGGAAGAGGATGGCGTGGAAGGCCAGGACCTCGTTCTCGTCCGGGAAGGGGCGCCGGCCGGCCAGCATCTCATAGAGGACGACGCCGAGGGACCAGAGGTCGGCGCGGAGGTCCACCTCATCGCCGCGGATCTGCTCGGGCGCCATGTAGGCCGGCGTGCCCAGGGCCACGCCGGTGCGGGTGATCGCCGCGGCGCCGGCCAGCTTGGCGATCCCGAAGTCGAGGATCTTCACCACGCCGTCCGAGGTGATCATCAGGTTCGCCGGCTTGATGTCGCGGTGGACGATCCCCTGCCGGTGCGCCTTGGCCAGTCCCAGCGCGACCTGCCGGGCGATGTCGGCGGCCTTCTCCAGCGGCAGCGGCCCCCGCTCCAGGAGATCGCGCAGGGTCTCTCCCTCGTAGCAGGGCATGGAGAGGAAGAGCGCGGACTCCGCCGTCTCGCCGAGGTCGTAGATGGTGCAGATGTTCGGGTGGTCGAGAGCCGAGGCCGCCCGCGCCTCCTGGGAGAAGCGCGCCTTGGCCACCGGGTCGCGGGTGAGCTCCGGCGGCAGGAACTTCAAGGCCACGGTGCGGCCCAGACGGGTGTCCTCGGCCTTGTAGATGATGCCCATGCCGCCGCCGCCGAGCTGCTCGCGCAGCCGGTACGGCCCCACGTCGCGCGGCAGGCGCATCGCTCCCGAGGCCGGGAACGCCACCGCGGGGATCTCGCGCAACGTCGGCTGGTCGGCGGCAGGACTGGCAGGGACCAGGGTGGGCCGTGTGCCCGAGCCGCGCAGCGCCCGCAAGGCCTGCCGCATCTCCTCGGCGCCCGAGAAGCGCCCGGAGAGGGCCCGCTCCACGATCTTCTGGAGCTCGGCCGGAGAGTCGGGGGGGAGCATGTCGCGCAGGAGCCCGCCCAGGGCGCCGAGGTCTCCGCGCAGGCCGTCCTCGCCCGACGCCGCCCGGAGCCCGGCCAGCCCCAGGTCGAGGATCTTCGCCTGGCCGTCCGCGGTGAGGACGACGTTGCCTGCGTGGAGGTAGCCGTGGACGAGGCCGGCCGCGTGGGCGCGCGCCAGACCCGCGGCGATCTGGGTCCCCAGGTCCGCGACCGTGGCCGGCCGCAACGGCCCGCGGTCCAGCCGGTCGGCCAGCGTCTCCCCCTCGCACAGGGCCAGCGAGGCGAGGACGCCGCCGCTCTCCATCTCCTCGACATCCCAGACCGGACAGACGTTGGGATGATCGAGCGTCCCGGCGGTGGCGAGGTCGCGGGCGACGCGCTCCCGGGTTTCCGGAGAGGCGAACAGCTCCGGCGGCAGGACGCGCAGGACGACGATGCGGTCGAGATCGAAATCCCGGGCCTTGTAGACCGTCCCCAGGGTCCCCGCGCCGAGCCGCTCGAGGATTTCGTAGTGGGAGAGCGTGCCGCCGATCAACTCGGGGGTCTTCCTGCGGAAGGGTTCACAGCAGGAAGAATATACCCGGCCCGGTTATCCCGGAATGTCCGCGCCCGCCCCGAGGCCGCGCCGGAGCTGCGCCTTGAGGGCCACCAGGTTCGCCGCGAGGGCGCTCAGCGCGTCCGGCGGACACTCCCGCGAGGGGAGGATGGTGTCCTGGCAGGCGGGGTTGTCCGCCGGGATCTCCGGACCCTGGTCGGGGCGTCGGCCCGGTCTCCCGTCCGGTGCCGTCTCAGGCTCCCGCAGCGCGCCGGTGTTGGCGGAAGCCGCGCAGGTACAGCGGTCGTTGGCGAGGTCCAGCCGCCGGCCAGGCAGCACGTCCGTCAAAAGATCCTGCATCCGGAATCCCATGTCTTTCCCTTTCGCGTCGATGATGTGGGGACAGTATAGATCAGTTCGGAGTCAGCATCCCGATGTCCGCTTCGTCCCTGCTGTGGACCAGAAAGAGCTCACGGCCGTCCGGGGTGACGGAGAACCAGGAAAACGTCGAGTCCGGCGGCGACGCGACGACCGGGCGGGCCTGCCGCGTCGCGGTGTCGAGGGTCCAGACTGCGCCGCCGCGCAGGAAGAGGAGGGTCCGGTTGTCGCGCAGCCAGGTCGCCAGCGCGCCCCGTTCGGGGAGCACCTCGACCCGCCGCGTGGCGAACGAGTAGAGGACGATGCGCCCCTCTTCGTCGAAGCCGGCCAGGTGGAGGCCGTCGGGCGACCAGGAGGCGACGCCGAACTGCGGAGCCTTGCCGCCGGCGACCGGCAGCGCCCGGGCGGTGCGCCGGGAGAGCGGCTGGCGCAGGTCGATCAGGAACGGTCCGCGGTAGTCGAGGGAGCAGACGAGGAGCGAGCCGTCGGGCGACTCGATCGGCTCCAGCACCTTCTCCGGGAAGGCGGTCAGCCGCTCGAGCCCCGCGGCGCGCGTCCAGGACCAGGCCTCGTAGCCGTCGCCGCCGCGGTCGGAGTAGAAGACGAGGCGGCGGCCCGTGGCGGACCAGCGGGGGACCCGGTCGCGGGCGCGGTCCGCGGTGATCTGCTCGGGGCCGGAGCCGTCGGCGCGCGCGATGAAGAGGTCCTCTTCGGGGAGCGCCGTGCTGTAGACGATCGAGCGGCCGTCGGGCGCGACGTGGACGAAGCTGACGGAGCGCGAGCCGCGGGTGACCGGCCGCAGGGGACCGGTCGGCGTGAGCGCGACCGGATCGAGGTCGACCCGCACCAGCTGGGCTCGTTCCTGCTGGCGGACGAACGCGATGCGGCCGTCGCGCGCCAGGCTGGGCAGGGCGCTCCAGGTGGCGGGCACCAGGACCTGTTGCGGCTCGTTCCGGGTCCTGCCGGTGCGCTCGTCGATGCGCACCCGCCAGAGGCCCATGGCGCCGCTCCTGTCGCTGGCGAAGTAGAGATGGCGGCCGTCCGGAGACCAGACCGGACACCAGAGCAGCTCCGCGCTCCCGCCTTCCACCGCGATCTGCGGCTCGCCCCCGCCGGCGGGGATCGTCCAGATCGCGCGCCTCGCGGTGCCGGCGCGCACGCTCCAGTAGGCGATGCGCCGGCCCTGGGGCGACCAGCTCGGCTGCACGGCGTCCCCCCGGGTGTCGAGCCGCCGCGTCGCGGTCGTCGCCACGTCCACCCGCCAGAGCTGGCTGGTGGTCGCCCGGCTCCCGGGTCCGGCGACCCCCTCGCTGGCGTAGACGAGCGCCTGGCCGTCGGGCGACCAGGCGGGGTTGAACCCGGCGTTGGTGAGCCGGCGCGCCGATTCCCCGGTCGCTCCCATGAGGAAGAGCCCGCCCCCTTCGCGCTCGGAGCGGAAGGCGATCCGCCCGCCGTCGGGCGAGACGGCGGGTTGGGTGTCGAGCCATGGGGAGTCCGCGGTCAGGTTCCGCGGATTGCCCCCGCCGGTGCGCTGCCAGAAGATGTCCAGGTCCCCCTCGGACTCCTTGGCGTAGACGAAGAACTCGCCGTCCGGCGCCAGGCTCGGGAAGGTCTCGAGACCGGCCTCGGAAGTGAGCGGCGTGAAGCTCGCCTCCATCGGGCCGGAGCCGCCCGCCTTCTGGCGGCGCTCGCGGACGATCCCGGCGATCAGCGCAGCGAGGAGCAGCAGCCCCACGGCCGCCGCGGCGCGCAGGCCCCACCTGCGGCGGCGGGCGGCGGGCGCCGCGAGCACGGCCGGCACCCCGGTCAAGGTCGGGCTGAGCAGCTGGCGCAGCTCGGCGACCACGGCCTCGGCGGTGGGAAAACGGTCGTCGGGGTTCTTCGCCAGGAGACGCTGGACGATCCGCTCCAGCGCGGCCGGCACCTCGGGCCGCACCGCCGCGAGCGGCTCCGGCGCCGTGGTGCGGATGGCGAAGAGCACGGCCTGCTCGCGGTCCGCCCGGAACGGCTTCTGGCCGCTCAGCATCTCGTAGAGGACGACGCCGAGGGACCAGAGGTCGGCGCGGCCGTCCACGTCGTCGCCGCGCGTCTGCTCGGGCGACATGTAGGCGAGCGTGCCGCCGCCGGTCTCCTTGCGGGCCACGCCCGTGGTGCCGGCCAGCTTGGCGAGCCCGAAGTCGAGGACCTTGACCACGCCGTCGGTCGTGATCATCAGGTTCGCCGGCTTGATGTCGCGGTGCACGATGCCGTTCCTGTGCGCCTTGCCGAGGCCCTGGGCGACCTGGGCGGCGATCTCGACCGCGTCGTCCAGGGTGAGGAGGCCGCGCCGGATGCGGTCGCGCAGGGTCTCCCCCTCATAGCAGGGCATGGCGAGGAAGATCTGGCCGTCCTCGGTCTCCCCCACCTCGTGGATGGTGCAGAGGTTGGGATGGTCGAGGGCCGAGGCGGCGCGCGCCTCGCGCAGAAAGCGCTGCTTGGCCACCGGGTCGCGGCTCAGCTCGGGGGCCAGGAACTTCAACGCCACCGGGCGGCCGAGGCGGAGGTCTTCGGCGCGATAGACCACGGCCATGCCGCCGCTGCCCAGACGCTCGCCGAGCCGGTAGCTCTCCACGTCGCGGCCCGCCAGGCCCGCGGGGAGGTCCGCCGGGGCCGGCCCGCTCACCGGACGCCGCCCCGAGCCGGGCTGGACGGGGATGTCCACCAGCGTGGGCGCGAGCTCGCTTCCCGTGCCGGCGGCACCGGGCAGCGCACGGAGCGCCGCCGCCATCTCCGAGGCGTCGCGCCAGCGCTCCTCCGGCCGCTTCCGCAACGCCCGCAGCAGGACCCCTTCGATGCCGCGCAGCGGCGCGGGCAGGGGATCGGGAGGGGCCGTGGCCACCGCCGCGGCGCGCTCGCTCTCGTCCGTGCCGCGGAAGGGAGGACGGCCGGCGAGCATCTCATAGAGCAGGACACCCAGGGACCAGACGTCGGCCCGCGGTCCGGGCGGCTCCCCGGCGAGCCGCTCGGGGGCGCGATAGAAGACGGCGCCCTCCTCGGCCCCGGGACCGGGAGCGGCGATCTCGCCGAGCCCGAAGGCCAGGATCGACGGACCCGCGGAGGTCAGCAGGACCCGCGAGGGGCGGAGGTCGCCATGGACGATCCCGCCCTCGAGGGCCGCCGCCAGGCCGCCGGCGAGCTGCAAGGCGAGGGCGAGAGCTTCGGCCGCCGGCAGCGCGCCGCGCGCCAGCCGGTCGTCCAGCGTCTCTCCCTCGACGGGAGCGAGCGCCGCGAAGAGCCGGCCGTCGAGGCTCGCGCCCAACTCTTCGACCGGAGCGATGACCGGATGGCCGAGCGCCGAGGCGGCCAGCGCGGCGCGCCGGAACCGCTCGGCCGCCTCCGTGCCCGGCCGCTCGGGGACGACCACCAGCAGGAGCATCGGACGGCCGTCCGCCGCCGTGTCGACCGCCCGGTAGAGCCCGGTGCCGCCGCCGAAAAGGCTGAGGAGCCGGAAATGGACGACGGTGCTGCCGATCAACCGGAGGTCTCCTCTCCCCCTACTTCAACGTCTCTTTGTGCTGCCGCAGCTCCTCCAGCGCGCCGCGCAGCCGGGTTTCCAGCTCCTCGGCTTCGGCGAGAGTCTGCGGGAGCTGGGACGCCGCCAGCGCCTTCTCCTGCTCCTCGACCTGGGCGAGGGCCTGTTGCAGCTGCTGCTTGAGGGCGGCCAAGCCCTCGGCGCTCACCGCCGACTCCCCCGGCGCCGACGCGGTGGGACAGACGGCTTCCGCCGCGGCCCCGCCGGCCGAAGCCGTGGGGCAGAACTGCAATCCCGCGGAGGCCGTCGGGCAGAACTGCGCGGCGGGCACCAGCAGGACCGGCGCCGAGGCGGTGGGGCAGAACGCCAGGCCGGCCGAGGCCGTGGGGCAGAACCGGGGATCGATCGCCGAGGCCGTCGGGCAGAAGCGGGCGTCCGGCGCTGAAGCGGTCGGGCAGGCGGCGCCCGCCGGGGACAGCAGAGTGATCATCAGGTCCTTGAGCTTGAAGGCCATGTCTCTCCTCGCAGAAAAGGAATTGACCTGAGCATATCGCAACAATGTCACTGCATCGTCAGCAGCCAGACGTCCCCTTCGTCCGTCGAGCGGACCAGATAAAGGTTGCGGCCGTCGGGGCTCAGGCGGGCCTGGGCGTAGGTCGAGCCGGGCGGCGGCGCCTCGATCTCGCGCGCCTGCCGGGTCTTCGCATCCAGCAGGAAGACCCGGCCGCCGTCCAGGTAGACGAGGCGGCGGCTGTCCGGCAGCCAGACCGGCGCGTCGCCCCGGTCGTTGAGCCGCTCGTAGCGGCCGGTGTCCAGCGCGTAGAGGACGATCCCGGGGAGCGAGGCACCGTTCGCCCGCTGGGACACGCCGGCCAGCCAGCGGCCGTCCGGCGACCAAGCGCTCACCGCGAAGTACTGGTCCGGGGCCACGGTCGGCAGGATCTGCGGCTGCCGATCCTCTTCCAGCCGCTCCAGCTCGAGCAGGGCCGCGGCGCCGAACCCCAGGCCGCAGGCCAGGCGCTTGCCGTCCGGCGACCAGATGGGGGCGTAGAGATCGGTCCCCGGCGCCGAGGCGATCCGCCCGAGGCCGCTGCCGTCCGGCAGGATCGTCCAGGCCTCGTACTTGCCGCCCCGGTTCGAGTAGAAGAGGATGCGCGATCCGTCCGGCGCCCAGCGCGGGTTGCGGTCCTTGTGCATGTCGTCCGTGAGCTGGCGGGGCGAGCCGCCGTCGGCGCCGATCAGGAAGAGATCCTCCTGCTGCCCCGAGACGTCGTAGGTCACCCAGGCACCGTCCGGCGAAACGTCCCCGTCGCGGACCGCGCGCGAGCCCTGGGTCACCGCCACCGCGTCGGCCCGCACCTGGCCGGAGCCGGGATCGAAGGCGACCCGCTCCAGATTGCTCCGGCTCTCGTCCGTGGCATAGGCGATGTGGCGGCCGTCGGCCGAGACGCTCAGGAAGCCGCTCGACTGGGCCGGCGTGGTGAACGCCTCCAGGTCCCCCAGCGCCCGGCCCGAGCGCTGGCTGATCCGCACCCGCCAGAGGGTCATGCTGCCGCCGCGGTTGCTGATGAAGTACAGGTGCTCGCCGTCCGCCGACCAGACCGGATTCCAGTAGTAGAAGTCGTCGTCCGGCGTGACGCGCACCGCCTCGCCCCCCTCGGCCGGGATGGTCCAGATCGCCCGCTTCGCGGTGCCGGCGGGCAGCCCCCAGTAGGCGATCCGCCGGCCGTTCGGCGACCAGCTCGGCTGCACGGCATCCCCCTCGGAGATCCGGCGCGCCTGGCGGTTGGCCAGGTCGATGCGCCAGAGCTCGCTGCGTGACGACCGCCGCGTGGGGTCCACCACCCCTTCGGTGGCGTAGGCGATCTCCTTGCCGTCCGGCGACCAAGCGGGGTTGTAGCCGGCCGGGGTCAAGCGGACCGTCGATTCGCCCGTGGCTCCCATGACGAAGAGGCCGCCGCCGTCGCGCTCCGAGCGGAAGGCGATCTGCTTGCCGTCGGGCGAGCAGGCCGGCTGCGTGTCGTCGTGCGGCGAGTCGGACGTGAGATTGATCGGATTGCCGCCGCCGACGCGCTGCCAGAAGATGTCCGAGCCCCCCCGGGGCGTCGTCTTCGCGTAGAGGAAAAAGGCGCCGTCCGGCGAGAGGCTCGGGGAGGTCTCGCGCCCCTCCAGATCGGTCAATCCGTCGAAGCTCAGGCGCACCGGCTTCGGCGCGCGCAGCAGGAAATAGGCGGCGACGGCGAGGGCGAGCGCTCCGGCGGCCCCGGCCGCGATCCGCGCCCACAGCGGGAACCGGTGGCGGCGCGCGAGCGCCAGCGACTGCATCGTGGCGCTCGCCGTGGAGCCGGCCAGGATCTTCAGGTCGGCCAGCGCGGCGTCGACCGTCGGATAGCGGTCGCCGGGGTCCTTGCTCAGCATGCCGCCGAGGATCCGCTCCAGCTCCGGCGGGACGTCCGGGCGCAGCTCGTGGAGCGGCCGGGGCTCCTCGGTGAGGAGGGCGTAGATGATCGCCTGGTCGCTCTCGCCCGCGAAGGGCGCGGTGCCGCCGAGCATCTCGTAGAGCACCACGCCGAGCGACCACAGGTCGGTGCGGTGGTCGACCTCGCCGCGCGCCTGCTCGGGGGACATGTAGGCCGGCGTGCCCAGGCAGAAGCCGGCGCGGGTGAGGCCGGCGGCGCCCGCCAGCTTGGCCAGGCCGAAGTCCAGGATC
>DATFPH010000055.1:0-10818 GCA_035264905.1 Thermoanaerobaculia bacterium
CGGCTGCGTGTTCGGCAACGGCGCCGGGCTCGTGGTGTTGAAGCCGCTCGCCGCGGCCCTGCGGGACCGCGACACGATCCACGCCGTGATCAAAGGATCGGCGATCAACAACGATGGATCGCTCAAGGCGGGCTACAACGCGCCGAGCCTGCACGGCCAGGCGGAGGCGATCGCCGCGGCGCAGGCGCGGGCGGGAGTGAGACCGGATTCGATCCAGCTCCTGGAGGCGCACGGGACCGGCACCAATCTGGGAGATCCGATCGAGTTCGGCGCGCTCCGCAAGGTGTTCGGCGGACCGCGGGCGGACGGCTCGCGCTGCGCCCTGGGCTCGCTCAAGACCAACATCGGCCACCTCGACTCCGCCGCGGGCGTCACGGGTCTGCTCAAGGTGATCGAGGCGCTGAAGCACCGGCAGATGCCGCCGACGCTCCATGCGAGCGTGCCGAACCGGAAGATCGATTTCGCCGACAGCCCGTTCTACCTGATCAACGAGCTGACCGACTGGCCGGCGGACGGCGGGCCGCGCCGGGCCGGCGTCAGCTCCTTCGGAGTCGGCGGGACGAACGCGCACGTGGTGGTCGAAGAGGCGCCGGCCCTCGTGGCGCACCCGGCCACGGGCGGCCCCCAGCTCCTGCCGCTCTCGGCGAAGAGCCCGCGCAGCCTGAAACGGTTGATGCGGAACCTGGCGGACGAGCTCGGCCGGCGTCCCGATCTGTCGCTCGACGACGTGGCCTTCACCCTGCAAGCCGGCCGCAACGCCTGGAAACACCGCAGCTTCCTCGTCTGCGACAGCTTGGCCGAGGCGCGGCGCCGTCTGACCGAGGAAGCGGCGCTCCTCCCCCTGGCCGGACAGAACGAGGGGCAGAGCACGGCGGTCACCTTCCTGTTCCCCGGCCAGGGGGTGCGGGTGCGCGACGCGATGGCCGAGCTCTACGGCGCGCATTCCGGGTTCCGCAACGCGTTCGACGAGTGCGCGGAGATCCTGCGGCTCTATACCGAGCGGGACGTCCGGGACCTGCTGTACGCCGGACACGCGGGGAGCCCGGACCTCGACCTCGATCTCGACCAGACCGCCGTCGCGCAGCCGTTCCTCTTCGCGATCGAATACGCGCTCGCGCGGTTCTGGGAATCTCTGGGCATCCGCCCCGTCGCGATGCTCGGGCACAGCCTCGGGGAGTACGTGGCGGCCTGCCTGGCCGGAGTGTTCTCGCTCGCCGAGGTGCTCTCGCTCGTCGTCGTCCGCGGACAGTTGATGCAGAGCCTGGAGCCCGGCCGGATGATGGCCGTGAGCTGCAGCGAGGACCAGATCCGCGGCTTCCTGGCCGGCGCGGCGTGCAGCCTGGCGGCCGTCAACGGCCCGCAGCAGTGCGTCGTGTCGGGGACCGGCGGTGAGATCGAGGCGCTGCGGGTGCGCCTCGAAGCCGCCGACGTCACCTGCCTGCCGCTGCGCACGTCGCACGCGTTCCATTCCGCTCTGATGGATCCCATCCTCGACACCTTCGAGCAGTGTGTCGCGGCGGTCGAGCGGCACCCGCCGGCGATCCCGTTCCTGTCGGGCGTCACCGGCCTGTGGATCACGGACGAGCAGGCGACGAGCCCGGTGTACTGGGCGCGCCACCTGCGGGAGACCGTGCGCTTCGGCGACGCAGCCCAGGAGCTCCTGCGCCTGGTGAGCTGCGTCGCGCTCGAGATCGGGCCCGGCCACACCCTGAGCACCTTGTTCAAGGTGTCGGGCGCGCCGCAGGAGCGCGCCGTCCCGACCCTCGGGTACGACAGCGGGCAGGGGGGGCGCCGGGCCGTGCTGGAGGCAGTCGGGCGGTTGTGGCTCCAGGGAGTCGACGTCGACTGGGAGCGCCTGCACGAAGAGGGGTGGCCCGGGCGCGTGCCTCTCCCCACCTACGCGTTCGAGCGGAAACGGTATTGGATCGAAAAGCGGACCGAGAAGGGGGCGGGGAGGACGGTGGCGGTGATCGGAGCGGGGTCGGCCGATGAGGAGCCGGAGGAGGAGGCGCTCACCGCCTACGCGCGCCCCGAGATGGAAACTGTTTACGCGGCGCCGGTCCACGAGATCGAAAAGAAGCTCGCGGAAATCTGGCGGAGCTATCTCGGGATCGAGACGATCGGCGTCAAGGACAACTTCTTCGAGCTGGGCGGCGACTCGCTCCTGGCGACCCGGGTCCATGCGCGGGTCAAGCGGGAGCTCGGCGTCGAGCTGCCGATGGGCAAGATGTTCGAGCTCTCGACCATCAAGCGGCAATACCTGTTCATCGTCGCGAGCAACGACCCCGGAGCGATCGACGCTCTGGCGGAAGAGGAGCTCAACGATCTCCTCGCGGTCATGGAGGCGTGAGGGACGTCGGAGATCAAGGAGGCAAAGGCATGCAGCACCAGGAAGAGAGCCTGCGGAACCAGATCGCGCTGGGGTGGACCCTGAACCTGTTGATGATCGCCATCATGCTGCTGTTCTCGACTGTCGAGAGCATCCTGATGGACAACGGCTTCGCGACCCTGCGCATGGACCCGGGCGAGAGCATCAAATGGATGGTGTACCTCATCGCGCTCTACGCGCTGATGCCCGTCTATGTGTACCTGATCCATGGTCTGCGGACGCGCATCGGCCGCTGGCTGGCGGTCGGGCTCGCGGTGGTGGGATTCTTCTATTTTCTTCTGCACCACCTGTCGCACTGGCAGATCGGGCAGCGGCCCGACCTCAGCTCCCATGTGCTCGATCTGACCTTCCACGCGATCGCCATCTGGGTGATCGTGACCTCCATCCGCTGGGCGAGGTTTCCTCGTGCTGCGTAAGTGGATTTTCGCCGTCCTGGCGCTGCTCTGCCTCCCCACGCCGGCCTACGCCCACGTCGACGTGCAGGCGGGCGCGGGCTTCCTCGCGGGCCTGCTCCACCCCGTGTTCGGTCTCGATCACTTCCTGGCCATGCTGAGCGTGGGGATCGTCAGCGCGCAGCTCGGCGGGCAAAAAGTTTTCACGATCCCGGCGCTGTTCGTCCTGTCGATGATCGCCGGCGCCGTCGCCGGCCTGCGTGGGCAGGCCTGGGCCTTCGGCGAGGCCGGCGGGTTCGTGACGAGCACGACGCTGATCCACCTCCTCGGCGTGGCCATCGGCCACGGTCTGAACCAGCGGGCGACGCTCACCGTCCTGCTGCGCCACATGGGATCCGCCATGGCGGGGATGGGATTGATGATTCTTCTGGGCTCCATGGCTCCCTAGTCGGGACATCGCCGAAAGGATGCGGACGTGCATTACGACACGATCGTCGTCGGGGGTGGCACGGCAGGCGCCATCGTCGCGGCGCGCCTCAGCGAAGACGGAGACCGCAAGGTCCTCCTGCTCGAGGCCGGCCCCGACTACCCGGGCGCAACGCCGCGGGAGCTGCTGGACGCCAGCTCCCCGGTGACCGGCGGTCACAACTGGGACACGCAGGCCTTTCTCGCCGAGGACGGCCCCGCCGCCGCCCAGTCCGAGCAGAGCGAGCGGGTCGCCCGCGTCTTCCAACTGGCCGCCGGCCGGCTGGGGCAGGGCTTTCCGGCGGTCTCCGGGGGAGGCGGCGGGACGCGGTTCCAGTACCCGCTGGGCAAGGTCATGGGCGGCGGCTCGGCGATCAACGGCGGCCTCGCCTTCCACGCGCGGCCGGAAGACTTCGCGGCCTGGACCGCCGCCGGGAACGAGGAGTGGAGCTGGGAGAGCGTGCGGGGGGCGATCGGCCGGCTGGAGGGAGCGGAAGGCGCCGAGCCGGTGCTGCCGATCGAGATCGAGACGGGCCCGCTGACCCGGGTCCAGGGAGCGTTCCTGGAGAGCTGCGTCGCAGCGGGGCTCCCAAGGGTCGACCTGCGGCAGGGGACGCTCCCCGGCGCCGGCGTGATCCCGAAGAACACCGCGCAAGGGGAGCGGGTCTCGACGGCGAAGCTCTACCTGGCCGCGGCGCGCCGGCGGCCGAACCTGACCATCCAGCCGGACTGCCTGGTCGACCGCATCCTCTTCGAGGAGCGCGGCGGGCGGTTGACCGCGAACGGTGTCGAAGCTGTCGCCGGCGGGCGGCGCTGCCGCTTCTCGGGAGAGCAGATCGTCCTCTCTGCGGGCACCATCCACTCGCCGGCGATCCTGCTGCGCTCAGGCGTCGGCGCGGCGGCGGAGATCGCCCGCGCCGGCGGCCGGACGCTCCTCGACCTGCCCGGCGTGGGCAAGAACCTGATGGAGCATCCGGCGGTCAGCATCTGGGCGGTCCCCCGGGACGGGGCCTGCCCCGAAGGCGAGCCGATCCACCAGGTGATGCTGCAGCAGAGGTCGGCCGCGGGCGGCGCGCTCTGCGACCTGCATCTCTTCATGCTGAGCGCGCTGCCGACGCGGAAGCTGCCGCCGCTGCGCGACGTCGTGGGCGCCGACGTCGCGATCGGCATCTCGGTCATCGTCGCGACGCCGGCCTCGCGGGGGCGCGTCGAGATCCTCGACGCCGATCCGGCGCGGCACCCGCGGATCTATCTCAACCTCGTCCGCGAGGCCGCCGATCTGCGCCGGATGACGGAGGGGCTGCGCTCGGCGTGGCGCCTCCTGCGCGGCGACCGGCTCGCCGCCTGCGTCGAGCGCGTCGTGCTGTGGCACCAGGGCGTGATCGATTCGGACAGCCTGATGGAAAAAATGATCCGGACCACGGCGCGCGGAGCCTGGCATCCGGTCGGTACCTTGCGGATGGGCCGGGAAGGGGACGCGGCGGCGGTCGTGGACCAGCGCGGACGGTTGTACGGCTGCGACAACGTCACCGTCGCCGATGGCTCGATCCTGCCGGCGCTGCCGAGCGTGCCGACGAATCTGACGTGCATGCTCGTCGCCGAGAGAATTGCCGCACATCTACGTGGGTCTGGAGCACGGGTAGAGGAGTCGAGATGAGTGAGTCTTTGCGGGAGAAGAAAGCTCGCCTGCGCAGCCTGCTGGAAAAGCCGCGGGAGGAAACCTTTGTCCCCCGGGTCGAGCCGCGGCGGCAGCGGCCGGGCCTGGAGCCGCTGTCGTTCGCGCAGAAGAGCCTGTGGTTCGTCTCGAAGCTGGAGGGTCTCAACCCGGCGCACAACATCCCGATCCTCCTTCGCTTTGCGGGCCGGCTGGACGTCGAGACGCTGAGCCGCGCCGTCTCCGCGTTGGTCCGCCGTCACGAGGCGCTGCGGACGCATTTCGTCGAGCAGGGCGGCGTCCCCTTTCAGGTCTTGTCCGAGCCGGCCGACGTGCGCCTGGAGCCGGAGATGGTGGCGCCCGAGGAGGCCGAGGCGGCGTACAGCGCGGTGGCGCAAGACCCCTTCGACGTCGCGGGAGACCATCTGTTCCGGGTCCGCTTGTTCGCCGCGGCAAGCGATCGTTTCGCGCTGGTGGTGACCATGCACCACAGCGTGTCGGACGCCTGGTCCGCCGGACTTTTTTTGCGCGAGCTGACGGCGCTCTACACGGCGTACAGCCAGGGCAGGAATCCTCTGCTGGAGCCCCTCGCCGTCACCTACGTCGACTATGTGCATTGGGAGAAGGAGTGGTTGGAGAGCGGCGTCCTGGAGCGCCAGCTCGCCTATTGGAGACGCCAGCTCGCGGACCTCCCGCCGCTGCTCGACCTGCCGGCGGACCGGCCGCTTCCGGCCATCCCGAGCAATCACGGCGGCACGGCGCACTTCCACGTCCCCCCCGAGCTGCTGGAGAGGCTGAAGGGCCTGGGAACGGAACAGAAATCCACTCTCTTTCTGACCTTGCGGGCGGTGCTCGCAGTCCTTTTGCACCGCTATTCGACGCAGGAGGACTTCGCGATCGGGACCGGCGTCGACAACCGCCGGCGCCCCGAGCTCGAAGGTCTGATCGGCTATTTCGTCAACCTCCTGGCCATCCGTGTACAGGTGGCGGGGGAGCAGTCGTTCGCCGCGGTGCTGAAGGCGGGGCGCGCGGCGGTCCTCGAAGCCCTGGCGAACCAGGACGTCCCGTTCCAGCGCGTCCTCGAAGAGCTGCGGCCGGAGCGGGCGACCGGGGGGCAGCAGCGTCCGCTCTTCCAGGTCCTGTTCATCCTCCAGAACGTGCCGTACCAGCGCCGGGTCGAGCTGCCCGAGCTGTTGATCGAAGCCGAGGTCCCCGACAGCGGCGCGGCGAAATTCGATCTGTCGGTCGCGGTGCAGGAGGATGCGGGCCGGCTCCTCGGGCAGATCGAGTACCGGTCGGATCTCTTCGACGCTCCCACCGTCGAGCGCCTGGCCGGGCACTACGTGCGATTGCTGCGCGAGGCCGTGGCGCATCCGGAGCGGCGGGCCTGCGAAATGGGCCTGCTCGACGCGGCCGAGCAACATCAGATCCTTCTGGAGTGGAACGACGCGGGCGGCGCCGCGGAGCCGGGTCTCGCCGGCGCCGCGGAGGAGCGGCGCCTGCTCGACTTGAACCGCGCCGGGCGCACCTGGGCGCGGCCGGTCGCCGTCCACGACCTGTTCACGCAGCAGGCCGGGCGGACCCCCGAAGCCGCCGCCGCCGCCGCCGTGGGCCCGCGCGGGACCATGACCTACCGCGAGCTGGCGGAGCGGTCCACCGCGCTGGCCCGGCTGATCCGCCGGCTCCTGTCCAAGGCGGGGATCGACCAGCGGGTCGGCCTCCTCGCCGATCCCGATCCGCAGGTCCTGGTCGGGATGCTGGGCATCCTCAAGGCCGGCTGCGGGTTCGTTCCGATGGATCCCCGCTTCCCGGGCGACCGCCTGACCTGGATGCTGGAGGACTGCGCCTGCGAGGTGCTGGTCACCCAACGGCAGCATCTGGAGCGCACGGCCGAGCTCGCCCGCGACGCCGCGAGGCCGCTCCACGTCCTCTGCCTCGATGACCTCGACGGAGAGGCCACCGACCTCCGCGGTCCGCGGGCGCCGGGCTCTCTCGCCTACGTGGTCTACACCTCGGGCTCCACCGGCCGGCCCAAGGGGGTGGAGATCTCGCACGAGAACCTGGTGCCGATGCTCCTCTGGGGCTGCGACTACCTCGGGCTCGGCGAGGAAAGCCGGGTCCTCCAGAGCCTCTCGTTCTGCTTCGACTTCGGCATCTTCGAGCAGCTCACCACGGTGCTCGCCGGCGGCACGCTCTATTTTCCGGGAAAAGCGCCGGGCGAGGCGGCAGGCGATCCCGCGGCCTTCGCGCGGGAGATCGCCCGCCGCGGCATCAACACGCTGCACACGACACCGGCCTTCGCCCGCGAGCTGGCAGCAGCGGCGACCGGCGGCACGCTGGAAGGGCTGGAGATCGTCCATCTCGGCGGCGAGGCCCTGGCGCGGAGCACGGTCGCCCGCATCCGCGAGGCGGCGCCGCGCGCGGTCGTCTACAACGGCTACGGACCGACCGAGGTCACGGTCAACAGCGCCATTTTCCGGATCGATGACCGGATCGGGGGGGAGACGGGAGGGGCCGTGGTGCCGATCGGCCGGCGGTCGGCGGACAACGCGCTCTACGTCGTGGACCCCGCGGGGCGCCTCGTCCCCTGGGGCGCGAGCGGCGAGCTGGTCGTCGGCGGCATCGGCGTGGCGCGCGGCTATCTCCACCGGCCGGACCTGACGGCCGAGCGCTTCGTGCCCGATCCGTTCGGAGAGGTGCCCGGCGGGCGGCTCTACCGCACCGGCGACCTGGTGCGCTATCTGCCGGAAGGCGACGTCGAGTTCCTGGGCCGCATCGACGAGCAGGTCAAGATCCGCGGCTTCCGGGTGGAGCCGGGGGAGATCGAGGCGGTCCTGCGCGAGCATCCGCGGGTGCGCGAGGCTGCCGTGCTGGCGCGCCCGGAGCCCTCGGGCGACCGGCGCCTGGTGGCCTACGTGGCCGGCGATCAGGTGGCCGCGCCGGAGCTGCGCGCCTTCCTCGCGCACCGCCTGCCGCCGCACATGGTGCCTTCGATCTTCATGGCTCTCGCGGCGCTGCCGCTGACTCCCAACGGCAAGCTGGACCGCCGCGCGCTGCCCGCTCCCGGAGGGGTCGGGGAGGCGCCGCGCCGGGAGCGCTTCGGCCGGCCGGCCCCGGGCGCTCGCGCCTACGTGCTCGACAAGCACCGCGCTCCGATGCCGATCGGCGGCCCGGGCGAGCTCTGGATCAGCGGCGCCGGCGAGGCGGGAGCCCGCCTCCAGAGCACGGGAGACCGGGCGCGCTATCTCGCGAACGGTGAGATCGAGCTCGTCGGCCGGGTCGGTTCTTCCGTCGAAATCCTTTCTGAGGCAGGGGAGGACCGGCCGGCGGACTATGTCGCGCCGCGCACCGACCTGGAGCGCCGGCTGTGCGAGATCTGGGCGGAGGTCCTGGGAGCGGAGCGCGTCGGGATCGAGGACGATTTCTTCGATCTGGGCGGCCACTCGCTGCTCGCGATGCGAGCGGTGAGCCTGATGCGCGCGGCGCTGGAGCGGGAGCTGCCGCTGCGCGCGCTGTTCGAAAACCCGACGGTCGCCGGCCTGTGCGCGCGGCTGGCGGAGCTGAGCGGGGATCAGGTCCTGCCGCCGATCGAGGTCCTGCCGGACCGGGAGAATCTTCCTCTCTCGTACGCGCAGCAGCGCCTCTGGTTCATCGATCGTCTGGAGGGGGGGAGCAGCCACTACAACATTTCGGGGTGGGCGCGCGTCCTGGGCCCGCTGGACAGCGAGGCGTTCGCGGCGGCCATCCGGACGATCGTGGCGCGCCATGAGGCGCTGCGCACGGTGTTCCGCGAGGTGGACGGCGGCGTGGTCCAGGTCATCCGCACGGACGTCGACGTCCCCCTGGCCCTGAACGATCTGAGCGGCCTGGACGCGGCGGAGAGAGAGCGGGAGGTCCAGCGCCTGGCGCTGGAGGATGCGCGGAAACCGTTCGATCTGAGCCGCGACCTGCTGCTGCGTGTCGGCCTGCTGAAGCTGGCGGCCGACGAGCATGCCGTGCTGTTCAGCATGCATCACATCGCTTCGGACGGCTGGTCCGCGGGCGTGCTGATGCGCGAGCTGCGCGCGCTCTACGTGAAGAGCCCGCTCCCGACGCTGCCCGTGCAGTACGCCGACTATGCGTCGTGGCAGCGGCAGTGGCTGCGGGGCGAGGTCCTGGGCGACCAGTTGAGCTATTGGCGGGGGCAGCTGGCCGGCCTGCCGCTGGTGCACAGCCTGCCTCTCGACCGGCCGCGGCCGGCGCGGCAGGGCTTCGCGGGGAGCGAGCACGTCCAGCGGCTCCCGCGCGAGCTGCGCGAGCGCATCGAGGCGTCGTGCCGCGCGTCCGGCGTGACGTTCTTCATGTTCCTCCAGGCGGCGTTCGCCGTCCTGCTGAGCCGGTGCAGCCACGAGACGGACGTCGTGGTGGGCTCGCCGATCGCCGGCCGGGTGCACCAGGACGTGGAGCCGCTGATCGGCTGCTTCGTCAACACGCTGGTGCTGCGCAGCGATCTCTCCGGCAATCCGCGCTTCGTGGAGCTCTTGGAGGTGGGCAAGCAGACGGTCCTCTCCGCCTACGCCCACCAGCACGTTCCGTTCGAGATGCTGGTCGAGGAGCTGCGGCCGGAGCGCAGCCTGAGCGTGAGCCCGCTGTTCCAGATCCTCCTGGTGCTCCAGAACATGGAGCAGGGAGAGGTCGGGCGCCTCGGCGACGCCCGCCTCGAATGGCGGCAGGAGGCGAGCGGGGTCGTGAAGCTCGATCTCGAGCTCAACGTCTGGGAGGTCGAGGACGGCCTGGACCTCCACTGGTTCTCCAAGAAGGAGCTGTTCGACGGCGCCACGATCGAGCGGCTGGCTGCGTGCTTCGAGGTGCTGCTGGCCGGCATCGTGGAGCGGCCGGAGGAGCGGATCGAGGCGCTGCCGCTGCTGACGAAGGTGGACCGGACGCAGCTCCAGGCGTGGAACGACACGCGGGCGGCCTATCCGGCAGGCTCGTGCCTGCACGAGCTGATCGAGGCGCAGGTGGAGCGCGCGCCGGAGCGGACGGCGCTGGCGTATCGAGAGCGCAGCCTGAGCTACCGCGAGCTGGATGCGGCGGCGGACCGCCTGGCGCGGCAGTTGACCGGACCGGAGAGCATCGTCGGCGTTCTGGCGGAGCGCTCGCTGGAGATGGTGGTCGGCCTCCTCGCGGTGCTCAAGGCCGGCGGGGCCTATCTGCCGCTCGATCCGGACTATCCGGCGGAGCGCCTCGCCTTCATGCTCGCCGATTCGGGCGCGCGGGTGGTGCTGGCCCAGGAACGGCTGCTGTCCAAGCTGCCGGTCAAGGCGGAGTGGCTGGTGCCGCTCGACGGCGCGGCGGACCCAGGCGATGCGGCGACGCCGACGGCGCGCCCGGCGAGCGGCGCGTCGCCGGGGAACCTGGCCTACGCGATCTACACCTCGGGCTCGACGGGGCGGCCGAAGGGGACGCTGAACAGCCACCAGGGCATCGTCAACCGCCTGCTGTGGATGCAGGAGCGCTATGGGCTGACCGGCGACGACCGGGTGTTGCAGAAGACCCCCTACAGCTTCGACGTGTCGGTCTGGGAGCTCTTCTGGCCCCTGCTCACCGGGGCGCGTCTCGTCATCGCCGAGCCCGGCGGGCACCAGGACCCGGCCTACCTGATCGCGACGATCGAGGCCGCGGGGATCACCACGATCCACTTCGTACCCTCGATGCTCCAGGCGTTCCTGGAGGCGCCGGGGGTGGAGCGCTGTGCGGCCTCGCTGGTCCGCGTGGTGTGCAGCGGCGAGGCCCTGCCGCCGGAGATGACGCGGCGGTTCTTCGCGCGCCTGCCGGGCGTCGAGCTGCACAACCTCTACGGCCCTACGGAGGCGGCGGTCGACGTCACCTTCTGGGCCTGTGATCCCGCGGACCGGCGGGGCCTGGTGCCGATCGGC
>DATFPH010000056.1:0-4867 GCA_035264905.1 Thermoanaerobaculia bacterium
GCCGTCCGGGCGCGCCGCGCCGAGCTGCTCGCCCGCGTCAAGAAGGAAGAGCGGGAGCTGACGGCGCGCGCCGGCAACCTGGCCGAGCGCGAGAAAAAGCTCTCCGAGCTCCTCGACCTCCTGGCCGGCGAGAGCTCCGCCGGGCTCGACGGCAAACCCATCCAGAGCTTCCGGGGCATCCTCGACTGGCCGGCCGCGGGCGAGGTGACCGCCGGCTTCGGCTTCCGCTTCGAGCCGCGCTACCACACCCGCGTGCCCCACCACGGAATCGAGCTGGCCACCGCGCCCGGCAGTGCCGTGCAGGCCGTCTTCCCGGGCCGGGTCGTCTTCGCCGCCCCCTTCCAAGGGTACGGCAACACGGTGATCCTGCTGCACCCCGGGCGGGTGTTCACGCTGTACGCCGGCCTGTCGGATCTGCAGGTGGAGCGGGAAGGTATGCTATCGTTGGGCGATGCCGTAGGGCTGTCCACGGACAAGCTCTATTTCGAGATCCGGGTCGAGAAACGTCCGGAGGACCCCATGAGCTGGTTACGGGTGTCACCATGAGCCGCAGTCGCATCGTATTCTTCATCGTCTCGTTCCTTCTCACCTTCCCCATGCTCGCCGGCACGCTGCTGCGCGCCGCGAGCCGCGACCAGAGCCCTGAAGACGACTCGCTGTACAAGTACCTGTCGGTCTTCACCGAGGTGCTCGGCCTGGTGCGGCAGAGCTACGTGGACGCTCCGAACATGGACGAGCTCATGGCCGGAGCCCTCGACGGCTCGACCGACGCGCTCGATCCGTTCTCGATCTACGTCCCCGCCGCCGAGGTCGACCGCTACCTCGAGGCGCGCCACACCGCCTGGCGGCAGAGCGGCCTGACCCTGCTCAAGGAGCACGGGATCGCCTACGTCGTCGCGGTGGAGAAGGACAGCCCGGCCGGCAAGGCGGAGGCCAAACCGGGCGACGTCGTGGCCAAGATCGGCGACCGCACCACCCGCACCATGCCGCTCTGGGAGATCCAGGAGGTCCTGGCGGGCCGGCCGGGCACCAAGCTCGACGTGGAGGTGATCCGTCTCGGCGAGCCGGTGAAGGTCTCCTTCACCCTGCAGCCCTTCGAGACTCCGGTCCCCTCGGTCTCCGAGGTCGAGGGGGCGCCCGTGCTGCGCATCCCCACCTTCGACGGCGACACGGCGGCGCGCGTCAAGGCGCTCGTCGAGGCGAACGGCGCGAAAGCCGGCCACGGCTTGCTGATCGATCTGCGCGGCGTCTCTTCGGGCGATCCCGAGGCGGCCTACGCGGTGGCCCGCCTGTTCGCCAAGGGCGATCTCGGCGTCCTCTCGCGGCGCTCGGAGGAGATCCAGACCTACGCCGCCAACCAGGCGCCCGTCTGGCAGGGCAAGATGGTGGTCCTGGTCGACCGCGGCACCCTGGGCGCGGCGGAAGTCCTCGCCACGGTGCTGCGCCAGAAGGTCAAGGCGCAGCTCGTGGGCGAGCGGACCTTCGGCTACGCCGGCCGGCAGGGCTCGGCCGATCTGTCCTCCGGCGGCCGCCTGCTCTTCACCGACGCGTTCTATACCGGTCCGGACAAAGAGCCCCTGAACAAGGAGCTGACGCCGGATCTGCTGGTCGACGAGCGCTCCCGCACGTTCCTGGAGAAGGACGTGCCGATGAGCGAGCTGATCCTCAGGCGGGGCGTGCGGCGCCTGCTCGGTGGCGAAGAAGAGATCGAACAAAAGGTCGCCTGACCGGCATCTTCCGATGGCCCGGCGCCGCTCCGGCGGCTCTGGGCGCGGAGGGGTCTGGCTCTTCCTGCTCGGCGTGCTCGTCGGCGGGGGAGTCCTCTATCTGATGTTCCGCGATCCCCGTTACGGCTCCGGCGAGGCCAAGCCGGAGGTCCGGCCGGCGAAGGTGCGCGAAGATTCCGCGCGCCCGGGGGTGCAGAAGGCCGCGGTCGGCGAGCACGGCGGATCGCCGGACATGCCGTCGCTGCCGCCCGAGGCGCCGGACGCCGAGCCGGTCGAGGACGGCGCCTCCCATCTCCCCGGTCACGTGGCCCTGGTGATCGACGATCTCGGAGAGCGTCCGGAGGATCTCGCGCCGCTGCTGGCCCTGGGCGTGCCGGTCACCTACGCGGTCCTCCCCTACGAAGAGCGCACGAATGAGGTGGTGGCGGAGCTCCGGAAGCACGGGGTGGAGATGCTCCTGCACCTGCCCATGCAGCCCCGGAACGGAGAGGACCCCGGGCCGGGAGCCCTCACGGTCGACATGGACGACGACCAGCTGCGCGAGGCGACCGAGGCGGCCCTGCGCGCCGTGCCCGGAGCGGTGGGCGTCAACAACCACATGGGCTCGCGCCTGTCGGAGGACGAGCGCGCGCTGGCCCCGGTCCTCCAGGTGCTCGCCGGGCACGGCCTGTTCTTCCTCGACTCGCGGACCAGCGCCGAGAGCGTCGGCTACCGCACCGCGCGGTCGCTGGGCCTTCCGGCCGCCGAGCGCCAGGTCTTCCTCGACCGCGATCCGAGCCCGGAGGGGGTGCGCACGCAGTTCCAGCGCCTGCTGGAGCTCTCGCGGACACGCGGTTCTGCCGTGGCCATCGGCCATCCGCTCCCCGACACCCTGCAGGTCCTCACGGACGAGGTGCCGAAGGCCCGGGAAGCGGGGTTCGTGTTCGTGCCGGTCAGCGATCTGCTCGACCGCTCGGATGCCGGCGGCGCCGACGAATAGACCCGGTCCCGCGACCTGCCCATGGACCTCCTCGCGTACGCCCTCGGCGGTCTGCTGATCTGCGCGCTCGTGCGGTGGTGGCGGCCGGCGGTGACGCGCCGCGCGGCGGCCGGGTACCTGGCGGCGGCGGGCGCCTTCTTCATCATCCCGCTCGCCACGCCGGCGCTCCAGGTGGCGAGCGACATCCCCTATCTCTGGCGCCCCTGGTCGGAGACGATCCCGGCCACGGCGCGGCAGCAGCCGCGCAACGCGCTCCTCGGCGACGTCCCGCTCCAGCTCCTGCCGTACCGCACGCTGGTGCGCGAGCGCCTGCTGCGCCTCGAGGCGCCGCTCTGGGTGCACGAGGTGGGGACCGGGGCGCCGCTCCTGGGGAATGCCTACGCGGCCCCGTTCTCGCCGCTCCACCTCCTGGCCCTCCCCCTTCCGGCGGCCCGGTCGATGACCGTCGCCGCCGCCTGGCAGACGCTCCTCGCTCTCCTCCTGATGCACGGGCTTCTGCTGGCGCTGGGAGCCCGGCCGGCGGGTGCCGCGCTGGCCGCCGTGTCCTACGCCTTCTGCGCCTTCCTGGTCGCCTGGGCGTACCACCCGCAGGCGATGAGCGCCGCCTGGCTGCCGGGCGTGCTGCTGGGGCTGGTCCTGCTGCGGCGGGGAGAGCGGGGCGGGTTCGTCCGGGATTTCGGAGGCTTGGTGGCGTGCGGTCTCGGACTGGCGCTCTCCGGCCACCCCGAGACATTGGCGCACGGCGCCCTGGCGTGCGCGGTGATCTTCCTGGCCCTGCTGGCGCGCCACGAGGAGAGCGTCTCCCGCAAAGCGTTCGCCGGCCGGCTCGCCGCGGCGGCGGCGTTGACCGGCTGTCTGGCCGCGCCGGTCCTCTTGCCGGTCCTGGAGGTGCTGCCCGAGAGCGAGCGCTGGGTGATGGTGATGCGGGTCCCGAAGGCTGTGGACCCGCCGCCGTTCGAGAGCCGCTTTCTCCTCCTGCCCCTGCAACCTCTCCTCTTCGGCAGCCCGCGGGACGGCAACTGGGACGGTCCGGCCAACTTCAACGAGCTGTGCAGCGGCTATGGCGGGGTCCTGGCGCTGGTGCTCGCCGTGGCGGGCGCGGCGCTGCCCGGGGACCGGCGCCGTCTCCTGCTCCTTGCCGCGGGCCTCGCCGCCCTCCTCGCCTCCCTGGGGCTCCCGCCGTTTTTCGATCTGGTGGATGCGCTGCCCGGGATGTCGCATGGGGCGCACGCCCGGCTGCGGCTCCTCTGGGTGCTGGCCGTGGCGGTCGCCGCGGGGCTCGGGCTGGACGATCTGATCCGCCACCGGCGCGGGGCCTGGACGCTCGGCGCCGTCCTCGCCGCCGCGGGGCTGGCCCTGGCCCTCCATCCGCCTCCGGACGTCCCCTGGCAGCGCGCGTGGTGGATCGCGGAGCTCGCCGGCGCGGCGACCGTGGGGGCGCTGCTCGTCCATCCGCGCCTGCGCCGCGCCGTTCCGGCCGTGGCCGTGGCGGCCCTCGGGCTCGATCTGTCGCTCCTCCTCATGCGCTACCACCCGGCCGTCCCCGGCTCGTTCGACCTGGCGGCGCCGCCCGCCCTGGCCCGGCTCGCGGACGAGGCGCGGCAGGCGCCGGAGCCGTTCCGTGTAATGGCCGAGGGGAAGGACCTGGAGCCGGACCTGGGGGCTCTGTACGGCCTGTGGGACCCGCGCGGGTACGACCCGATGCGCCCGGCCGACGCCACCCTGGTGGCCGGACGCGGCTTCCTGCCGCGTTTCAAGGTCGGGCGGGAGCTGCGGATCGAAAGCCGCCGCTTCCCGGTCCATGCCCAGCCCATGTTCGACTACCTCGGCGTGCGCTATCTCCTCACGCGCCATCAGCGGGGGGTGCCGCCTCCGTGGGAGCCGGCGTGGAACGACACCGGAGGCCGGGTCTGGCGCAACCCCCGCGCCCTGCCGCTGTTCTTTCTCCCCGCGAGCGCCCGCCGCGAGCCGGACCACGCCGGAGCGCTGGAGCAGGCCCTGGCCAACCGCGACTTCGCCGCCTCCGGCGTGGCCGAGGGCGGACCGGCCGCCGGGCCGCGGCCGCAGAGCGGGACCGCCCGCATCGCGCGGCTCCGGCCGAACGGCTTCGACCTGGAGGTGGCGACGACCACCGGAGGGCTGGTCGTCTCGAGCGTCGCCT
>DATFPH010000057.1:0-3109 GCA_035264905.1 Thermoanaerobaculia bacterium
GTACTCGCGCGGGTTGTACGCGCTCTCCTCCAGATAGATCGTGAACAGAGCTGGAAAGATCTCGCGCAAAATCCTTATGTGGCTCTCGGGATAGCCGAGCAGCGCACATTCCCGCAGCGCCTGCCCCTCGCTGAACGCCCTCTCCTCCAACTCCGAAAACCGGTCGCATCGCAGCTCTCCCTCCTTGGACTCGTTCGGCCCTCCCGGCTCAATTCCCAACGCGATCTGGATCACGTCTTTTTCTCCTCATGGCTCCTCCGGGACGAAGCCGCGAGCACCCGCGCCTCGGCCGCCGCTTCGAACAGTGTCAAAAATCGATCGAACAGATCACGGTAGCAGTGCGACTCCCGGCCGTGCAGAAATGTCGCGGCGCCTTGCTCGAGAAGATCGGCGCGGAGCCCTCCTGAGGATTGGCTGGTCCGTTCGAGCACGGAGCTGACGTAGAAGACCATCAGAGGCGTCGTCCCCAGCACGGCAATGACCTTTCCCAGAGACTCCAACCTGGGAAGCTCCTTCCCGTTCTCATATTTCGAGAGCTGGCTCTTTCCAATCTGTGCCTTCCGCGCAATCTCCGCCTGCGAGCAGCCGGAAAGCTCCCGCAAGACGCGGAGCGTGATACCCAGGGACTCAAACATGTGGGCTCCTGATCGCGGCAACCAGTCGTGCGAAGATCGGTTCGTAGGCTGATGAATCGATCTCGGGCCGGAACGCCTCTCGACAGAGCCGTTGACACGAAGGGCAACCGTGCAGCAGGTGCATGACGATCTCCCTGTTTTCCCACGGCTTCGCCCCCTGGCCGGTCGCGAAACGGGTGATGGCTGCCGCATCGGGATGCCGTGTGCTCTCATCCACTCTTCTGCAACCGCTCACCGAGAGCCGCTTCAATCGCGTTGATCTCCATGGCGCTCGGACGCATCTGGTCCAGATTGGCCAGAGTTTCTTCCTCCAGACCCGTCCGCAGATCGGACGCCGCGTTCTCGACACTCATGACGACTCGCTGAAGGAGACCGATCAGATAAGCAGCAACGCTGAGAGATCCTCCATCCCACAGCAGAGCGACGTCTTCAGCATCCGGGGCGGGCAGCTCGTCCTGCGCTTCTTGCAGGGCCTGCCCAGCCTGTTCGAGGATCTGCGCCTGCTCCAGGATTCGCCGGGCAAGCTCGGGCGGGATGGTCATCGCGGCGCATCGTAGACAGAGAACGCCGCGCCCCTCTACCCCCCGCGGGTCGGAACAATGTCTCCGAGATGTGCGCCCTTTTCTTGTCCCGCTCCAAGCCCCAGCGGCAACCTTATCTTTTGGAGAAGCACCTGATTCCCTTGAGGAGGTTCCGCATGGTCCGCGGCTTTCGCGCGCTGGTGGCTCGGTTCCTGGCCGTCTGGGAGGGCTTGAGCCAGAAGGAGCTCAGTGTCCGGACCAAGATGAGGCGGCCCCGTGTGTCGCGCCTCTTGGGCCTCGCCGAAATCGAAGACGAGGATTACAAGAAGTTGTTGGCCGCTCTGGATGGCCGGCCCGCGAAGGTCGAGGTGGTGACCGGTTGCATCGACGGCCTGGAAGCCGTCCGGGCGAACACGCTTCTCTCCGATGAAGAGATGGAAGAGGTCGAGCGCGGCGTCCGGGAAGGCGCGCGGCTCCTGCGCGCGGTCCTGGCCGAGGTCGCCCTCGGCTCCCGGCAGCTGCCGCCCTTGAACGTCTACCCGCGGCCCGCCGACCTCGAACCCCTCCGCTGGCACGCCGGCCGCCTGTGGCAGATTCTGGCCCCCATGGCCGAGGACGAGCAGCTCGCCGTGGTCCGGCTCAACGAGGAGTATTGGAGCTGGGCGCTCATGGAGAAGGTCTGCGAGGAGTCGGAAACCCAAGCCTCGCGCGGCCTCGACCGCGCCGCCTCGCTGGCCCGCCTCGCCGTCGAGATCGCCGCTCGGGTGCAAGGCCCCGAAGGCTGGTGCCACCGCGTCCGCGGCTACGCCGGAGCCCATCCGTCGAACGTCCTGCGGGTCGCCGGAGAGATCAAAGCCGCGAGGATGGCGTTCAACCCGGCCCGCGACCTCTGGCTCGCCGGCTCCGATCTCGATGGCGTGCTCGATCCCGGGAGGCTCCTCGACCTGGAAGCCTCCCTCCTGCGCGATGAGCGCCGCTTTGACGAGACCCTGGCCCGACTCGACGAAGGCTTCTCTCTGAGCCGCTTCCCGGCCCGCATCTTGATTAAGAAAGGCTTCACGCTGGAAGTCATGGGAGAGTACGGGCAAGCAATCGAAACGCTGCTCCAGGCGGAACCCTGGATCGATCGCGAAGCCGAGCCACGCCTCTGGTACCAGCAGCGTTTCAATCTGGGCGTCGCGCTGTGCCACGTGAACCGGTGCCCCGAAGCAGCGCAGCTCGCGGAGGAGGCTCGCGAGATCGCCGTCGATCTCGGAGACGACATTTTCCTGAGCCGCGTGACCTGGCTTCAAGGAAGGATCGCTGCCGGTCTGGGCTATCGGGCTGAGGCCCGGGCACTTCTGGAGCAGGCGCGCCGGGAGTTTGCCTCGCGAGAGATGTGGTATGACATGGTTCTCGCTCAGCTGGACCTGGCGATTCTGCTCCTGGAAGAAGGCCGGGCCAGTGAAGTCAAGCCTCTGGCCCGGGAAATTTTCACAACACTCAAGTCGAAGGGAAGCCCCCAGGAAGCCTTGGCCGCTCTACGGCTGTTTCACGAAGCAGCGCAAAGAGAGGAAGCCACGGCGGAGCTCGCTCGCCAGGTTCTGGAGTTTCTCCTTCGTGCCCGCTACGACACCGGCCTCCGGTTCAACGCCTCAGGAGCCATGGGCGCAGCCGCTAGGGTCGGCAATGCAGCCCACGTCGATCGTGGCAGCCGATCCGCAGCGTCCGCTGGGATCGGCACCGCAGCCTACGTCGACGGTGGAACTGCTCCAAAGCGAGGAAACGAGGCTCCACAGCTCCCCGAAGACCGGCCGGCCCGGCGCCGCGGCGAGAAGCGAGGCGGAAAGGACGACCGCAACAAGAGTTGGACGCATGAGACTGTCTCCCGCACGGCTCCGGGATCGGACCTTCGTGGTCCGCGCGGGCCGCGCCTGCCGGGTATGGTGCGCCAGTTGGAGGAGAAAAATCCCG
>DATFPH010000058.1:0-9041 GCA_035264905.1 Thermoanaerobaculia bacterium
CTCGATCCGGGCTGGCCCGCGGCGCGGCGCGAAGCGCTGCTGGAGGATGCCGGGGCGCGGATCTCGCGCGGAGGCGGCGAGGGCGTGCCGCCGGACTGCGCGGTGCTCCGCCTCGACCGGGAGGAGGCGTGGAGCGGGAACCCTCCCGCCGCGGCGCCCCGTCCGTCGAGCCCGGTGCGCCCGGAGCAGGCAGCCTACGTGATCTACACCTCGGGATCGACCGGCCATCCGAAGGGGGTGATGGTCGGCCACGGCGCGGCGGTGCGCTTTGCGCTCGAGGTGGCGGAGCGCTGCGGCCTGGGGGCGGAGGACCGCTTCCTGCAATTCGCCTCGCCCGGCTTCGACGTGCTGATCGAGGAGGTGTTCCCGGTCTGGTCGCGCGGCGGCGCGGTGGTCTTCGCGGACCGGCGGGAGCTGCTCAGCCCGGCGGGTCTGGAGCGGGCGCTGGCGTGCCATGGCGCGACCGCTCTCGAGCTGCCGGCGCCCTACTGGCACGAGTGGGTGGACGATCTGGAGCGGCGCGCCGCGGCGCCCCCGGCGTCGCTCCGCCTCCTCCTCCTCGGCTGCGAGAAGCCGTCCCTGGAGCGGCTCGCGGCGTGGCGGCGGCACGGCATCCCGCTGCTCCACGTGTTCGGGCTGACCGAGACCGCGGTGACCTCGGCGGTCCATTTCTGGGACGGCCGCGCCCCCGTCGCGCGGGAGCTGCCGGTCGGCCGGCCGGTGGGCGGCAGCCGGCTCTACGTGCTGGACCGGGACGGCGCGCCGGTCCTCCGCGGCGCGCCGGGCGAGCTCTTCGTCGGCGGCGCAGGGGTGGCGCGCGGCTACCTGGGGCAGACCGCGCTCACCGCGGAGCGCTTCGTGCCCGATCCGTTCAGTCTGGAGCCCGGAGAGCGCCTGTACCGGACGGGCGACCTCGCGCGCCACCGCCCGGACGGAGCGCTCGACTTCCTCGGGCGGATCGACGAGCAGGTCAAGGTGCGGGGCTTCCGCGTCGAGCCGGGCGAGGTCGCGGCGGCGCTGGAACAGCATCCGGCCGTCGCCGAGGCGTTCGCCGCCGTGCGCGAGACGCGTCCCGGCGACCGGCGGCTGATCGCCTGGGTGGTGCCTGCCGCCGGGGGCGCGGTGAGCCCGGAGGCGCTGCGCGACCACCTGGCAGCGCGGCTGCCGGAGCACATGGTGCCGTCCGCTCTGGTCGCGCTGCCGGCGCTGCCGCGCACGGCGAACGGCAAGATCGACCGCGCGGCCCTGCCGCTCCAGGAGCGGAGCGCGGGGACGGCGGAGAGGGAGGGGCCGCGCACGCCGGTCGAGGAGCTGCTGGCGGGGATCTGGTGCGAGGTGCTGGGGCTCGCCGCGGTGGGCCGCGGCGAGGACTTCTTCGCGCTCGGCGGCCACTCGCTGCTCGCCACCCAGGCGGTGTCGCGGATGCGGCGGGCGCTCGGCACCGAGGTGCCGTTGCGGACGCTGTTCGAGCACCCCACGGTGGCGGCGCTGGCCCGGGCGGTGGAGGAAAGCCGGGGAGGCCGGTCCGCACCGCCGATCGTCCCCCTCCCGAGGCGCGGCGATCCGCCGGCCTCCTTCGCGCAGCAGCGGCTCTGGCTCCTCGATCAGCTCGATCCGGGGAGCGCGGCCTACAACATCCCCGGAGGAGTGCGCCTGCGCGGAGAGGTCGCGCCCGCGCTGCTGGCGCGCACCTTCGCCGAGGTGGTCCGGCGGCACGAGGTGCTGCGCACCACCTTCGCGGCCCGCGGCGGCGGCGCCGTGCAGCGGATCGCGCCGCCGGCGGGCGCGCCGCCGGAGCTGCCGCTGGTCGACCTGTCCCGGCTGCCGGAGGCGGAGCGGGAGGCTGCGGCACGCGCGCTCGCCCGCGCCGAAGGCGAGCGTCCGTTCGACCTGCGGCGCGGGCCGTTGCTGCGCCTCCTCCTCGTGGGCCTCGGCGCGCGGGACCACCTTCTGCTCATCACCCTGCACCACGTCGTGTCGGATGGCTGGTCGACCGGCGTCCTGATCCGCGAGGTGACCGCTCTCTACGAGGCCTTCTCAGAAGGCCGGGCCGCGCCGCTGCCGGAGCTCCCCGTGCAGTACGCCGATTTCGCGGTCTGGCAGCGGGAGTGGCTGCGGGGAGAAGTTCTGGAAGAGCAGCTCGGCGTCTGGAGGCGCCGGCTCGCCGGAGCGCCGCAGGTGCTCGACCTGCCCACGGACCGGCCGCGCCCCGCGGCGCAGACCTTCCGGGGCGCCTCGCGCCGGGTGGCCCTGCCGGCCGGCCTGTCGGCCGCGGTGGAGGAGGTCAGCCGCCGCGAAGGGGCGACCCCCTTCATGACCCTGTTGACCGCCTGGGCGGTCCTCCTCGGCCGCCATGCCGGGCAGGACGACCTGCTGGTGGGCGCGCCCGTGGCCGGGCGCAACCGGGAGGAGACCGAAGGGCTGATCGGCTTCTTCGTCAACACCCTGGTGCTGCGGATCGAGCTGACCGGCGCGCCGACCTTCGCCGAAGCCCTGCGGCGCGTCCGCGAGGCGGCGCTGGAAGCCTTCACCCACCAGGATCTCCCGTTCGAGCGCCTCGTCGAGGAGCTGGCCGAGCGGCGCGACCCCTCCCGGCCGCCTCTGATCCAGGTCCTGTTCGCCCTGCAGGACGGCTTCGCGGAGCGGCTGGACCTCCCGGGTCTGGAGCTGCGGCCGATCGAGGTCGAGGTCCACAGCGCACGCTTCGACCTGGTCCTCAGCCTGGGGGAGGGGCCGGAGGGGCTCGCCGGCTTCCTGGAGCACAGCACCGACCTGTTCGACGGGACGACGGCCGAGCGCCTGCTGGTCCGCTACCAGGTGGCGCTGGAGGCGGCGACCGGCGACGCCGGTCTGCCGGTCGCCGAGCTGCCGCTGCTCCCGGTCTGGGAGCGCCAGCAGGTTTTGGTCGAGCCCAACGACACGCGGAGCGCCTATCCGCGGGAGGCCTCCCTGCCCGAGCTGTTCGCGGCGGTGGCGCGGGAGCTGCCGGAGGCGCCGGCGATCGTCGGCGAGCACGGGGAGGTCTGGACCTACCGCTGGCTCGACGAAGAGTCCGACCGCCTGGCGCGGCATCTCCGCTCGCTGGGAGTTGGCCCGGAGGTCGCCGTGGGGATCGCCATGGAGCGCTCGGCGGATCTGATCCTGGGGACCCTGGCGATCGTGAAGGCCGGCGGCGTCTACGTGCCGCTCGATCCCTCGTACCCCGACGAGCGGCTCTCCTTCCTGCTGGCGGACACGGCAGCGCCGCTGGTGCTGGTGGACGAGCACACCTGTAAGAGGCTGGCCGCCCTCGGAGGAAGTCCGCAACTCGTGGAAATCTCAGGCCCGCTGGAGCCCCTGAAGTCCTTGCCGTCCTTGACCGCCACCGCCCTCGCCTATGTCCTTTACACCTCGGGCTCCACCGGCCGCCCCAAGGGCGTGGCGGTCTCGCACCAGGCGATCGTCCGGCTGGTCCGCGAAAGCGACTATGTCCGGCTCGGCCCCGGCGACCGCGTCGCCTGCCTCTCCAACCCCAGCTTCGACGCGGCCACCTTCGAGGTCTGGGGCGCCCTCTTGAACGGCGCCACGGCGGTGGTGGTGCCGCGCGACGTGGTGCTGGCCCCGGTGGCGCTGGCCGACCTCCTGCGGCGCGAGCGGGTGACGGCCCTCTTCCTGACCACCGCCCTCTTCAACCAGGTCGTGCGCGAGGCGCCGGACGCCTTCTCCACGGTGCGCCAGGTGCTGTTCGGTGGCGAGGCGGTGGACCCGCGGGCGGTGGCCCGGGCGCTGGAGCAGGAGGGGCCGGAGCGGCTCCTGCACGTCTATGGCCCCACGGAGAGCACCACCTTCGCGACCTGGCACCGGGTGCGCGCGGTCGCGCCGGGGGCCGCCACGGTCCCGATCGGCCGGCCGCTGGCCAACACGTCGCTCTACGTCCTCGACCGGGCCGGGCGGCCGGTGCCGCCGGGAACGGCCGGCGAGCTGTTCCTCGGCGGCGACGGTCTGGCGCGCGGGTATCTGGGCCGGCCGGAGCTGACCGCCGAGCGCTTCGTGCCGCACCCGTGGGGAACCGGCGAGCGCCTCTACCGCACCGGCGATCTGGCGCGGCAGCGGCCCGACGGGAACGTGGACTTCCTGGGGCGCCTCGACGACCAGGTCAAGATCCGCGGCTTCCGCATCGAGCCGGGAGAGATCGAGGCCGCGCTGCTGTCCCATCCGGAAGTACGCTCGGCCGTGGTCCTCCCGCGGGAAGACGCCGCGGCCGCCCGCCACCTCGCCGCCTGGGTCGTCCTCGATCCCAAAGCCAAAATCCCAAATCCAAAATCGACTCTCCGCGCCTGGCTCCAGGAGAGGCTTCCCGGCTTCATGGTCCCCGCGGCCTGGGTCGTGCTGGACGCCCTGCCGCTGACGCCGAACGGCAAGGTCGACCGCCGGGCGCTGCCGGCGCCGGAGGCCGCGCCGGGCGGCGAGAGCTACGCCGCGCCCTCCGGCGCCACGGAAGAGGCGCTGGCCGCCATCTTCGCCGAGGTGCTGTGGCTCGACCGGGTGGGGGTCGACGACGACTTCTTTGCGCTGGGCGGCCACTCCCTGCTGGCCACTCAGGTGGTCACACGGGTTCGGGAAGTGCTGGGCGTGGAGCTGCCGCTGCGCGACGTCTTCACCGAGCCGACCGTGCGCCAGCTCGCCCAGGCTCTGAGCCGGATGGTGTAACCGGCGTCAGGGGGCGCGCTCCCCGAGCGTGGCGAAGTAGGCGTCGGGCACGCCGTTGCGGCCGTCGGTCCAGATCGCGTAGGAGCGATCCCGCCCCGCCGAGAGCCCCACGAAGTCGCCGAAGTTCGGGAAGAGGAAGCCGGCGATGTCGGCCTGCGTCGCGCACCAGTCGCTGGTCTGCGAGGTGACGCGGACCGGCGGGCCGAACGAGGCGCCGCCGTCGGTCGAGCGGACCCACATCAGGTCGACCAGGGAGTGGGCGCGGCCCATCCGGAAGTACCCGACCGGCGTCGGGGTGGGGCACTCCAGATCGTGGGGATCGGCGGTGAATTGAGCCTCCCGGCTTTCGAGGTAGATCACGTCCACCGTGCCGTCCGGGCCCGTGGCGATGGCGGGGAAGAAGCGCTTGACGCCCGCCGGCGGGAGGGGCGGGCCGAGCGGCACCGCGGCGCTCCAGCTCTCACCCCGGTCGTCGGACCAGATCAGCCAGGTCTGCGACGACGCCGGGCTGTAGTCCTTGGGCCCGAAATAGTACGAGGTGCAGTGGACCTCGCGCACCGCGGAGGCGTACGTGACGTAGAGGCGCCCGCGGTGCGGTCCGGCCGTGGCCACGGCCAGGCGCGGGATGTCGTTCATCAGGTCCTTGTTGAACCCGGCCGGCTGGTTCTCGATCATGCTGTTGGTCGTAGTGAGGATGCGGGGGAGGCTGAAGCTCCGGCCGCCGTCGAGGGAGCGGGAGAACGCGGCGGCGGCGGTGGGCGGGGTCTCCTGCCAGATCGGGTCGTAGTAGAGCTGGAAGGGGGGCCCGTACTGCCAGGTCACGTAGATCTCGCCCCAGGGACCGAGCGCGATGCTGGGGCTGGCCTGGAAACGCCCGCGCGCGGCGCAGGAGAGATCTCCCGCGACGGTCACGTAGGTCTCGTCCCGGCCGGCGATCACCGGCCCTTCCCAGGTGGTCCCGCCGTCCGCGCTGCGGAGGACCTCGATCTGGCCCGATCCCGTGGTCGGCTCGCCGCACAGCGCCTGCGAGTTGGACAGCGCCATGAAGACCCTGCCGCTGCCGTCCTTGGCCGCGACCAGGGTCGGTCCCCGCCAGAGGTCCCCCTGCTTGGCCGGCGCGAGGTACTGGGAGTCGGTCCAGACGAAGGCGCCGTTCTCGAAGCGGCCGCGGTTGAGCACGAAGCCGATCTGGCCGAGCGGGCCCGGATCGTCCAGCTTGCGCGCCCGGCTGAGCACGAAAAACGTCTGGTTGTCGGCGCCGCCGCGGTCGATCCAGACGTGGCCGCCGGTCATGAAGCCCGCGGCCGTGGGCGGAGCGCCGAGGTCGGTCCAGGTGCGGCCGCCGTCGGTCGAGTAGCCGACGCCGGTCAGCCCCGGCGTGCTCTCGGGCGGGCAGGGGCGGCCCATCGGCGGCCCGCACATGCCCTGGACGTCGTCCCAGCCGGCGAGGATCTGTGTCCCATCCGGGCTCGCCGCCACCGCCATGCCCACGCGGCCGAGCTGGCCGAAGGGGAGCGAGAGCTGCGGATCGTTGAGGCGCACGTTGGCGCCGGCCTGCCTGCCGGAGCCGTCGGCCCGCAACGCGGGCGCGGCCAGGAGGCCGCAGAGGCCGGCCAGCAGCGCGGCGCCGTGAAGGGAGGCCCGGCGCCGGATCATCGCGACGCGCCCTGGAGGCCGAGATGTCCGTCCGCCAGCAGCTCCGGCGGAGCGTCGACGACGCGGCCGTCCAGCAGGTGGATGATCCGGCTGGCGCAGGCCGCGTCGGTCGGGGAGTGGGTCACCAGGATCACGGTGGTGCCCGCCGCGTTGAGCTGGCGGAGCAGCTCCATCGTCTCGGCGCCGCGGACCGAATCGAGGTTGCCGGTCGGCTCGTCGGCGAGGATGACCTGCGGCTCGACCACCATGGCCCGCGCCAGGGCCGCGCGCTGCTGCTGCCCGCCGGAGAGCTGGTGGGGATGGGCGTTGCGCTGGTTGGCGATCCCCATCCGCTCGAGGAGGGCCTCGGCCCGCCGCCGCCGCTCCTCGGCCGGCCGCCGCAGATAGGAGAGCGGCAGCTCCACGTTCTGCGCGATCGTCAGGTCGTCGATCAGGTTGAAGCTCTGGAACACGAACCCGATGTTGGCTTTGCGCAGGTCGCCGCGGCGGCGCTCGGACCAGCGGGAGACCTCCTGGCCGAGAAAGAAAAGCTGACCGTCCGTCGGGTTCTCGATCAGGCCGAGAAGGTTCAGCAGGGTCGACTTGCCGCAACCCGAAGGGCCCATGATGGCGACGAACTCGCCCTTCTCGATGTCGAGGCTCACTCCATCCAGGGCGGCCGTCTCGACGGTCCTGGTGCGGTACAGTTTTTTCAGACTGACTGTTTTGATCATATCCATCTCATGGAGAGGGGGGTCATTGTGCCAGAACCAGCTCCTCTGCGCCCTCCATCGGGTCGTAGGTGGAGGTGATCACGCGCTCGCCGGGGGCGAGCCCCGAGAGGACCTCATGCTCCTCGGGGTTCTGCCGGCCGAGGCGGACCTCGCGCCGGGAGGCGCTGCGGCCCGCCGCGTCGACCACCCAGACCCAATGCCCGCCGGTCGCCTGGAAGAAGGCGCCGCGGTTGAGCAGGACGGCCTCGCCCGGCTCGCCCAGGGGCAGGCGGACGTAGAGCGGAGATCCGGGCGCGGCGGCGGCGGGCGGCACGCCGGTGAAGCGGAGGTCGACCTCGACGTCGAGGCCACCGGCCGGGCCGATCCGGGCGATCTCCAGCGGATAGGTCCGCCCTCCGATCTCGGTCTCGCCTCGCTGACCCGCCTCGAGGCGAGGCGCTTCATGCCGGCCGACCAGGGCGCGGACCTCGGGTCCCGCGGAGCCGGCGCGCACCTCGCCCGACGGCAGGATGTATTCCTGGAAGGTGCCGCGGCGGACCGTGTCGACGATCAATTTGTCGCGCTCGACCCGCATCCGCGGCGTGCTCAGGTAGATGAGAAGAGCGGCCACGCACGCGGCGAGCGCGGCGAGAAGGAGCAGGATCGACAGCCGCTTCCTGGTCCACGTCCTGGTTTCGATCTGCCGGTCCATCCTGATCCATCCTGGAAGAAAGAAGCCGGCGCAGTATATAGGATCGGTGCCCCGGCCGACTCCCGCCGGCTCCGGATGATCTGGCCCGGCGTCCAGGCGACCTGGCCCAAGGTCCGGATGATCTGGCCCAAGGTCCGGATCAGCCGGCCCGGAGTCCGGGCGAGCTGGCCCAAGGTCCGGACGACCCGGCCCCCCGCCGAGCCGGTTGGCCCGAAGTCCGGGCGGCTCAGCCCTCGGGCCGGTTGATCCGGCCTTCGGTCCGGGAGGCTCGGCTCTCGGGCCGGTTGGTCCGGCTTTCGGGCCGGACGGCTCAGCCCTCGGGCCGGACGGCCCGGCTCTCGCGGCGGTCGGCCCGGCTTTCGGGCCAGGTGGGCCAGCCCGCGGGCGGGGCGCCTCGGTCTCGGGGCTGGTTGACCGGGCCCCCGGGCCAGGGGAGTCAGCCTTTGGGCGGGCTGATCCAGCCTTGGAGACGGTCGACCTGGCCCTTTCTGCGGCGAGAGCTCTGCCCTCTCCGCCGGAGCGCGAAGTTGGCGCGTATGGGGTGGTCGGGTGTATTCTGATCAGCTCTGAGTCCGTCTAATTTAGGGTTCCGGGTTCGTTGGAAAGGGGTGTCTTTGAGCCGCGCAGGGGCCGCTGAGGATCGGGAAAACGCGGTGAGTCTCGTCAAGGTGCTGCGGCACTGGGCTCGGGTGGCGCCCGGCCGGCGGGCCTATACCTTCCTGGCGGATGGGGAAGACGACGAGCGCACGCTGAGCTATGGGGATCTCGATCTCCGCGTGCGCGCCGTGGCGGCCCGGCTGCAGGCGCTCGGCCTGCCCGGGGAGCGTGTCCTTCTGCTCTTTCCTCCCGGTCTCGACTATCCGGTCGCCTTCCTCGGCTGCCTCGCGGCCGGGGCCGTGGCGGTGCCGGCCTACCCCCCGACCGGCAGCCGGGGTGTGCCGCGGCTCCAGGCAATCCTGGCCGACTGCGCTCCCCGGTGCATTCTGACCACGGCCGCGCTCCGCCCGGTCGTCGAGCGGCTGGGAGTCTCCGCCTCGTGCCTGGAGATCGATTCCATCGCGGAGACTGAGTCAGCCGGATATCAAGATGCCGGTCTGACCGCCGACACCCTGGCGTTCCTCCAGTACACCTCGGGCTCGACCGGCACGCCGAAGGGCGTGATGGTGTCGCACGGCAACCTGGTCGCCAACGAGAAGATCATCCAGGAGGCGATCCGGAGCGACGAGACGTCGGTGATGGTGAGCTGGCTGCCGCTCTACCACGACATGGGGCTGATCGGCGGTCTGCTGCAT
>DATFPH010000059.1:0-8871 GCA_035264905.1 Thermoanaerobaculia bacterium
TGGCCTCCAGAGACGAGTGTATCTTGGAATTCGACTGGTCGATCTGTGCAAGAGACTGTGCTTGAAGATGCTTGAGGGTGTTTAGAGCATCATCTCCAACAGTCACTGTCGCCACTGCAATCGGCTCGTTGTAGCGCCGCAAGTATTGTTCGTACGCAATGTCACGCATGACCTTGAATCCGACCTGTCGGCCCGCCTCGCTGGCAAGAGACGTGAGGAAAGGTCCCAAGATACTGAATACGCTTAATTTACTACTGTTGGGTGTCTACGTCAACATGTAGGCAAGTGGTTCCTATGAGCTCCAGCTCTTCAGACCCTACTCACTCCTAGCGAACAGAGAGTTGGCTCGACGAATAATGGGGCGAGTCGAGGAGGGATGCATAGCTGTAGGCCTAGGGGAGTCGCTGCTACCGGCGGCTGGAAGGGGAGTGGGGCCAGCAGGAGCCGGCCCATGTGGGTCAAAGCTCGCATCCGCGCTAACAGCACTGGAGGAGCCAACGGGCGGTCTCGATCCCCGGCCCGGTGACGGCGTAGGGGATCCGTGGCGCTCCAGGCGACCTCCAGAGGCGCCAGCTCCTCGGCCAGGACTTGGCAGTCGATGCGGCACGCAGAGGTGCTCAGGAACCGACCGCAGGTCAGGAGGACCAGGGAGAACCGGGGCTGGCTCTCCCCCCGGTCCGTCCCCGAGTACCTCTTGACTCGAAGCTCTTGTGTATGCACCATGTATGTATGCGGGCCGTCTGGGACCCGGATAAGGCGAAAGCCAATCTGGAGAAGCACGGAGTCCGCTTCTCCGATGCTGAATTGGTCCTCTACGATCCTTACGCCGTGACGGTCGAGGATTCAGTGGCACAAGGGGAGCAGCGCCACCTCTCCGTTGGCCTGGACGCTGTGGGACGCATTTTGGTGGTGGTGTACACCTACCGCGGCGAAAACGTTCGGCTGATTTCGGCCCGGCCTGCGACGCGAAGGGAAAGGCAACAATATGAAGAAGGAATACGATTTTAGCGGCGGCAAGCGCGGCCCGGTGCTCCGGCCGAAAGGCAAGACCCGGATTACGATCTATCTCGACGATGAAGTCCTGGAAGCCTTCCGGGAAAGGGCCGACGCATCCGGCGTCGGCTACCAGCCATTGATCAACCAGGCTCTCCGCGAGTACCTAGACCGTTCGACAGCTCCGGTTGACGAAGCGACTCTGCGACGGATTTTGAGGGAAGAGCTCCGCGCCGCCAGCTAGGGGCGAGATCTCAGGAGCTTTTATTCTCGGCCCTGGAGGACTTCGATGGCCGAACCGGCACGTTCCCCGGCACTTCCCGCAACTCTGGACGGGCACGCCTGGCCCGCCTAGGGAGATTGGACCTATGAGGACTATCTGCGCCTGCCCGACGACGGCAACCGCTATGAGGTCATTCGGGGATTTCTGTACGTGACGGCCGCGCCTTCCTCTGCACCAGTATGTGAGCGCCGAGCTCCAACTGTTGGTGGGAGGATTCGTCCGCGAGAGAAAGCTCGGCGTCGTGCTGAGCGCCCCCTTGGATGTCCGTCTTCCGCAGATCCCAACGAGGTTGGTTCCCGATCCCAGTCGGCGATCTTTTCCCGCCCCGCGGGCAGGTTCCAAAACCCCGCCCGTTTTGTCACCGCTCTTCGACTGACGCTGTCACCGCCGCTCTCTATCCTCCCGGAAGGAGGTCGGAGCGGAGTATGTCCATCGTCGTCGAAGACCTGATCAAAAGGTACGCCGGACACCCGGTCGTCAACAACGTCACCCTGGAGGTCGCGGACGGTGAGCTGTTCGTGCTGCTCGGGTCGTCCGGCAGCGGCAAGAGCACGCTGCTGCGCATGATCGCCGGCCTCACGGACATCGACGGCGGACGCGTCCTCCTGCATGGCCGCGACGTCACCGACCTGCCGCCGGCCCAGCGCGGCGTCGGCTTCGTGTTCCAGAGCTATGCGCTGTTTCGCGGCATGTCGGTGGCCGAGAACGTCGAGTTCGCCCTTTCGATCCGCGGCGTGCCCAAGGCGGTGCGGCGCGGCCGGCGCGACGAGCTGCTCGAAATGGTCGGACTCGCCGGTCTCGGGGGACGCCTGCCGCGCCAGCTCTCGGGCGGCCAGCAGCAGCGCGTGGCCCTCGCCCGCGCCTTGGCCCATCAGCCCGAGGTGCTGCTCCTCGACGAGCCGTTCGGCGCCCTCGATGCGAAGGTGCGGACCGAGCTGCGGCGCACCATCCGCGACATCCAGCGTGAGCTCAAGATCGCCACGATTTTCGTCACCCACGACCAGGAGGAGGCGTTCGAGCTGGCCGACCGGCTGGCTGTCCTCTCCTTCGGGCGGCTGCTCGAAGCCGGGCCGCCCGAGGAGCTTTATCTGCGTCCCGAGACCGAGCTGGTCGCCAACTTTCTCGGCTCGGCCAATCTCATGGTGGGGGAGAGCACGGCCGACGGCGTCCGCCTGGGGCCGGTCCAGTTCCCCCTGTCCACCCGGGCGGAGGGCGAAGGCTCCCGCCGCGTCCAGGTCCTCTTCCGGCCGGAGGACGTCACGCTCCGCGACAGCCCCGACGACATGGCCTGCCCGGTGCTCGGCCAGGCGGTGGTCGATCACCGGGCGTTCATCGGCTCGTTCGAGAAGCTGCGCCTGCGTCTGCCTCCGCTGCGCGGGGTGCGCGCCATCGCGCCGCCCCCGCCGTTTGGCAGCAGCGAGATCTGGGTCGAGGCGAGCCGCACGCAGGACCAGGCGCGCCGCTTTCCCCTGCGCCTGGGGGACTCGACCTGGGTCGGGGTACAGCGCGTCCATGCCCTGGTCCACCCGGGGATGCGCTTCCTGCTGCTCACCGATTGCACGAGCCGCTCCGACTCCGCTCTCTCCACCGGTGCCGAGATCGCCCGCTTGTCGCACGCCCGGGTGACTCTCCTCGGCTGCGGAGGTGGTGCCGCGGGGCCGGATACGGTGCGCGCGGCGCGCGAGCGTATCGGCTCCGGTCTCGCCGCGGTCGACGTCCGGCAATCGCCGGAGCCGCCGGGAGAGGCGGTCGCCACCGAGACGGAGCGCGAGCCGCACGACCTCGTCGTCCTCGTCCTGCCGGAAAAGACTCCGACCGACGGTCTCGCCCTCGCCGAGGAGATTCTCGCCGCGGGACGGCATCACGTCCTGCTCGTCCCGGCCGGGTCCACGGTCCGGGTGCCCTCCCGGTTCCTGATCTGCGTGGCGGTCGGCGAGCCCGGCAAGGAGGACGTGGCGTTCACCGGACGCCTGGCGCGCCATCTCCAGGCCGAGGCCACGATCGTGACCGTCCTGCCTGAGGACGAGCGCCGGGGCGGTGCGGCGGCGGGAGCGGTCGAGCGCGCGGCGCGGTTCCTCGAGGGGAACCGCCGGGCTCTGGCCCGCCTCGGCGTGCAGGTCGAGACCCGCGTCCGCTACGGCCCGGTGATCGAGGAGATCGTCGCCGAGGTGGAGGAGGGAGCGCACGACCTGGTGGTCGTCGGCGTTCCGCTGCCCGGCCGCACGCGGGAGATCTCTCTCGGCACCCTGCTGCCGCGCCTCCTGCCGGAGCTCGGCGAGCGCCCGGTGCTGATCATCCGCTCGCCGGAGGTGGCGTCATGACCCTCCTGCGCCGCGAAGGCACCCCGCGGCTCGGCGAGGAAGAGCTTCGCCGGATCGAGGGAGAGCTCATGCACGCTCTGTCCGAAATCCGCTTCGGCTCGATCGAGATCGTCATTCAGGACTCGCGGGTGGTCCAGATCGAGCGCCGGGAGAAGGTGCGTTTCGACCGGCAGGCCGGGGGCTCCCGATGAGCCCCGGATCCGACATCCCTCCTCGCGAGGCCGACCAGACATCTGGAGGCCTTGCTGGTTTCCCTCTCGATTTTTTTGTGTCGGCTGACCGGACCACCGGAAGAGGCACGATTGCGGAGATATTCCCAATGAACCGATTCGGTGGATGGTGGCTCGCGGCCCTGCTGCTGCTTCTGGTCGCGGCGGGCCCGGTCCGGGCGTGGCAGGATCCGGCGGCCCAGGAGTCCGAAGAGTCCCAGGAGTCCCAGGAGCCCGAGCAGCAGACGCTGGAAGAGAAGGTCCAGGAGCTGGATCAGAAGATCCGTATCCTCCAGCGCCAGGACGAGCTCGACAAGGAAGCGGCCGCGGAAAAAGCCAAGACCGCGACCAGCGCGACGTCCGGCCGCGATGGCTTCTCCCTGCGCTCGGCCGACGGCGCCTATCAGCTCAAGATCCGTGGCTATGTGCATCTCGACGGACGCTTCTACCAGAGCGACGACGAGCGGCCGGCGACCGACACGTTCATCCTGCGCCGCGTCCGTCCCATCTTCGAGGGGACGGTCTTCAAGATCTTCGATTTCCGGGTCATGCCCGATTTCGGCGGCGGCACGACGGTCCTGCAGGATGCCTATATCGACGCCCGCTTCTCGCCGAAGATCAAGCTGCGGGCCGGCAAGTTCAAGCCTCCGGTCGGCCTGGAGCGATTGCAGTCGGCGACCGACATCCTGTTCGTGGAGCGCGGATTCCCCACCAACCTGGTGCCGAACCGCGATCTCGGAGTGCAGCTCTTCGGCGACCTGGCCCGCGGCAACGTGAGCTGGGCCGCGGGAGTGTTCAACGGCGTGCCCGACGGCGGGAGCGGCGACCTCGACAACAACGACGGCAAGGATTATGCGGCCCGCCTGTTCTTCCAGCCGTTCCTCGCCGACAACGGTCCCTGGAAGGGCTTGGGGCTCGGTGTGGCCGCGAGCACGGGCGACCAGGAGGGGACGCTGACCTCGACCAGCCTGGCGGGCTACCGGACGCCCGGCCAGCAGACGTTCTTCAGCTACCGCTCGGATGGGACCGCCGCCGGCACGGTGATCGCGGACGGCGAGCGTTTCCGGCTCTCGCCCCAGGGCCACCTCTACCGCGGGCCGTTCGGCCTGCTGGCCGAGTACGTGATCTCCCGCCAGGAGGTGCGGCGGGCGGACGTGACCGCGGAGCTCGAGAACACCGCCTGGCAGGCGGAGGCTTCGTGGGTCTTCGGCGGCGAGCCTACCTTCCGCGCGGTCTCCCCCAAGAAGCCGTTCGACCGCGAGGCCAAGACCTGGGGAGCGTTCGAGATCAAGGCCCGGTATGGGCGCCTCGAGCTCGACGACGACACCTTCCCGATCTTCGCCAATCCGGCGAGCGCGGCCGCGGCGGCCGAGGAGTGGGGCGTCGGCTTCAACTGGTATTTGAACCGGAACGTGCGGGTCTATCTCGATTACGAGCGGACCCAGTTCGAAGGCGGCGCCACGAGCGGCGACCGCGAAGATGAAAGCGTGTTGCTCAGCCGCTTTCAGATCGCGTTTTGAATGGAAATAGATTAAAGGAGCGACCCACAATGAGCTTCCGTGCCGTTCCCATTCTTCTTATCGCTCTTCTCCTGGCGGGCGCGACGTCGTTCGCGGCCACCGTGAAGCTGCTCAACGTCTCGTATGACCCGACGCGCGAGCTCTATCAGGAGTTCAACGCGGCGTTCGCCAAGCACTGGAAGGCCAAGACCGGCCAGGACGTCGAAATCCAGCAGTCGCACGGCGGCTCGGGCAAGCAGGCGCGCTCGGTCGTCGACGGCCTGGAGGCCGACGTGGTCACCCTGGGCCTCGCCTATGACGTCGACGCCGTCGCCAACGCCGGGCTCGCGCCGAAGAACTGGCAGACCCGGCTGCCCAACAACAGCGCTCCCTACACCTCGACGATCGTCTTCCTGGTGCGCAAGGGGAATCCGAAGAAGATCAAGGATTGGGATGATCTGGTCCGGCCTGGAGTGCAGGTGATCGCTGCGAATCCCAAGACCTCCGGCGGTGCGCGCTGGAACTACCTGGGGGCCTGGGGATACGCTCTGCACAAGTACGGCAACAATCAAGCCAAGGCCAGGGATTTCGTCCAGCGTCTCTACAAGAACGTGCCGATCCTGGATACCGGCGCCCGTGGCTCCACGATCACCTTCGTCGAGCGCGGCATCGGCGATGTCCTCGTCGGCTGGGAGAACGAGGCGTTGCTGGCGGTCCGCGAGATCGGCAAGGGAAAGTTCCAGCTCGTGGCGCCCTCCGTGAGCATCCTCGCCGAGCCGCCGGTGACGGTGGTCGACAAGGTGGCCAACAAGCACAAGACCGCGGCCGTGGCCAAGGCCTACCTCGAATATCTGTACACCCCCGAAGGGCAGGAGATCGCGGCCCGCAATTACTACCGGCCGCGCAATCCACAGATCGCCGCCAAGTACGCGCAGCAGTTCCCGAAGGTGCAGCTGTTCACCATCGACCAGGTGTTCGGCGGCTGGACGAAGACCCAGAAGGAGCACTTTGCCGACGGCGGCATCTTCGACCAGATCTCCGGGGCGGGCCGTTAGGATCATGGACGTGATCGAGGAGCATAGAACCGTGCTCGAGACCGATGCAGGCCATCTGCCGGCCCCCTTGCCGACCCCCCTTCGCGTCGCTGCGCGGCGCGGCGGGCGGCGGCTGCCGGGCGGCAGCGTGCTCCCGGGCTTCGGTCTCTCTCTGGGGATCACGCTCCTCTATCTTGGACTGGTCATCCTGATCCCCCTGTCGACCGTGTTCATCAAGACCGCGTCGCTCACCTGGGCCGAATTCCTGGCCAAGGTGACGGCGCCGCGGGCGCTCGCCGCGTTCCGGCTCAGCTTCACCGTGGCGTTCGTGGCCGCTGCGGTCAACGTCGTGTTCGGCGTGATCGTCGCCTGGGTCCTGGAGCGCTACCCGTTCCCGGGGCGCCGGCTGGTGGATGCGCTGGTCGATCTGCCGTTCGCCCTGCCCACGGCCGTGGCCGGCATCGCCCTCGCCTCGATCTATGCCGCCAACGGCTGGATCGGGCAGTGGCTCGCGCCGCTCGGCATCCAGGTCGCCTACACGCCGCTCGGCATCATGGTGGCATTGACCTTCATCGGCATGCCGTTCGTGGTGCGGACGGTGCAGCCGGTGCTGCGCGACATCGATCCGGAGGTGGAGGAGGCCGCCGCCAGCCTGGGCGCCGGACGGTGGACCACGTTCGTCCGGGTCCTCCTTCCCGATCTCGTGCCCGCCATCGCCACCGGCTTCGTGCTCGCCTTCGCGCGGGCGCTGGGCGAGTACGGCTCGGTGATCTTCATCGCGGGCAACATGCCGATGAAATCGGAAATCGTCCCGCTGCTCATCATGATCCAGCTCGAGCAGTACGACTACGCGGGGGCCACGGCCATCGCCATGGTGTTCCTGATCGCCTCGTTCGCTCTCCTTTTCCTGATCAATTTTCTTGCCTGGCGCAGGCACCGGCGCGAGACCTCGGAGGTGGCGTCATGATGGTCGGCAACCGCCTCGGGGCGGCCTCGTTGCGCGATGCGCGCTACGGTCCGTTGACGGAGCCGCGCCTGGTGCGCTGGCTCCTCATCGGGATCGCCCTCGTCTTTCTCACATTCTTCCTGATCGTTCCGCTGGCCCTGGTCTTCGCCAAGGCGTTCGAGGGAGGGTGGCACACGTATGTGGAGGCCCTCCGCGACCCGATCGCCACCGCGGCGATCCGCCTGACCCTGCTGGTTGCCGCCATCGCCGTGCCGGTCAACCTCGTGTTCGGCCTGGCGGCCGCCTGGGCCATCGCCAAATTTCGGTTTCGCGGCAAGAACCTGCTGGTCACCCTGATCGACGTGCCGTTCAGCGTCTCGCCCGTGGTGGCGGGCATGATCTTCGTCCTCCTGTTCGGTGCGCACGGCTGGATCGGACCCTGGCTCGCGGAGCACGACGTCAAGATCATCTTCGCCGTGCCGGGCATCGTCCTCGCCACCATGTTCGTCACCGCGCCGCTGGTGGCGCGCGAGCTGATTCCGCTGATGCAGGCCCAGGGGGATGACGAGGAGGAGGCGGCGCTCACCCTCGGCGCCTCGGGCTGGCAGACCTTCTTCCGGGTGAGCCTGCCGAAGGTCCGCTGGGGCCTCCTCTACGGCGTGGTCCTCTGCAATGCCCGGGCGATGGGCGAGTTCGGCGCCGTCTCGGTGGTCTCCGGGCACATCCGCGGACTCACCAACACGCTGCCGCTGCACGTCGAGATCCTCTACAACGAATACCAGTTTGCGGCGTCGTTCGCCGCGGCCTCTCTCCTCACCCTGCTCGCCCTGGTCACCCTGATGCTCAAGAGCCTGATCGAGTGGAGAACGAGCCGATAGACGGCTCCGCCTCGCTCAGGCGTTAGACTTCGCCCGATGCGCCGGGTCCGCCTGGGAACGCTGCTGATCGGCTTGAACACCGGCCTGGTGTTGCTGGCCGTGCTGTGCGTGTCGATCGCCGGCGTGCGGCTGCTCCGCCGCCTGGGCGACGAGCAGGCCCTGGCGCGGGTGAGCCTCGCCGGGACCAACGCGCTCCAGGCGGTCGAGCGCTCATCGCGCGACGTGGCGGTCTCCGCGCACCTCTTGGGCGAGCGCCCCACGGTCGGGCGCCTGCTCGGGCAGGAGGACACCCGCGCGCTCACCGCCTTCCTGGACCGCTTCCGCAGCACCAGCCGGCTCTCCGGCTGCGCGGTGCTCGTGCAGGGGCGCCTCGTTTCCGGCAGCGGCTTGGGCCTCCCCTGGGACGAGCTGCGGCGCAATCTCCTCCACAAATCGGCCGGCAACGGCTCGACCGTGGTCGCGAGCCCGTCCGGCCGGCTGATCCTCGGGGCGGCATCCCCCTTGACCACCTTTCCCGGGACCATGGCCATTACGGCTCTCACCCTCGACGACCGGTTCGTGCGGGAGATCGCCCGCCAGGTGGGTCTGCCGGTGACGATCCTGCCGGTCGCCGCCGCTTCAGAGGATGATCCGCGGCGTGATCTGCGCGAGCGGGCGCTGGAGACGGGAGAGAGCGCCTCCGGCGAGCTCGCCGACGTCTATCTGGCG
>DATFPH010000060.1:0-17243 GCA_035264905.1 Thermoanaerobaculia bacterium
AGTCGCTGATGTCGTAGATCATCCCGAAGCGCTCGACCCGCGGGTCCACCACCCAGGGAGCGAGGAAGTCCATCGGCCGGGTGGCGCTCGACAGGTGGAACTCGCCGCGGCCGCCGACCGGGCCGAGGCCGGGCAGCTCGCGGCTGAGGAACGTCCCGTCCGCCCGCGGCTCCACCGTGATGAGCCGCCTGCGCAGGGCGTGCAGCAGCTCGAACTCCTTCAGCTTGAGGAGGAGGTTTTCCCAGACCGCCACCAGGCTCGGCGGCAGCAGCTTCGACGCGTTGTACCCCTTGAGCGTCGTCAGGAAGGTCGTATAGCCCGGCCGGAGCAGGAGATCGCGCGATTCCGGCGGGTTGTCGCTCCCCAGCAGGTGGACCGTGAGGTGGCGCAGCTCGCGGTCGCGGCTGAGATGGTCCGCGTGCCAGCGCCCGAGCTCGTCCAGGCGTTGCCGCAGCTCGCGGCCGTCGATCCGCAGCGAGCCGTTGAAGTAGCTCGCCAGCTCCGCCAGATCGCGCCCGATGTAGTCCTCGGTGAAGATCAGGACGTTGTCGCGCATGCGGGTGAGCAGGCGCGGAAACAGCTCCTCTTCCACCTCCTCGATGTCGCCCGCCACCTTCTGGACCAGGTCGTAGGTGGTGGAGAGCACGCGGTCGAGGAAGCGGTCGAAGATGCGGTATTTGAGCGCGTCGCCGTGGCGGCGGCCGATCTCGGTGTCGGCCCGCAGGATCCGCTTCGGCGTGTCCTTGAGCAGGCGCGCCACCTCCAGCGAGTGGTGGAGCCAGAAGATCGCCGGATACTGCCGGCCGTAGCTCGAGATCGTGACGTTGTCGACCGCGCGCGCCAGCAGGGCTCGGTAGCGCTCCCAGGTGGCACCGTAAGCTTTGAGGTCGTAGGGCTCCCGGCGGAGCGCCGCGACCTGCATCGCCTCTTCCGCGAGGACGTATTTCTGGAGCGCGTCGCGCAGGGCGGCCATCCCCTCCGAGGCGAGGATGGGGAAGCCGTGCGCCGGCGTCGCGCTCTCGTCCTCCAGAAAGACGGCGCGCGGCAGCGGCAGCGTCCGTGTGTGGTCCGGGAAGAGGCGCCGGACCTCTTCGGGACCGGGCCGAAGAAAGTTGAAGGGACCGCTCAAGAGCTGTGCAAGAGACGTCGGTTTCATGCGATCGCCGCCAGGTTCCAGTGAAGAAGAGAGGGGTAGCGTATACCATACCGCGGAGCGTCGCGCTCCCCTTCGCGCCGCGCCTCCCCTGGTAAGATCTCCCGCCGGGGTCTACTTTCGAAGAGAATCGAGGAGAGAGGTCTCATGACGGATGTCGCATCGGTGGTCGTGGCTCGCCGTGACCAGGTCGAGACGGAGCTGATCCTGGCCGGGTGTTTCGAGAAGGAGGCACCCGACGTGGAAGGGGTTTTCGCGGAGGTTCGGCCGGCGCTGGAGCGACTGGCGGCGCGGAGTGGATGGAAGGGATCGGACGATCAGGTCGCCCAGACCGAGATCCCCGGCGGGCCGGCCGTCGCGCTCTTCGGCCTCGGCGAGCGCAAGGACTTCACGTTCCAGCGGCTGATCAAGTGGATCGGTCGCGCCGCGGATCACGCCGACGCGGGCGGGAGCCGGCGGCGGACGTTCCTGCTGCCTCCGCATGCCGAGACCATGGGCGCTCCCGCGGCCGAGCGCATCCTGCGCACGATCGCGCTGTCGACCTACACGTTCGACCGCTACCAGACTCAGAAGGAAGCGCCGCTGCGGCCCGAGCCGCTCGCCGTGGCTCCGCCGGCCGGCCAGGACGAGATCTTCCGCGCCGCTCTGCCGTTCGCCACCGAGGTGGCCGCCGCCGTCGGGTTCGCGCGCGACCTGGCCAACACGCCGCCCAACGAGGCGACGCCGGCCTGGATGGAAGAGCGGGCCCGCGAGCTCGCCGCGGAGCGCGGCCTCACGGTGACCGTGCTCGACGGGCCCGAGCTGGAGCGCCGCGGCATGGGCGGAATCCTCGCCGTGGGCGCCGGTGCCTCGGTCCCGCCGCGGCTCGTCAAGCTCGCGTGGGGCGACTCCGGTCCGGTGGTGGCCCTGGTGGGCAAGGGGGTCACCTTCGACACCGGCGGCATCTCCATCAAGCCGGCGCTGGACATGGACGAGATGAAGTACGACAAGGCCGGCGCCTGCAACGTCCTCGCCGCGGCCCGCGCCATCGCCGGGCTCGGCTTGCCGGTGCGCCTGCGCGTCTACGTTCCGCTCGCCGAGAACATGCCGGGCAGCAAGGCCTACCGCCCCGGCGACATCCTCCGCATGGCCAACGGCAAGACCGTGGAGATCACCAACACAGACGCCGAAGGGCGGCTGATCCTGGCGGACGCCCTGGCCCTGGCGGTCGAGGAGGGGGCCGAGGCGCTCATCGAGCTCTCGACCCTGACCGGGCATTGCGTTGTCGCCCTCGGCCACCTGGCGGCCGGCCTGTTCGCTCCCGACGAAGCCCTCGCCGCCGAGCTCCTCGCGGTGGGTGCCGATGCGGGAGAGCGGCTCTGGCGGATGCCTCTGTATCCCGAGCATGGAGAAGACATGAAGGGGACCCACGCGGACCTCAGGAACTCCGGCGGGCGTCCCGGCGGCGCGAGCACGGCCGCGGCATTCCTTTCCGAGTTCGTCGAGGGGCTCGCCCAATGGGCCCACCTGGACATCGCCGGCACGGCCTGGCTCAAGACCGAGAAGGATGGGCAACCGGCCGGCGCCACCGGCTTCGGAGTGGCCTCGGCGGTGAGCTGGGTCCGCCGCCGCGCCTCGTCCTCCTAGGAGAACCCGACGGCCATGAACCCAGCTCCGGCTCCCGCACCGCGGGAAGACGCCTCTGCCCCTGCGGTCCCGGCTCCGCTCCTGGAGATCCGGGACCTGGAGGTGTCGTTTCCGCAAGGAGACGGTTGGCTGCGCGTGGTCCGGGGCGTCTCCCTGGACGTGGCGCCCGGCGAGATCGCCGGGCTGGTGGGGGAGTCGGGCTCGGGCAAGACGTTGACCGCGCTGTCGATCCTCCGCCTCGTGCCGCCGCCGGCCCGGGTCAGCGGGCGCATCCGGCTCGCCGGCGCCGGGGACCTCCTGGCCCTGCCCGAGCGGGAGCTGCGGCGGGTGCGCGGCGGGCGCGTCGGCTTCATCTTCCAGGAGCCGATGTCCGCCTTGAACCCGGTCTACACCATCGGCTTCCAGATCGCCGAGGCCGTGCGGGCGCACCGGGGGATCTCCCGCAAGGAGGCGCTCGGCGAGGCGGTGCGGCTCCTCGACCGCGTGGCCCTGGCCGACGCCCGCCGGCGGATCGGCGACTATCCGCACCAGCTCTCCGGCGGCCAGCGCCAGCGGGTCGGCATCGCCATGGCCCTCGCGTCCGGCCCGGACCTCCTGCTGGCCGACGAGCCCACGACCGCTCTGGACGTCACTCTCCAGGCGCAGATCCTCGAGCTGCTCGACGGCCTGCGCGCCGACCTCGGCCTCTCCGTCCTCCTGATCACCCACGACCTCGGCATCGTGGCCGAGCGCTGCGACCGCGTGGCGGTGATGCATCAAGGAGAGATCGTCGAGGAGGCGGAGGTGGGGGAGCTGTTCGCGGCGCCGCGGCATGGGTATACGCGGGCGTTGCTGGGGGCCCTCACCCCCGGCCCCTCTCCTGCAAGCGGGCGAGGGGAGAAGGTTAGCGATTCTCTGGCCTCCGTCCGCCAACTCTCCAAAACCTTCCCCGTCCGCCGCGGCCTCTTCCGCAAGCAGCTCGGCACCGTCCGGGCCGTCGACCGGGTCGATCTGGAGATCCGGCGCGGGGAGTGCCTGGCGCTGGTCGGGGAGTCGGGGAGCGGCAAGACGACTCTGGGGCGGTGCCTGATCCGGCTGATCGAGCCGACCTCCGGGAGCGTGGTGTTCGACGGCGAAGACCTTCTGGCTCTCCGGCCGCGCGAGCTCCGCGCGCGCCGGCGGCGGTTCCAGATGGTGTTCCAGGACCCCTGGGGCTCGCTCGATCCGCGGCAGCGGGTCGGCTCCATCGTGGCCGAGCCTCTCGACGTCCACGAGCGCATCCCCCGCGCGGAGATCGACCGCCGCGTGGCCGAGCTGCTGACGGCGGTGGGGCTCGATCCGGCCTTCGCGGCGCGCGGACCGCACCAGCTCTCCGGCGGGCAGCGGCAACGGGTCGGCATCGCCCGCGCGCTCGCCGCCGGGCCGGACCTGCTGGTGGCCGACGAGCCGGTCTCGGCGCTCGATGTCAGCATCCGGAGCCAGATCCTGGACCTGCTGGCCGGACTGCGCGAGCGGCTCGGGCTCTCGCTCCTCTTCGTCAGCCACGACCTGACCGCCGTGGCGCGGCTGGCCGACCGGGTGGCCGTCCTCTATCTCGGCCGGATCGTCGAGCTGGCTGCGGCGGCGGACCTCTTCCACCGGCCGCTCCATCCGTATAGCGTCAGCTTGCTTTCGGCCGAGCCGGTCGCGGATCCGCGGCGCCGCCGCGAGCGGATCGTGCTGCCGGGAGAGCCGCCGAGCCCGCTGGCTCCCCCGCCCGGCTGCCCGTTTCACCCGCGGTGTCCGATCGCGCGGGCTCGATGCGCCGTCGAAACCCCGTTGCTCGCGGCCGTTGGTGAGGCGCCGGCCAGCTTCGTGGCATGCTTCTACCCGGGCGAGCTGAATGCAAAGAATGTAAACCCTGTGGAGAGGGCGTAAACCTTTGAAGACCCCGCGCGTACAGTGTGCAGAGGAGAAGATGGATGCGCGCGATTTCGCACATTCTTGAAGTCATGTCACCGTCAACCGATTTTGGTGAGAGGCCATTCGATGAAAAGAGATCTCTTCCGATTCACTGCTCTAACCACCTGGGGGCTCGCGGCGCTGGCCATCCTGGCGAGCCCGGCGGCGGCGCAGGTTCAGTTGAACACCCAGGCTGCCATGCCCCCGGGCGAAGTCCCGGTCGAGGTGCGCGACGGGGCCATCCAACTGAGCCTGAACGAGGCCGTGGAGCTCGCGCTGCGCCGTAACCTCGGCCTGGTCATCGAGCGCTATACCCGCACCCAGGCGCGCCTGGGCGTGGAGCAAGCGCTCGGCGTCTATGATCCGCTGGCGAGCGTCGATCTGCAGGCGAGCGACATCTCGCGGCCTCCGACCTCGGTCACCGCGCCGACCGATTCGAACAGCCAGCAGCTGACCCTGGGATTGTCGCAATTCCTTCCGACGGGCGGCCAGCTCAGCGTGGGATGGCAGACCAGCCGGTCGGAGACCGACCTTTCCGGCCAATTCGCCTTCGTCAACCCGCAGTACAACTCGGGGCTCAACTTTTCCTTCACCCAACCGCTGCTCCGGGACTTCGGTCGCGGCACCTTCGAGCGCCAGCTCCTGATCGCGCAGAACCAGAACCTGGGGAGCAACCAGGAGTTCGCGCGACAGGTGATGGCGACGCTCCAGCAGGTGATCAACGCCTACTGGAATCTGGTCGAGGCGCGCGCGCAGCTCGACGTGGCGCGGCAGAGCCTGGCGCTCGCCAAGGAGCTCCACGAGCGCAACCGCATCCAGGTCGAGGTGGGAACGATGGCGCCGCTCGAGCTGGTGCAGAGCGAGGCGAACATCGCCACCAACGAGGAACAGATCATCAGCTCGCAGACCGTGGTCGGCAACTCCGAGGACGAGCTGCGGCGCCTGCTCAACCTCCCCCAGGGTCCGCTCTGGGAGGCGGAGATCCGGCCGGCCACCGAAGCGGAGGTCCAGGTGCCTGCCATCGACGTCGGGGCGGCGATCCGCACGGCGATCGAAGCGCGTCCGGAAGTCCGGGCGCAGCAGCTCATCGTCGAGCAGGCGCGGATCAACGCCGCCTTCTTCCGCAACCAGACGCTGCCGAGCCTCGACCTGACCCTCAATTACGGGCTGAACGGCAACAACGGTGTGACCATCGTCAACGACGCGGGGACCCCGCAGATCGTGACGGGGCAGTTCAGCGACTCGCTCGACCAGGTCTTCGGCATCGACTTTGACGGCTGGTCCGCCCAGCTCACCCTCGGGTACCCGATTGGAAACCGGGGCGCCCGCGCGGCCAGCGCCATCGCCGACCTCACCCTGGAGAGCGCCGAGGCGGCGCTCGCCCAGAGTGAGCAGCAGATCACCACCGAAGTCCGCCAGGCCGCCCGCCAGGTGGACAGCGCGGCGAAGCAGATCGATGCCGCCCGCGCCTCCGTCCGCTTCCAGGAGCGCAGCCTCGACGCCGAGAAGAAGCGCTATGAGAACGGCATGTCGTCCAGCTTCGAGATCACGCGCATCCAGCAGGACCTGACCGCCGCCAGGAGCCGTGAGGTCACCGCGGTCATCGCCTACCGCACGGCGCTCACTCAGTATCAGCAGGCGACGGGGCAGCTCCTGCCGACCTACAGCATCGTGATCGACGATCCCAACGCGCCGGTCGACCGCTGGAGCTTCGGTCTCTTCGGCCGTCGGAACGGCCGGTAGACGCAGTCCAACGCAGGAGGGAAGGGAGGCTCTCCATGCACGAGTCTGGCTTCGGCCGGGTCCTCGGTGCGCTGGTTGCACCGGACAAGACGTTCCGCTCCATCGCGGAACGGCCCACCTGGGTCGTTCCGCTGATCCTTCTGGTCGTCCTCGGTCTCAGCGTCGGCCTGATCATGCAGCGGCGCGTGGACCAGGCCGAGCTGATCAAGTACCAGATGGACAGGATGGGCGTCGAGCTCAGCAAGCAGCAGATGGAAAAAATCGAAAACGACGCCGCGGGCGGGTCCGGCGTCCGCCAGTCCCTGGGGCTGGCTTTCGGAACGCTCGTGGCCGCCGCCGCCTACTTCGTCCTGGCGGCGGTCTTCCTGATGATCCTGCGGCTGGCCGGCTCGGAGATCGACTTCCTGAGCAGCCTGGCCGTGACGGTCCACGGGATGCTGCCGCTCGGGGTGGCGGCCCTGCTCAACATCCCCCTGGCCCTCTCCCGCAGCGAGATCTCGCCCGCGGAGGTGATGAGCGGCGGCCTTCTCGCCTCGAACCTCCGTCCGCTCGCGCCGGAGGGCTCCCCGGTGGTCGCGTCGCTTCTCGGCAGCCTGGACTTCTTCGCGATCTGGGCCGTGGTGCTGCTGATCCTCGGCTTCCGGAGGGTGGCCCGGATCTCCACGCAGACCTCGGCGACGATCGTCCTCGTCCTCTGGGGTCTCTTCGTGCTCGGCAAGGCCGGCATCGCCGCCGTCTTCAATTGATCTGATTGGAATCGACCTGATTGGATTGAGATTCTTGGAGGGTCATCTTTGAAGAAATTCCTCATCGCGGCTCTGGTCGTGGTGGCGCTGGGAGCGATCGTCCTGGTCAGCGTCCGGAGAGCCGGACAGCAGAAGGGGACCAAGGTCTACGTCGAGGAGGCCCACCGGGAGGATCTCGGCCAGGTGGTCAAGGCGAGCGGCGAGATCGACCCGCGCGTGAAGGTCAACATCTCCGCCCACGTCGTCGGCAAGATCGAGAAGCTGTTCGTGGAGGAGGGGGACCGCATCGAGAAGGGGCAGCCGTTCCTCCGCCTGGAGCAGCAGGCCTTCATCGCCGAGCGCGACCGTTGGGCGGCGCAGCTGCGCCGGGCCGAGACCGAGGTGCGGCAGTCCCAGGTCTCGCTGGCGGACACGCGGCTCAAGCTCGACCGCGCGCAAAAGCTCCAGGCCGAAGGGATTCTCACGCGGGAGCAGCTCGAGAGTTCACAGCTCGCCGAGACCTCGGCCCAGCTGCACCTCCAGGATTCCCGCGAGGCCGTGGAGCAGGCGCAGGCCAACCTGGTCAAGGCGCGCGACGATCTGAGCAAGACGACCATCTACGCGCCCCTCTCCGGCCGCGTCGTCAAGCTCAACGCCGAGGAGGGGGAGGTCGTCGTCTCGGGCACCATGAACAACGCCGGATCGGTGATCGGCATCATCGCCGACCTCTCGGAGATCCTGGCCAACGTCGACGTCGACGAGACCGAGATCGTTGAGATCCGGCAGGGCCAGCCGGCCATCGTGCGGGTGGACGCCCTGCGGAATCGCACCTACCATGGGCACGTTGTGGAGATTGGAAGCTCCGGCTTCAACAAGCCGGCGCAACCCGACGTCACGTTCTTCGAGGTCGAGATCCTGCTCGACGATCCGAGCGAGGATCTCCGGCCGGGCATGTCGTTGCGGGCCGAAATCCAGACGCGGCCGCCGGCGAGCACCCTGGTGGTGCCGATCCAGGCCGTGGTCCAGCGGGAGCCCGCCAAGGGGCAGCAGGCCGAAGCGAATGGCGCTGAGACCGAGCAGACCGAGGAGATCAGCGTCGTCTTCGTCGTCCAGGACGGCAAGGCCCGGCAGCGGCCGGTGCGCACCGGGATCTCGGACGAGACCAGCGTCGAGATTCTCGACGGGCTGAAAGCCGGCGACCGGGTGGTCACCGGACCCTACCGGGCGCTGCGCGATCTGCGGGATGGCGAGGCGGTCAAGATCTCCAGCCCCGAGGACGAAAAGAAGGACAAGAAGAACAAAGAGGACGAGGCGAAGGTCGAAGTGGATTAGGAGAGACTCTGATGGCTTTGATCGAGCTGCGCGACATCCACAAGACCTACGTGATGGGGAGCGAGGAGGTCCACGCGCTCAACGGCGTCGGCCTGGACATCGAGCGGGGCGAGTACGTGGCGATCATGGGCTCGTCGGGGAGCGGCAAGTCGACCCTGATGAACCTGCTCGGCTGCCTCGACACGCCGACCTCGGGCTCCTACAAGCTCAACGGCACGCCCGTCCAGGGTCTGGACGACTCCGAGCTCGCGGCGATCCGCAACAAGGAGATCGGCTTCGTCTTCCAGACCTTCAACCTGCTCGCCCGCACCAACGCCTTGCAGAACGTCGAGCTGCCGCTCATCTACGCCGGCGTGTCGCGGGGCGAGCGGCGGGACCGCGCCCGCCGCGCGCTGGAGCGTGTGGGGCTCGGCGACCGCATGCACCACAACCCCAACGAGCTGTCGGGCGGCCAGCGCCAGCGCGTGGCGGTGGCCCGCGCCCTGGTCAACGATCCGTCGATCCTGCTGGCGGACGAGCCGACCGGCAACCTCGACTCGGCGACCTCGACCGAGATCATGGCGCTCTTCGACGAGCTCCACGCCCAGGGGAACACCGTGATCCTGGTGACCCACGAGGCGGACATCGCGGAGCACGCCTGGCGGCAGGTGCACCTGCGCGACGGCCAGACCCTTTCCGACCATCCGACCGCGCGGGCCGCCGCGGGAGCCCGGCGTTGATCTTCGTCGAAAACTTCCGCATCGCCTTCTCGGCGCTCCGCGCCAACCTGATGCGCTCGATCCTCACCACCCTGGGGATCATCATCGGCGTCGGCGCGGTCATCGCCGTGGTCTCCATCGTCCAGGGCCTGCAGTACATGTTCAACCAGCAGTTTCAGGGCGTGGGCGCGACGTTCATCATGGTCATGCCCGACCAGTCGCGCAACGAAAACCAGGCCCGCCAGGTCCGTCTCACCTGGGACGACGGCAAGGCGGTCCGCGACGAGGTCCCGGGGATCCGCCAGATCACCCCGGTGCTGACCGGCTCGACCGAGGTCAAGTTCCGCGACCGCCAGCACCGCCCGGACATCATCTTCGGCGTCAACAGCGACTATCCGGACGTCGCGAACCACACCGTGGACCGCGGGCGCTTCATCTCGCAGATCGACCTCGAGCACCGGCGCAAGGTCGCGGTGGTCGGCCAGGAGGTCGCCGACGAGCTGAAGCTCGGCGACAACCCGATCGGCAAGGAGATCTACATCGGCGACATGCCGGCGACCGTGATCGGGGTGATGGAGGAGCGCGGCCAGTCGCTGGGCCGGAACCAGGACAACCTGGTCTTCGTCCCGTTCGACGCGGCCCTGTCGCTCTTCGGCCGCAACGCCGGCGACAAGGTGAGCCTCTACATCCAGACGACCGGAACCGACGTGGTCGACGAGACCAAGGCCGGCATCCAGCGGATCCTGCGCCAGCGCCACCGGATCGCCAAGGACGCCGAGGACGACTTCCGGGTGGTCAAGCAGGACGAGATCCTGCGGATCACCAACAACTTCTTGAACAGCGTGACCGCCGTGGTCGGAGGCGTGGTGGGGATCGCGCTCCTGGTGGGCGGCATCGGGATCATGAACATCATGCTCGTCTCGGTCACCGAGCGGACGCGCGAGATCGGCGTGCGCAAGGCCGTGGGAGCGCGCCGGCAGGACATCCTCGTGCAGTTCCTGATCGAGGCCGTGACCCTGTCGTTGCTCGGCGGAGCGGTCGGCCTCTTGGTCGGTTGGGGTCTGGGAGCCGCGGTGGCGAGCGCGCTGCCCGGCGACTTCCCGCCGGCCCGCGTCCCGGTGTGGGCCGCCGGCCTCGCCTTCGGCTTCTCGGCGATGGTCGGCATCTTCTTCGGCATCTACCCGGCCGGCAAAGCCTCGCGCCTCGACCCGATCGACGCCCTGCGCTATGAGTAAAAACGAGGACTCGGGTCTCGCCAAGCTGCTGCGGAAGCTTTTACAAATCGCGCGGTGGGGGACCCCCTGCCCGAAATGCCGGGGAACCGGGGGAACGGTGACGATGCCGTGTCCGGAATGCGGGGGGACGGGGCGGCTGTGAGGGGCCTTTGGTGCCGGAGGTGGGAGTCGAACCCACACGCCCGCAAGGGGCGGGGGATTTTGAGTCCCCTGCGTCTGCCATTCCGCCACTCCGGCGCTTCGAGGGCGAGAGGGGAATCCTAGGGTCTGGGCTGGAGAGTGTCAACTATTTCCTGCAAAACGGCTCCACCGCTCGGTTTCCGCCAGGTTTTCCCCTCGCAGGGGGTTGACGGGGCAGCCTTCTCAGTGTATAAAAGAGCTGCCTAAGCGAAAGTCCCTCAGTGACTTACCGCCTTAGCCCCATTCATCCGAATCACATCTCAAGGGGGTCGACGTGACATTCAGAGTCGGTCAAAAAGTGGTTTACCCCAACCACGGCGTCGGTCTGGTGGAGAAGATCGAGCCAGGGAGGATCGACGGGGTGGAGCAGCTGTACTTTCACCTGAAGCTGCTTGGAAACAACTCACGCGTGATGGTCCCCAAGGCCAATCTGGAGCTGGTCGGGTTGCGCCCGCTGTGCCATCACAAGGAAGTTCGCGCCCTGTTCGACATCCTCGAAGACGGCAACATCGACACCTACAAGGATTGGAAGGGCCGTTATAAGCAGAATCTGGACAAGATGAAGACCGGCCGCCTGGTCGACGTCGCCGAGGTGCTCAAGAACCTTCGTCTCGTCAGCCAACGCAAGAGCCTCTCCTTCCGCGAGAAGAAGATGTACGAGCGGGCCAAGTACTTCATTGTGAGCGAGGTGGCGCACGTCCGGTCGATCCCGGAGAGAGAGGCGGAGGAGCAGGTCGAGGCGGCGCTGACGTCCAGTCTGGCGAAACGGCAGCGTTCCAGAGGAGCAGCGGCCGCGGCTTGCTGACCACCTTGGTTCGAGGCCGGCTCCCGCCGGCCGGGTTGCACGAGGAGGCCGCCCTTCGGGGCGGCTTTTTCGTTGCCTCGCCGCTGCTACAATCCGTTGCATGATTCGACCGTCCCTACTTCTCCTGATGCTCGCCGCGCTCTTCCCGGTGCCCGCCCTGTGGGCCCAGGAGGCGGCGCAGCCCGCCGCGTCCACCGCCATGGCGTCCGCGCAGCTCCAGACCGAGCTGCAACTGGAACGCAAGCTCCTCGCCCTCGACCTCGTCAGCTATCGCGAGAACCGGAGCAAAGAGCAGGTGGCGCGCGACCGTGTCTCCGCGGCCATGCAGCGGCTCGACCAGGCCCTGGCCGGCGACTCCCTCGCCCTCGGAACTTTGGAATCGCTGTTCGGAGAGCTGTCCGCGGCGCGGGCCTCCGCGTCGTCCGCCGCGGAGCAGATGGACTGGCAGGTGCGGAGCCTGCAGGAGCGGATGCGGCGGATCAGCTTCCTCGAAGGGGAGGTCGGCGGCCGGGGGATGCGCGAGACGGGGATCGCCGGACGCTGGCAGTTGCAGATCTCGCCCACGAACCAGACCGGGACCTTCGTCCTCCAGCTCAACGGGACGGCCATCACCGGCACCTACACCCTGCAGGGCGAGAGCTCGGGGTCGGTGCGCGGCAACTTGGTCGGCAACCGTCTCCAGCTCGAGCTTCTCGACACCGCCGGCAACGTGCGCAGCACCTACACCGGGGTATTTGATCCGCCCTCGCAACGCATGGCGGGCACCTGGCTCGCCACCGAGCTGGCCGCCGGCCGGCCGGCCCAGGGCGCCTGGAGCGCGACGCGCGCCGCGACCGGAACAGAAAGGCAACCGTGAACAAGGACAACCTGATATCGGCCGTCTTCGGCATCCTCCTCGGCTTCATCGCGGGCTACCTCCTGCACGAGGTCATGGCGTCCCGCCAGCCTCCGCGGTTTGTCCCCGGAGCCCCGAACGCAATGTCGGGTGGGTCCCCCGTCTCGCCGGAAGCCCCGGCGGCGCCGCAGCAGGACCTGGCCGCGGCCCAGGCGCAGCAGCAGGAGATGGAACAGCTCGAGCAGCTCGTCAAGGACAACCCCACGGACGCGCAGGCCGTCCGGCGGCTGGCGGACCTGAACTATGACCGGGCGCAATGGCCGCAGGCCGAGGCGCTCTACTCCCAGTTCCTCAAGCTGGAGCCGGGCAACATCGACGTCCTTTCCGACCTGGGCGTCGTGTACCGGAACCTCCAGCAATACGACAAGGCCCTGGAGACGTTCGACCAGGTGCAGAGGGTGAAGCCGGGCCACTGGCAGTCGCTGTACAACAAGACGATCGTCCTGGCCTTCGACAAGAGGCAGCTGGATGAGGCGCAAAAAGTGCTCGACGAGCTCCAGAAGCTCCAGCCGGGCAATCCGAACGTCGCCCAGCTCGCCGCCGAGATCGAGAAGCAGCGCAACGCCGCCTGAGCCGCCAGAGATTCTCATGATCCGGTTGCTGGTCCTCCTCCTGCTGGCCTACCTGGTCTACCGAGGCATCGAGAGCCTGATGGGCCAGCTGCGCGGCTCCGCCGGAAGCGCCACCTTCCGCCCCGACCCACCGCCCGCGCCCCGCGTGACCGTCACCGTCCACCGCGAAAGAGCGGAGGAGCTGGTCCCCTGCGCCCGCTGCGGCGTGCGGGTGCCGAAATCACGGACGGTGGCGGGGGAGGATGGGGCGGTGATTTGCACGAGCTGCGGCCAGTGACATCGTTCGCCGACATTGCCCTCCCCGTCCCCCTGCCGCCGCTGACCTACGAGATCCCGGCCGCGTGGGCGCCGCTGGCGAAGGCGGGAGCGCGGGCGCGAGTGCGGATGGGGCCGCGGCGCCTGACCGGGGTGATCGTCCGCGTCCATGGCGACCGGCCCGAGGGCGTCACGCTCCGGCCGGTCGAGGAGATCGTCGACCGCTCCCCGATCATCCCCAAGGACCTCCTGGATCTCGCGGTGTTCATCGGCGACTACTACATGGCGCCGATCGGCGAGGTCCTGCGCAACATGCTGCCCTCCGACCTGCCGCCCTGGGGGGACCAGCGGATCCGCTTGACCGACGCCGGCGCGCTCGCGCTGCCCCGGACGCCGGACGAGCGGCTCGTCCTCGAAGCGTTGCGCGAGACCGGACGCATGACCATGGCCGAGCTCCAAGGAAAAGTGGGGATCGCGGACTTGGACGCCGTCCTCGCCGGCCTCGGCGAGAGCGGCAAGATCTCCGGCGAGGCGCTCAAGCCGCGCTCGACCCGCTACGTCACCGCCGTCGAGCTGGCGCCGGGCGGCAAGGCCACCCACCTCGCGGTGGCGGGGAAGTCCGCGCCGGGCAAGGCGGTCATCGAATACCTCGACGCCATGGGCCGGCCGGCCACTACCGCCGAGGTCGTCGCGGCGATCGGCTGCACGCCGGCCGTCCTCCGGCGGCTCGTCAACCTGGGCATCCTCCACCAGTTCACCCAGGTCGAGCGCCTCTCCCTCGACCGCCACATGTTCGGCCAGCGTGACGAGCCGGCCGTGCCCATCGTGCTCCGGCCCGATCAGGACCTTGCCCTGAACGAAGTCGTGCGCGTCCTCGAACGAAAGGAGTTCGCGCCGTTCCTCCTCCAGGGGATGACCGGCTCCGGCAAGACCGAGGTCTACCTGCGCGCCGCGCGGTCGGCGATCGACCAGGGTCGCTCCGTCATCCTCCTCGTGCCGGAGATCGCGCTCGTCCCGGCCCTGGCGCGCGAGGTCGAGCAGCGCTTTGGCGCGGATCTCGCCATCCTGCACTCCGGCCTGGGCACGGGCGAACGGCACCAGGAGTGGGAGCGCGTGCGCCGCGGCGAGGCGCGGGTCGTCCTCGGTCCGCGCTCCGCCCTCTTCGCGCCGCTCGCCGACCTCGGCCTCATCGTCGTCGACGAAGAGCAGGACAGCTCCTACAAACAGGAGGTCGATCCGCGCTACAACGCCCGCGACCTCGCCCTGGTCCGCGGGAGGAGCGCGAACGCCGCCGTCCTCCTTGTCTCCGCGACCCCGAGCATGGAGAGCCGGTACAACGTCGAAAAGGGAAAGCTGGAGCACCTCCGCCTCACCGCGCGCGCCGGCCAGGGCACGCTCCCCGAAGGCATCCTGGTCGACTTGAAAGAGGAAGGCCTCTCAAGGCGGCCCGGCGAGGTGCACTTCTCGGACCGGCTGAAATACGAGATCGGGATCACCCTGGAAGCGGGGGAGCAGATCATCCTGCTGCGCAACCGCCGCGGCTACGCGCCGATCCTCCTCTGCCGTGCCTGCGGAGAGGACCACCGCTGCCCGGACTGCGGCCTGCCGCGGACCTTCCACCGCAAGCAGCGCCGGCTCATCTGCCACTACTGCGGCTCGGTGCTCGCGGCGCCGTCGCGCTGCCTCGTCTGCAAGGAAGAAGCGTTGGAGCCGGTGGGAGCCGGGACCGAGCGCGTCGAGGAGACCTTCCGCGAGCTGTTCCCCAACGTCACGGTCGACGTCCTCGACCGCGACACCATGCGGAGGCCCGGCGGTCCGGCCGCCGTGCTGGAGCGCTTCGGCCGCGGCGACATCCAGGTCCTGATCGGCACCCAGATGGTCTCCAAGGGCCACCACTTCCCGGGCGTCTCCCTGACCGCCGTCCTGGCCGCCGACGCCTACCTCGGCTTCCCCGACTTCCGCGCCGTCGAGCGCACCTACAACCTGCTCACCCAGCTCGCCGGCCGGGCGGGGAGGGGAGACCGGCCGGGCCGCGTGGTCATCCAGACCTACCACCCCGATCACTACGCCATCCAGGCCGCCCTCCACCAGGACGACGAAGGCTTCGCGAGAGAAGAGATGCGCTTCCGCAGGGTCTTCCACTATCCACCGTACACGCGCATGGTGCAGCTCCTGGTGCGAGACAAGAACCGGGAGAAAGCCTGGGAAGGAATCCGCGACCTCGCGGCCGACATCGCCGCCCACCCGCTGAGCCGCAACGTACGCGTGACCGGTCCCGCCCCGGCCCCCCTCGAACGCCTCCGCGGCGAATGGCGCTTCCAGCTCCTCGCGAGATCCGCCGCAGGACGGGACCTCCACAATCTCCTGCGCACCGTCCGCCCCCAGAATCCGGCCTACGACCTGGTGATCGACGTGGATCCGCAGCAGTTGTTGTGAGACGCTCGCGTTGGCCGCTATCCCCGGCGTGTAGCCGCCATCCCGCCAGGATAGTGGCTCCGCGCGCCGTGTAGCGCTGAACCCGGCCGGGATCACGGCTATCCACGGGGAGAGTGAGCCGGGTATGCGGGTTCTGGTGCGCGAAAGATCACGTCCGACATAGGCATCCAAGCTTATGGCGCGGCTCGCTTTGCGATCTTGAGCCACGATCTCAGGGCGTCGTTGACAGCTTCTGAATTCGAAAATGCGGCCGCCACGTCCGGCTCAAGGACCACGATATTGGTGCCTTGCTGATAGCGCTGGTAGTACTTTCCGCGGACGGCGGCAGAGAAGTCGTACTCGGGCAACATTGGGTCGTCGTCTTCCTCTTCTTTATCCTTCATAGTTCCTTCTCTCTCGCGAGGTGGCTTCCCGGGCGCTGATGATACGGAGCTCGTCTTCATCTTCTGTGTGGACGATAACGAGCAGGCGGCCTTGACTGGAACGGCCGATTGTCACGAACCGAGATTCTCCGATCGAGTGGCTCGGGTCAGAGAGGGTTCCGGCCAACGGATCTCCAAACACCGTCGAGCCCTCCTCGAAAGAGACTCCGTGCTTCTCCAGATTCCTTCTCGCTTTCTCCGGGCTCCACCTGAACCACATGATGAGAACATGTTACCTCAACACAGGGCCAAGGTGCGGTCTAGTATCGTGAGGCCACCACGAGCCCGCCACTCTTCTTCAATGATACTCGGGTAAGGCCGTCAGTGCATCGCCCGACTGGCGCATCCAGTAAGATTGAGAACAAACCCAGATGCCCCGCTACGACGTCTTCCTCAGCCACGCCAGCGCCGACAAGCCGGCCGTGGAGCACCTCGGCCGCAAGCTCCAAGCCGCGGGGCTCGAGCCGTTCCTGGATTCATGGCATCTCGTTGCCGGCGAGCCGTGGCAGGAGGCGCTAGATAAGGCTGTAAGCCAAAGCTCAACCTGCGCCGTCTTTTTCGGCCCGGTCTCCAAGGGAGGAGCCTGGCGGAAGGAGGAGACCCAACTGGCGTTGGTGCGCGCCGCTCAGGATGTCTCCTTTCGGGTGATGCCCGTCCTACTTCCAGGGTCCAACGCTGAAGACGTGCCTGGCTTTCTCAGCCTGCGTACCTGGGTCGACTTCAGGGATGGTCTCGATGACGCTAATGCCCTCGCCCGTCTTATGGCCAGCATCCGTGTCGAAGCGCCCGTTCCTGAAGTAGGAGTGAAGCCGTCCCTTCCTTATAAATGTATGGCGCCGACCCGGGAGCCCTTCGTCCACCGCAGCGAGTACACGAAAGTCCGGGACGCCCTGCTCGCCAGAGAGACCGGGCATGGTACGACGGTAGGCATCACCACGGCGATTCACGGCGCCGGCGGATTCGGCAAGACCGCTCTGGCGATCGAGCTCTGTTACGACCCGGTGGTTCGCGAGCATTATCCCGACGGCGCCCTCTGGGTTCAGATGCGCGACGACCTGAATGACGATGGGCGGCTGAGGGAGATCCGGGATGTCCTTCGGAGGTGGACTAAACAGGAGCCGCCAGCATTCGAGACCGTTCTCAAAGTGGGGCAGCATCTGATTGAGATGCTCGATGGCAAACGGGTGCTGCTCGTCGTGGATGACGTCTGGCGTCCCGAAGATGTCACTCCGTTTCAAGGCCTCGG
>DATFPH010000061.1:0-2279 GCA_035264905.1 Thermoanaerobaculia bacterium
GAGCGGTAAGCCCGGATGCCGTGGACGCGGCGCAGCGAGCTGACGCGGTGTGCGGTCCAGGACTTACCCTGCCCTGTGCGCATTCCCATCCGGTTCAACGACGCCGCGATGTCTTCATCCGATCACCGGGAGGCCATGCTCCGCATGACGGCCAGAGCGTCCTCCGGCGTACGGCAGCCGTGTTCACCGGACTTCGGCTTGCGGACGCGCAGCTGGGAATGCTGGCCGCCGCGCCAATGGACCGTGAGGATGACCTCGCGCGTGCTCGCGTCGATGTCGGCGATGATATCCATGACGAGGGCGCGCAGAAGCTGTTGGCGGGAGCGCATCGTCACGCCGGGCGCGTTCCAGGCCGCTTCAAGGTCGTTGGCCAAGCCCGAGAGATCCGGCGTTTGGACGGACGTTGTCGGCGCCAGCCCGTCAAGCCGGGCTTCGCAGGCCTTGACCCGCTGGAGCGAGGCTTCCCAGCTCTTCTCAAGCTGGGCGGCGATCAGACGATGGTCGGGATCGCACGCCGCATAGCGGCGTTCGGCCAGCGAGGCCTCGTAGCGAGCCTGCTGCAACTCGAGATCAGCGATGCGCTGTCGTTCGTCTCGGCTTTCCATCCGCCTTCGCTCAGCTTCCAGCGCGGCCTCGACGGCCATCGGTTCCACGACGAGGAGGACCTCCCGCGCGATCGCCGCCTCAATCCGTGAGCCGCCGAATCCCAGGCACCGGGGTCGGCCCAGCATCTGGTTGGGGCGATCGCAACGATAGACCGGCCGGCGCGAGCATCGTCCCGTATAGGCCACCGCCAGCCGTCTTCCGCAGCGCCCGCAGGTGATAAGCCCGGACAGGAGGGCGCGTCCGCCTCGCCCGGACTTTGGGCCGCCCACCAGGCCATGGGCGTTCGAGGCGAGCTGGGCCTGGTTCCGATCAAACTCTCCCCAATCGATGTAGCCCTCGTGGTGATCCTTGAGCAGGACCTCCCATTCTTCAAGGGGTCTGCCGTGGCCGTAGCTCTTGCAGGCGCGGCCATCGACGATCTCGATCCGCTTCTCGCTTTTGCCGTAGGCGTATGCCCCAGCGTAGAAGGGGTTCTTCAGAACAGAGATGACGTTGCGGTAGCGGATTGGCGCCCAATCGAACGTGACCAGCTTCTGGCCTTCGGACGGTCGTGGAAAGTGGACCTGATCGGCCGACATCGCGAGGTGCACGCTGCGAGCGCTGCCGAGCTGCCGAAATCTCTGGAAGATCTGACGGATGGCTTCCTGGATGCGCAGATCAGGATCGAAGCCGAGGCCGAGATCGCGATGCCAGACGTATCCGATCGGCACGCTGATGCGCAGCTCGCCCCGCCTTGCCTTGGCCCGAGCGGCATCCAGCATCCGGGCGCGCAGAATGCCGAGCTCGAACTCGCTGATGCTGCCCTTCATGCCCAGGAGCAGACGGTCATTCGGGCGACCCGGATCGTAGACCCCCTCGAGGTCGATCACGCGGGCTTCGACGAGCCCGCACAGTTCGAGCAGGTGATGCCAGTCGCGTCCATTGCGCGCGAGCCGAGAGGCATCCAGGCACAGCACGGCTCCAACGTGCCCGGCGCACAAGGAAGCCACGAGCCGCTCGAAGCCTGGACGGGCCACCATGCCGCTGGCGGACTTGCCCAGATCGTCATCGATGATCTCGACGGCGTCGAACCCCCGTCGCCGTGCGACCTCGACGAGTTCGTACTGCTGCCTTTGGCTCTCCAGATTGAATTGGACCTGGGCGGGCGTCGACTGCCGGACATAGACGACGGCTTTGCGCTTCAGCACCGAGGCTGGCAGGAGATCAGTGCCGGTCATCGTCACGCTCCCGCATCGGAACGGCGGCGGCTTCGAGAAGAATGCGCGCCAGTCGGACGATGATGACGGTCCGCTCGGGCGGACTGAGGCCGCGCAACGTCACGGAATCGAGCGCCAGGCTCAGCTGGCGTGGAGCCGGCGCTGGCGCCGGTCCGGTTTTCTGGTTGTCCATCTCGCTCCTCCTGGACGACGATCGGGTCGTCCGGGGAGCTTCGCCGATATCCTCGCTCACAGAGGAGTCGATGCAGTTCGATGAGCGCGTCCACCGATACCCGACGGGAGCCGATCTCCATGCCTGCGCACGCGACCGGATCAAGCATCCACGCCGCCATAACCGTGACGACGCCGGGCTCCGCTTCGATCTGCACGAACCGCCCGGAGAGACGCTGCTCACTGCGACGGAGGCAAACGCGACGCCCGTAGAGGGGATGCCAGCGATAATGGATCACAACTTCC
>DATFPH010000062.1:0-2415 GCA_035264905.1 Thermoanaerobaculia bacterium
GCGATCAACGGCAGGTGGTTGACGAATCCGCTGGCCGGATCGAAGGCGAAGAACCATGCGAAGGCCGCGACCACAGTGACGATCCCGTACGGGATCAGGACCGAGGTGCGCACGACCCCGCGCCCAAAGATCGCCCGGTGCATGATCAGCGCGATCGCCATCCCGAGAGCGAGCTCGATGCTCACCGAGACCACGGTGATGAAGACGGTGTTGAAGACATCGGTCCACCACAGCGACGAGGTGAGGACCGCCTCGTAGTTCGTGAGCCCGGCCCAGCCCCCCTCCTCCGGGAACCGCAGATCGAGGTTTTGAAGCGAGAGGACGATCGCGTAGCAGATCGGATAGGCGGTGACCAGGAGCATCGCGATCACCGCCGGCGCGCAGAGCATCCAGCCCAGGCGCCGCTCCTCCCGGCCGCGCTCGGTGGTCCGGCGGCCGCGCCCTGGAAGCCTCAGGCGGCCGGCGATCGCGCTCACAGCAGGCCCTCCCTCTTCACGGCGTCCTCGAGGTTCGACCTGAGCTCGTCATATGCGGCGCCCGGATCGTCAGGATCGATCTTCGACGGAGCGTGCAGGGCATCCTGGATCGCCAGGCTGACGTCCTGGTAGGCCGGAGTCAGCGGGCGAGGGCCGGCGGCCTCGATCGACTTCTCGACCAGCCCGGAGAAACCGGGGTAGGCGTCCTTGACGACCTTGTTCCGGTAGAGGCTCCTGCGGCTCGGCGGCAGCCCGTCGAGCTCGGTCGCCGTCAGCTCGCTCTTGGGATTGCCGATGCATGCCGCCGCCTCGAAGGCGAGGTCCGCGTGGTTCGAGTAAGAGCCGACCCCGATGTTGAACCCCCCGAGCGGCGGCTTTGCGGGATGCCCCGGAACGACCGCCGGGAACTTCGCGAACCCCATGTTCTTGAACACGTCCGGAGCGTTCTCCTTGGCGCTCGCGTAGGCGAACGTGTAATTGACCATGAAGGCGGAATCGCCGCCCTCGAACCCGAGCCGGGCCGAGTCCTCGTCGGAGGTGTCGATGTCCGGCGCGGCGGCCGAGGAGTTGGCGAGCCGGCCCATCACCACCAGCCCCTGATCGGTCGGCTTCTCTGGGAGCGCCACGGCCTCCGGTCCGGAGAGGATCTGCCCGCCGGCCGACTCGATCAGCGCCGTGGCCCACACGGTGAAGCCCTCGTACTTGTTGGCCTGGACCTGGATGAAGTGCGGCTGTCCCTTCGACGCCAGCTTCTCCGCCTCACCGATCATTTGGTTCCAGGTCTTGGGCGGCTTCTTCACCAGATCCTTGCGATACCACAGGAGCTGCGTGTTCGAGTTGAAGGGAGCGCCGTAGAGCTTTCCCTCGAACGAGGCCGTCTTGATCACGCTCGGAAAGACGCTCTTCGTCACCTGCTTCTCGAGCGCCGCGGGCCATTCGCGGATCCAGCCGGCGTTCGCGAACTCCGCCGTCCAGATCACGTCCATGCCGATCAGATCCACGGTCGAGTCCTTGGCGGCGAGGCGGCGGACGAGCTGCTCGCGCTGCTGGCTCGCGTCGGTCGGAAGGAGGTTCACCTGGATCTTGTACTGCCCGTTCGACTCGTCGCTGCACCGCTTGGCCACCTCCTGGATCGTGCCGCCGGGCTGGGTGGCCACGAACCAGTTCAGGGTGACGGGGCCCCCGGTTGCTGAACCGCCACACCCCGTGACGGCGATGAGCGCTCCGACCAGCGCCGCCGCGCATAAGAACCGAGTCACGCGCTGGGAGTTTCCGATCTCTCCTCCTCGGTCTGCCGGAGCTCCTCCGTGTCCCGGTGGGCTTCTACCCTGGCCGGATCGCTGCAAACCGCTTCCCGCGCCGTGGCACGGGTCCGTCCGTGGCGGCGAGAGGCTCAGGCGGGAACCGTTCCCAGCGCCGGAAGGACCCTCTTCGCGTAGACCTCGATGGCCCCGTGTGGGTCGGCGCCGGACACGTTCATCAGCGCCATGATCGTCGCGCCGAGATCCTCGGCCGCGTGGATCCGCTCCACGTGGACGTCTGGATCCGCGGAGATGATCAGGCTCTCGCGAAGCTCGTCGTCGGAAACCTGCTCCTCGCCGCGCTCGTACATTCGCTTCGGATCGTGCCAGTCGTCGGTGTAGAACTCGCCCGGCTGAGCCCCCTTCCACACCCGGGCGCCCTCGAGCGCCGCCTCCTCGTCCTCGGCCCATGAGAACTGGGCCTGCAGCACGATCCCTCCCGGCTCCTTGCCGGCATCGTCGCATGCCGATCGGTAGGCATCGATCACCTCGGGAGCAGTCTCTGGGTCGGCCAGCGTCCACACCCCGTCGCCGAGCCGCGCCGCCACCTCCGCGGCCCGCCGGCCGAAGGCAGAGACGTAGATCGGCGGCCGCCGCTCGGGTCGGGTGTGGAGATAGGCGCCATCGGTCGAGAAGTG
>DATFPH010000063.1:0-9853 GCA_035264905.1 Thermoanaerobaculia bacterium
AGGTCCTTGAGGCGCCCGGTGACGAACAGCTCGCCTCCAAGTTGGAACCCGAGATCGCCGGTGCGCAGGAACGGCCCCGCCGCGGGCTCGCCGGCCAGGAGCGCCCGGAAGTCGCTCTCGGTGGCCTCGGGGTTGCCCCAGTACCCCCGCGCCACGCTCGGCCCGGCGATCCAGATCTCGCCCACCCGGCCGGCCTCGACAGGCACTCCGCTCTCCGGAGCGACCACCTCCACCCGCTGGTCCATCCACGCCCGGCCGCAGCCGACGAGCGCCCGGCCACCGGGCTTCTCCTCCACCCTCCCCTGCTCCAGCGGTGCAGGCAGCACCTCGCGCACTTCCGGTGCAACTCCCGCTTCGCCGCCCGCCGCGAACAGCGTGGCCTCGGCGAGCCCGTAGCACGGGTAGAAAGCCTCGCGGCGGAAGCCGCAGGACGCGAATGCCGCAGCGAAGCGCTCCAGCGTCTCCGCGCGGACCGGCTCGGCGCCGTTGAACGCGAGGCGCCAGCTCGACAGGTCGAGCCCCGCCTTCTGCTCCTCCCCGATCTTTCGCACGCACAGCTCGTAGGCGAAGTTCGGCCCGCCGCTCGTCGTGCCGCGATAGCGGCTGATCGCGGCGAGCCAGCGCAGCGGTTGCTGCAGGAAGGCGACCGGCGTCATCAGCACGCAGCGCGCCCCGAGATAGAGCGGCTGGAGAACGTTCCCGATCAGCCCCATGTCGTGGTAGAGCGGCAGCCAGCCGACCACCACCGATTCTTCGGATTGCGCGAAGGCGCGGCGGATCATCTCCTCGTTGTGCAGGAGGTTGCCGTGGCTGACCATCACCCCCTTGGGAGTCGCGGTCGAGCCCGAGGTGTACTGGAGGAAGGCGAGCGTGTCGCCGTCGATCGCCGGCTCGCGCCAGTCGTCCGCCCGCGCGTCGAGCCCCTCGGTCGTGAGCCAGGCCAACGGCGCCAGGTCCGCGATCCCGCCGAGGAGCCCCCGCGCACGGCCGGCGATCTCCGCCGTGGTGAGAATCACCCACGGCCGGGCATCGCCCAGGATGGCGCGCAGGCGGGGCAGGCCGCGCGCCGAGCGCGGCGGATAGGCCGGAACCGCCACCGCTCCGGCGTAGAGGCAGCCGAAGAACGCCGCGATGAATTCGAGCCCCGAGGGGAACAGCAGGAGCACCCGCTCCCCCGCGGCCCCGGCCTCCTGGAGCGCCGCCGCGATGCCGCGGGCCTGGCGGTCGAGCTCCGCGTACGTGAGGCGCGCAGCCTCGACGTCACCATCGGCAAGGAAGGTATAGGCGACAGCCTGCGGGGTGTCAGCAGCCCGGGTCCGTACTACTTCGACAAAATTCATTCCTGGTTGGTATCCGCCTGTCTCCTTCCCTCTACTCTGGTGCCTGCTGGGTCGGAACTGTGACAGGTAGAGGGCAGGGGCCCCTCGCCGCCACGTTCGAGCGGATCCCCTGCGAGGATTTCTGACTTGCTGATATTCTGTGGGTCAGGCCCATGGCAGAGCCGCCGTCCACCCCTCCCGCTCCTCCCGAGCTGCGCGCCTTGCCGCGGCGCCGCCGGGTTGCTCCGCCGGCCGCGGCCCAACTTCCCAGGAAGATTCCGGCGGTCCTGCCCCCGATCGAGCCGGTGCCGCGCGGCGGGCCGCTGCCCGCGAGCTTCTACCAGCAGTGGGCGTGGGAATCGCTCAACGGCAGGGCCACCCACGACTTCAACCTCGCGTTCGCCCTGCGCTACCCCTCCGCGCTGTCGCTGCCGGCGCTCCTCGCCAGTCTGCGCGAGCTCGAACGCCGCCACGAGGGGCTGCGCACCAGCCTGGTCCGCGCGGCCGACGAGCCGTGGACGGTCTGCCAGGTGATCCACCCTCCCGGCCAGCTCGAGGTCCCTCTGATCGATCTCTCCACCCTGCGCCGCCCACTGCGGCAGAAGGAGCTCGGGCGCCTCGCCGTCGAAGAAGCCTTCCGGCCCATCGACCTGGCGCGGCCGATGTTCCGCGTCCACCTCGTCCGGCTGGACGACGCCGATCACACCCTGTTGCTCAATCTCGGCCACCTGATCTGCGACGGCTGGTCAGTCGGCATCCTGCGCAGCGAGCTCGCCACCCTCTACGACGCGTTCGCCGCCGGCCGCTCGGTGTCCCTGCCGGAGCTCCCGGTGCAGCTCGCCGACTTCGCCGCCTGGCAGCACCGGATCGCCGGCAGCGAGGCCGTCGCCGGGCAGCTCGCCTACTGGAGGAAGCGGCTGGCCGGAATCCCGCGTCCTCTCGTGCTGTCCGGAGATTGGCGGCCGGACCGGCAGGGGGGCACCGAGCAGGCCTCCTGCTGGCTCTCCCCCCGGGACACCGCCCGGCTCCGGGGCCTGGCGCGCGCGCAGGAGAGCAGCGCGCCGATGGTGATCCTGACCGCTTTCGGGATGCTGCTCGCCGCCTACTACACTGGGGAAACGGACCTCGTGATCGAAGGCAAGGTGCTCGGCCGGATGCGGCCGGAGCTCACCTCTCTCATCGGCTTCTTCATGAGCTCTGTGCCTCACCGCCTCGACCTCGCGGGCCGTCCCGGCTTCGCCGAGGCTCTGCGGCGGACACGAGACGGCGTGCTCGAGGACTACTGCAATCAGGACGTGACCTATCCCCAGATCCTGCGCGAGCTCTTCCCCGGCCATCGGTATCTCTCGCGAGTGGGCTTGAACGTCCAGGCCTCCCCGCAACCGACTCCCCTCGCGATCCGCGACCGGGAGGAGGAGGTCTTCTCCGACGAAGGGCGGCGGCCCGACGTGGCGAGGGCCAAATACGACCTTCTGCTCGACGTGCGCGAAGACCGCGAGCGGCTCCAGCTGACGCTCCTGGCCGCCGGCTCCCGTTTCCACCACGAGACCGTGGCCGAGATCGCGGCGGACCTGGAGGAGCTCGTCCTCCGTGCGCTCGAAGATCCGGCGGCGCCGGTCGAGCGGCTGCTGCCCAGGCCACGCTTCCGCCACGCCGGGCCCGCGGCTCCGTAGCGCAGCCCTCAGGACGGCCGTTGTGTCCGCTTCGGAGTTATCGTAGTCTTTCTATGGCTGTTTCAGCCTGAACCGTACATCTGGAACGGAGGAAAGCCCCATGATGAATGACCGTTTTTCGGACATCGCTTCGGCAGGGAATCTGGTGCGCGTGACGATTCCCGTCAAGGTGGCGAACGACCTGAAAAGCATGCAGCGGGTGACCGCCTCGATTCTCGGCCAGCTCGGCTGCGAGGGTTGCCACTCCGGCTTCGACATCCGTTACGACGTCGTCCGCGAGTTCGTGGTCAACGAGCAGCTCGACGTGAAGGCGGTGGGCGGCTGAGCCGATGACGATGCCCGAGCTGGGCGTGGGGGTGATCTACAGCCCCGCGCTCCAGCCGCTCCTTGAAGCGGAGACGGATCTCGTCTCCGTCGTCGAGGTCGAGCCCGAAACCCTCTGGACGTTCACGGCAGATCCGGCCGAGCCCTATCGGCCGGATTGGGCCACCCTCGAACGCGTGCGCGCTCTTCCCCAGGCCAAGCTGATCCACGGGGTGGGCTTCCCCGTGGGAGGGACCCGCGCCCCCGACCCCCTCCATCTTCCCGTGTTCATCGAGATGATCGACTTCCTGGGCGCGCCCTGGGCGAGCGAGCACCTGGCGTTCAACCGGGCCGCCGGCCCCGATGGGCCGTTCGCGACGGGCTTCCTGCTTCCACCGCTTCAGACCTCGGCCGGCATCGCCGCCGCCGAAGCCTCGATCCGCTCGGTCGCCTCGCGCCTGCCCGTCCCCTTCGCCATCGAAACCGGGGTGAGCTATCTTCGGCCCCGCGCCGGGGAGATGTCCGACGGCGCGTTCATCGCGGCGGTCGCGGAGGCGGCTGACTGCGGGATCGTGCTCGACCTGCACAACCTGTGGGCCAACGAGCGCAACGGCCGCCAGCGGATGGAGGATCTGCTGGCCGAGCTGCCCCGGGAGCGGGTCTGGGAGGTGCACATCGCGGGCGGGAGCGAGTTCCTCGGCTATTGGCTGGACGCGCACTCCGGCGAGGTCCCCAAGGAGCTCCTCCAGCTCACCCGGCGGATCCTCCCCGAGCTGCCCGAGCTGCGGGCCATGGTTTTCGAGATCACGCCGACCTTCCTGACCCGGCTGGGCCTCGACGGCGTCCGGCGGCAGCTCGCCGCCCTGCGCGAGATCTGGGAGCGGCGGCGGGTCGCACCGCCGCGGCTCGTGGGCCTGGACCGGCCGGCTCCGGCGCCCACCCTCGAGCCCGTCTCTGAGGACATCCACGAGGAGCCGGGTTGGACACCGGAGGAATGGGAAGACGGGCTCGCCGCCCTGGTCGCCGGCCGCCCGCTGAACGGCTCCGCGAGCCCGGTCTGCCGCGCGCTCGCCGCAGACCCGGGGGTCGAGATCCTCCAGCGGCTGGTCTGGAACTTCCGGAGCGGCGTCCTGGTGGAGACGCTGGGGCTCACCTGCCGCCTGCTGCTCCTCCACGGCGGCGATCCTCTCATCCGCGAGCTGTTCGACGGGTTCTTCCTCTCGGCCCCTCCGGAGCTCTTCGCCTCGGTCGAGGCTGAAGCCTTCGGCGCCTATCTCGAGAAGCGCCGGCCCGATGTCCCCTACCTCGAAGAGGTGCTGGGCTTCGAGAGGGCGGCCCTCCGCGCCGTCCTCGCGGGGACGTCGCAGATTGTCCCCTTCCGCTTCGAGCCCGCCTCGCTGCTCGAGCCGCTCTCCCGGGGCCGCCTTCCCGACTCTCCCACCCCCGGCAATTTCGAAGTCGAGGTCACCCCCGACGCCGGCACGGCCGCCGCCTCCGGCCTCATCAGCTCGAGCTGAGCGCTCGAGCCGCGTTTCCGGCGCGCTTGATGCCCATTCGGCTGTCCTCGGGACTGGGGTCGCAGGCCGAGGCCTTCCGCTGGGCGGCCGACCACGGAGCGGACGTGGTCTCGTGCAGTTGGGGACCTGCGGACGGCGACTGGTTCAACCCGGCTGATCCGCTCCATAACTCGGTGTTTCCCCTCCCGGCAAGTACCCGCCTCGCCATCGACTACGCCACCAATCCACAACTCGGCGATCCGGCTGGAAACTACACGAACCGCTTCGGAGGGACCTCGAGCGCGTGCCCCGGAGCCGCCGGGATCGTCGCGCTGATCCTCTCGGTCAACCCCGAGTTGCGCCGGCACGGGTGCGCGAGATCCTGCGCCAGGCGTGCGACAGGATCGATCCGCAAGGCGGTCAGTACGATGCGATGGGCCGGAGCCATTTCTACGGCCACGGTCGGCTGAACGCCGCCCGGGCGAAGCTTTCCCCCACCGCTGTGGAAGCTGGCCGCACAGCCTCGGCGACGAGGAGCCAGAAAGAAGAAGAAAACCGCAAGTCGGCACTTCTCTATATGCCGAGCCGGAGGCTCGGGGCACGACTCCCTCCCGACCATCCGCGAGAGCTCAAGGGGGCCCCCTACCACCGGGTTCAAGAGCAAACCGAACGGCAATACGAGAACGAGCCGCCGCCGCAACGACAGCAACTCATGCAGTCGCCCGAACACGCACACGAGCAGCACATCCTCTCTATCACAGTGCCGATGCCGCAATCGCACGCTGGGCGCCAATGGCTGACACCATCGCAGGTAACATGTCCGGGCTCGCAGCTCGAGCAGTCGCGGTTAACTGCCGAGCAAGTGCCGCCCGAGCAACTCACGATACCGGTCGGGCAGGTCACTCGCAGTAGGCTTCCGCACCACTTCCCCCGCCCAAGTCCTCCGAGGCGAAAACCACCCCGCTCTGTCGTGTAGCGCAAGACCTCGTGACCGCAGGCTGGCCCAGGATCGCGGCAAGGTCCTCGCTCGAGAGGGAAGGCTTGCTCGGCGTCTCGGCGAAACCGGCAATCGAGACGAACAGGAGGGCGCAAGAAACGAACCATGCATTCTTCATGAACTTCTCCTCCTTTGGTGGTGAGCACTTAACTTTCGCTCATAAAGCCATTCTACAACTTTGCGCGGACGACGAACCCAACCCCCCACCCTCTCGAGATCCACCGTCCGCGGGATGCCCAGCTTCCCCCCAATCCTCGTAATGGCCAGAAAGCTTTGAGGGCCGCCACTGGACGATGGTGCCCGCCGACATTGGTGGAGGGCCGCTGCCTGCCCGGGAGGAGGCCCCATCGAGTCGCCCAGGTCGCATCCCGACCTGCGTGCGGGCCTGCGTAGCCACGTCCGGATTGCGTACAGGCCTGAGCCCACCGGAGGGGTTGCTCGAAAAGCTTGAGGCCTTGATCCTGGCCTCGCTCCTCCAAAAGATTCAGGTCACGCAGTGTTGTGACCTCGATGACCATCAAGTAGACTATGATGACCATGAAGAAGGGAACTCAAACGCTCTCTCTGCAGACACGCCGGTTGGGGGTTGCCGAAGCCAAGAGCAAGCTGTCGGAGGTGCTGCGGGAGGCGGCGCAAGGACCTACGGTCATTCATAGCCGCGGGAGAGACCTCGTTGTCGTGCTGGCGATCGAAGACTACGAACGGCTGACGGCTGACCAGCAACTCCCGAGGGCTGGTGGTGCTGCATTCTTGCAGCGGGTTGAAGCACTGAAGCAGCGGTATAGCGGTGGCGTCAGTGACTTCGAGCCTGCGCGCCTCGATTTCGTGCCAGCCGAGCCCTTCGCGCGAAGAAGAACAGAGCGTGGGTGAGCCGCTATCTGCTCGACACGAACGTCATCTCGGAAACAGCGCGACCGAAACCAGAGGCCAGTGTAATCCGCTGGCTCGGTCAGCTTTCGGTCCTTGAGTTACCGGCCGTAGGGGTCTATGAGCTCGCGTCTGGAATCCAGCGACTCCCAGCAGGGAAGAAGCGAGAGTTCCTGGAGGACTGGTTCGCCGAGCTTCTGGCGTCCAACTGTGACGTGCTGCCGTTCGACCGTGCTGCCGCACTCAGCTGTGCCGCTTTGGAGTCGGAAGCGCGTCGTCGGGGGCGAACGATCGAGCTGAGAGATCTGTTGATTCTGGCGATCGCCAAGTCTCAGGACCTGGGTGTTGCGACCGGGAACGTCGACCACTTTCGTGGCTTTGGTGTGCCCGTGTTCGATCCTTTCAACGACATCCATATTTTCTGATCGGAGCCCCCGCCGGGACGGCTGGCCGCAGCTGTTCCGTAGGTGAAGGGCGATGACCCACGAGAACCTCGTGAAGCTTTTCAAGAATCGCCCGTCGCTCGCTGCCGAGATCCTGGGCGAGGTGCTGAACGTTGCGCTTCCGCCCTACACCGAGCGCGCCTCGCCTCGACCGACTTGATCGAGAAGCGATCCGCCGGCCCGAGCTCGCGGTACTCTCCGTGATGGCGCACGGCGAGACCGAGCACGGAGCGATGATCGCCGCCGCAGCGCTATCCGCGATCCAGAAACTTGCCGACAGCAGAACCAGGTCGTACCGCGGCCTCGTGCACAATTAATGAGAGGCTCATCAGTCGCTTGAGGCGGAGAAGCTGGGCTACTATGCCGCAATAGGGACGTGCCGAGGGACGTGCCCAAGAGGCAGCGCGCAATCTGCTAGCCTCACTTAGAGAACTTCCTCCGGCGGGCGGATACCTTCCGGCGGGCGGAGACTGCGGCTTGAGGAGATCCGGGCGGCAGCCGGGCCACCGCCGCTCGGCCCTCTGGTCTGCACGCAAGTCCATGGTTGGATTGATGGTCAGGCCCCGTTTCAACTCCGGGCCGCCGTGGGATGACTACCCAACCGCCCACCCGCTCGAGATCCAGCCTCCGCGGGATGACCAGCTTCCCCTGGGCTATCGATCTGGACGGGCTTGGTTAGGTGCGGCCCCACCAGTAGAAGGGCCGCCGGCTTTGGTGCATAACCGCCAGGATGCGGATCTCGCCTGGGCGAAGCGTCGCCATGGCCCTGTTCCAGGGCTGCATGCGGGCCTGCGTTGCCGCGTGCGGGCCTGCGTGCGGCTTCGCAGAGCCGCGTGCGGACTTGCTTGCAGGCCTGCGTGCGGCTATCCAGAGCCGTGTGCGGACTTGCGTGCGGACCTGCGCGAGCCGCGTGCGGACCTGCGTGCGGCTTGCGCGGGCCGGATTCTGCGGCCCCCACCCCCCTCCGTCCCCTTCGGATCAGCTCTCTCGCGGATGAAAGATTTCGGGGAGCGGAACGAAACGCGCGGCGGGTCTTGACTGGTCAAGTCTGTTTTCCTAGTATTGGATTATGGCAAGGCGCGCTAACCTCTCTCTTGATGACGACATTGCGGCTCTCCTTGATGCGGAGGCCCGGCAGAAGGGCCGTCCTCTGGACGAGATTCTGAACGATCATCTGCGGCAAAGCCTGGGGGTACCGACTCACCAGGAAGTCGAGGGCGTCCGTTTCAGGGTACCGGCCAAACCTCTCCGGGCACGTCCCGGCTTCGATTTCGACGATATCGAAGGGTTGCTCGAAAAGCTTGAGGCCCCGTGATCCTGATCGACGCCAACCTCTTCATCTACGCCCACGATCTCACGAGCCCGTTCCACTTGGCGGCCAAGCGGTGGGTTGAGCAGATTTTCGCAGGTACCGAGCCCATCCGCCTTTCGTGGACAGGTCTCCTCGCCTTTCTGAGGATCACGACTCACGAACGCATATTTGCCAATCCCTTCACGATCGAAGAGGCTCTCAAGGCTGTCGAGCACTGGCTCTCCCAACCACGCATGGGCCTGTTACAGCCAGGCCAACAGCATCCCGCCATTCTGGCCTCTCTCCTCCGAAAGACCCAGGTCACAGGCCCCCTCATCATGGATGCGCACTTGGCTGCTCTCGCCATCGAGCATGGGGCAGTTCTCTACTCAACCGATAAAGACTTCGATGAGTTCCCGGGCCTCCGCCGCGTCAACCCTCTCGCGCTCCAGAAAACCTGACACCACGGGGAGAACGACACTATGCGTACCCACGAGAACCTCGTGGTGCTTTTCAAGAATCGCCCGTCGCTCGCCGCCGAGATACTGGGCGAGGTGTTGGGTGTTGCGCTTCCGCCCTACACCGAAGCGCGCCTCGCCTCGATCAACCTGACCGAGAGCCAACCCGCCGAATACCGCCCCGATCTCAGCGTCGTCCTTCTCGACGGCGACCGCCCCGTCTTGGTGATCAACGTCGAGGTCCAACTGGTGGTCGATCCTAAAAAGCGCCTCAGTTGGCCCGCCTGTGTGAGGATCTCGAGTCTCATCCACGGCTGCCCGGCCAATCTGCTCGTCGTTGCCCCCGATCCGGCCGTCGCCGATTGGTGCGCGGAGCCAATCGAGATCGGCGTCCCTGGATTCGTCCTGCGGCCTCTCGTGCTGCGCCGCGCTGCCGTTCCGGCCGTGACGGACATTCTGGAAGCGGTCCGCCGGCCCGAGTTCGGTTTGCTCTCCGTGATGGCGCACGGCGAGACCGAGCTGGGAGCGATAGTCGCCGCCGCCGTGCTGCCCGCGATCCAGAGTCTCGCCAATAACAGGACCAAAATGTACCGCAGCCTCGTGCACAACCATATAAATGATGAAGCTCATCAAGAGCTTGAGGCGGCGAAGATGGGCTACATTGCCGCAATGGGACGTGCCGAGGGACGCGCCCAAGAGGCGACGCGCAACCTGCTAACCGTGCTTCGGGTTCGGGGCATTGAGGTGCCGGACGCCGTCCGCGAGCACATCCTGGCCCAGAAGGATAGGGATCTGGACCGGCTGGAGCGTTGGCTGGAGAAAGCGGCTATTGCCACATCGGTCCTTGAGGTCATCGAGGAGCCGAACTGAGAGGCTGTGAAGAAATATCGGCGCCCGGTTCCTGGGGTCCCCTGGATCATGAGATACTTGCTGCATGTCCGATACGCTGTTTCCTCTACGCGAGCCGGAGGTGAGTGGCGAGCCTCCCAAAACGAAGGGGGTGCCT
>DATFPH010000064.1:0-6372 GCA_035264905.1 Thermoanaerobaculia bacterium
CGGGCTGTCCACGTCTGAGTACTGCCAACCTCCGCCAGCGAAAACCGGAAGATTGATCTCCTCATGGCACTGCCGCCCCGGCGGTAGTGCCGCGAGGAAAGATTTCGCTCTTCCCGATTTCCTGGCGCGCAGGCTCCTAGCTCTGGCCCGCCGACGGGTCGAGAGGAGCAACACCAAAGGGCTCGGCTGCATTCCTTGGATGGCTGCGTTTGTCGCTGGCATGGTCGCGACGTCGTTTGCCTGGACCGCGCGCCAGCCATGCCAAAATCCTCTCAGTCTAGTTTAATCCTGCTGGTGAATCTTGCGTTCTGGGGCGTGCTTGTGGTCTCCTACATTGGTATTTCACTATACCAGCGCCGCTTCTCGAACTTGTTGGCTGCTTGCGAGGCAAGTCACAAGGGTCACACAGCCGCCGTCGAACTGGCGAAGTCTAGATTTATGGATGCAGAGCAGTCCGTTACTACTGCGCTCAACCAGGCTGGCTGCTAGCCGCAGCCCGGGCCGGCAGTGCACAGTTGCGGTTCACTACACGTGGCCCCTTTTCATTCACGAGCCGGAGCACAGTGGGGAAATGCCGTCGAACCCCCCGGGCGCTGCACCGGACGGCTGGCGCCGCCGGTGAGCGCCACCCACGTTGGGCGCGGAGCTAGTTGCGATGACGCCTGAGCTGAGTGTCGAAAGGCAGTTGCGCGAGCTTGAGGAAAGCCACCTTCGTGCTGACATTCGCTCATCTCCGGAATCGCTTCAGGCGCTCCTTGCAGACGAGTTCATCGAGTTCGGAAGCTCTGGACGAATCTTCGACCGGGCCGCCATCGTTGCCACCCTGCCAGGCCAGCCCTGCTTTAACTCGCGCATCGACGATTTCGTAGTCCGTATCCTTTCTCCCCAAGTTGCCTTGACCACATACAGATTGGCCGTGTGGTCCACATCCGAAGGCCAATCCAGGGTGACACTGCGGAGTTCCGTCTGGGTGCATCGAGGAAGCCGTTGGTTGCTGACCTTTCACCAGGGAACACCCACTCACGAGAGCACAGCGTGAGCGCCGCAGGCTGCCAAGCCGCTGAAGGACAGCGAGCCGGCACCCGCATCTCGTTTCCCAAGCAACCAGGTACTCTGACCTGGCACCTTTCGCCACAGGGGAGACAACTCCGCGACAGATCAAAGAACTTCGTAGCGGCTCGGAAAAGCGGCGCCTCAAAAGGCTCTGCGCCAGATCGAAGGGCTCTGCGACAGATTGGATTGCTTGTGGCGAGCCACAAACCGAGGCGGTGCGCTCCGGATCTCCTCCCACGGCCGCGGAGCCTGGCCATCCCCGCCAGAGCGCCCGGAGCTGCCGCGAAGTCGAAATCCGGCAGCGCAGGCGGAACAACTTCGCGGCAGATCCGCCCACTTCGCGCCGGGTCCAACCACTTCGCGACAGATCCCCCGGCATCGTGGCAGCTTGAACAAGATCGCGGCATAGCGTCCCGCGCCGCGGCAGAGAGAACCACATCGTGGCAGAGCATCCCACCTCACGACAGATGAGCCGACTTCGCGCCAGATCCCTGAACATTGCGATGCGCTCGAACAAAATCACGGCAGAGCACCCGGCATCCCAGCGGATCGAAGAAAATCGCGACAGATCCACCGACATCGCCGCGCATCCGGAAAATCGCGCGAGAGCGAACCGCATGACGACAGAGAATCCCATCTCGCGCCAGATAAGTCGACCTTGCGGCGCGCTGAAACACTCCGCGAAAAATCCAAGGGCTTCGAGAGAACAGAGAACAATCTGCGCCAGATGATCCACCCTCGCGCGAGATCCAGGAAGATCCCGCCAGAGCGAACCACGACGCGCCAGCTCGGAGCTGCTTCGTTCCACATCCTCCGGTTTCGCGGCAGAGCCTCGAAGATCGCCACAGAGGAAACAACCCCGCGACAGATCAAAGAACGTTGCCGCGGCTCGGAACTGAACGCGGCGCCTCAGAACGCTCTGCGCCAGATGAAGGACTCTGCGCCAGATTCGATCGCTTTACGAGCCCAACGAGGCGCAGTCCTCTTCGCTGGCACAAGGCCGGCTGGAAGCCGGCGCTACCCAGCGAAGAACGGCGCCCCAGCGGCGACAAACTTCTGACGCACCACTTTAGCGGGGTAGCCGCCGCCGGCGCCACACTACCGCGCCGGCGCCGAGCAACAGCGCCCCGAGAGCCACGGTGAAGAGGAGGACCGCGGTGACAGGCGACCGCTGGTGCCCGCCGGGGAGAGGCACGATGTCGCCGTTGCCCAGAACGACCAGGCCGGCCCAGGCGTAGGCCGGGGCTCCCTCGTCGGCACGCTCGCGCTGGGCGGCGCGCAGGGCGGCGGCCACGCTCTCTCCCTGGCCGAGGTGCTCGTAGAAGCGGTCGAAGAGGGCGGCGCCGTCGTCGTCGCGCAGGGGCCAGAGGCTGGCGACGACGGTGTGGGCTCCGGCCTGGAAGAAGGCGCGGGCGAGACCCAGGACTCCTTCGCCGCGCAGCACCGTGCCCGAGGCGCTGCGGCAGGAGGAGAGGACGACGATGCGGCCATCGAGATCCAGGGGCACGATCTCGCGGAGCTGCAGGATGCCGTCCTGGGAGTCCGGTGCGGCGGTGAGCAGCACGCCCGAGCGATCGGGATGGTCCTCGTCTAGCACCGCATGGGTGGCGAAGTGGAGGATGGCGTACCGGCGCAGGTCGGCGCTCTTGAAGAAGCCTTCCGACGCGTCGCTGCCGAGGCGCAGCAGGCTGCCGGAGTCGAGATGCCGCACGGCCGACTTGCCTTCGCGCCGGGCATACGGGAGGGGCCCGAGCCGGACGGGGCGGCTGAAGATGGCGGCGCGCTCGGTCGAGGGCCGGGCCGCGGTGCCTCCCAGCGGCACGGGGTCGGCCAGGGCGAGCAGGGGCTCCGCCGCCACTCCGGGCGGCCGGCTCCGCCAATGCAGCCAGAGGTTCGCCGAGGGGACGACGGACACCTCGTACCGGTAGGCCAGCGGCAGGTCACCCGGCGTCGGGCGCAGAGCGTTGAAGGGAAGCTGGTGGAGCGCGTCGTCCGGCACGATGACGAGACGCCGGATGCCTGAGGGGAGGTTTCGCAGCGCGTCCGCGAAGAGATCCTGGTACAACCCCGCGGCCGGACGAGCCTCCGAGCCGTCTCGCCTCTCGAACAGGCCGTTGAAGAGGCGGAGGGCCGGCCGAAGGGAGACCCGGTCCCGCCGCAGGCGCTGGACGCTGACGTGGTCGCGGGTGACGACGAGCAGCCAGGAGCCGCCGCCGAAATCCCCCCAGGGTCCCTCGTCGCACCCGATCTGGAACGAGAGCAGCGCCTCGTCCGGTGCCAGGGAGCGCTGCACGGCGGGGAGGAGGGCGGCTCCAGATACGACGGTGCGGGCGGGCTCCTGCCCCTTCTGGACCAGGAGATCTCGCAGGGAGGCTTCCGCGATCTCCAGCCGTCGAAGCTCGCGCAGAGCCCCTTCCCGCTCCTCGGCCGGAAGGTCGGGATCGAGGAGGCGGCGCTGGACGTGCGCGATTCCCTCGAGAGCCAGCTCGTGGCGCGCCCGGTCCTGCCTGGCTGATTCTCCGGCGATTGGATTGGCGCGGGCCGCTTCGAGCGACTCCAGCAATGTCCGGGCGCGCAGGCGCTCGATGACGCCAAACGCCTCGGCGATGCTCCCCGGCTCGCTCTGATCCTCCAGGAGCCGGCCGGCGAGCCAGTAATAGTCCTCCGACCAGAGGGAGAGCAGGCCGGCGCGGCTCGAATCACCGCTCTGCTGGTCACGGATCGTCTCGATCCAGTCCAGGGCCATCTCGGATAGGGGAAGCGCCTGCTCGTGAGGCAGAGCCTCCCAACTCGCGCGCATCCGTTCCCGGAGGACGTCGGCCCGGGACCAGGGGCTCTGCGCCTTCCGGGCCAGGTCGAGGGCGGTGTGGAGGATACGGAGCGCCGCCTCGGGATCTCCTTCCCGCCGCCGCAGGCGCGAGAGGGCTTGCATGCACGAGATTCGGTCCGATACGGTGACCATGTTGGTCAGGCACTGATCGAGATGAGCCTGGGATTCCACGCCGCTGGAGAGTTGACCCAGCGCGAGGTGGGCCCGCCCGGCGAGCTCGCGATGTTGCGCCTGGGTGGCGAGATCAAGGAGCGCGCGTGCCTCCTCGTCCACTTCGTGGCGGAGATCCGTTCGCGGTGTTTCTTTGAGCTCCTCGACGAGGACGCGCAACGCTCCATAGCGGGCGTTCGCCGCGGTGCGAAGCTCGCCGCGGTCTGTGGCGAGGTCCGCGAGCCGTCCGTACCAGGCCCTCGCTTCGGTGAATCGTCCGAGCTCGAAGCTGAGATTGGCCAGCTCTTCCAAGGCGTCCCGCTGGAACGTATAGGGGCTTTCCGGGCGAAGAGTGTCCTGGACGGCGCTGAGGAGAGAGTAGGCCCGCTGCATGTCGCCACCCTGGAGGCGGAGCTGCTTCGCACGAAGACTGGCCACTCGGACGCCTCGATAAGAATCCCCCGTCTGCCGCGCGAGCGCTTCGACCCGGTCGATCTCGGCGGTGGCCTCGTCGAATCGGCCCAGCTTGGTCAGAATGCTGTGCAGTGCCGTGTGAGCCCGGATCTCCCCGGTGGCGTTGCCACGCCTGGCGAAGGCCGCCGCAGCCCGGCGGTACGGCTCCTCGGCGCGCGCAGGCTCTCCCCAGCGGAGATTTCCCAGATAAAAGAGGAGCCAGGGATGGTTCGGATGTCGGGCGATCAGCTCTTCGAGCCGGCGCGCCGCCTCACGAGCCAGACCGCGGTTGCGGCCGACATCGGCAAAGCACTGGGCGGCCTCTTCCGACTCTGGTGCGACGGTGAAGCGGTCCTCGCAGACAGAAAGAGCGGATGGCTCGGCGGAGAGATCACCCGCAGCCGAGAGAGACAGAAGGAACGCGAGGGGGAAGATCCGGCGCATTTTCAAGAAGTCTAATGAAAATCGGCGGCCGGAGTCTCCCGCACTCCAGCCGCCGATTTTCGGAATCATCTGTTCAGGCCTTCGGGGGATCGTCCGGGGGCGGCGGCAGCTCGCCGCCATTGGCGATCGGGCCGGTGTCAGACGAGGTCGAGGTGGATGTTTCGGCGGCAAACAAGATCGGGTACATTCCGGATTCGTAGTACATTTGGGTCTCCTCCTTGGTTTTGTTGCTGGGCTTCGGCTTGCTTCATTGCCTCTCGCCCTCGCAGAAGGGAACGAAGGAGGATTCGTGATCCCCTCACGAAAATGAAACCGATTTCATTTTTCTCGGATGACGCCGTTTCCAGGCCAGGGCCGCGCCGGCTGCCAGGAGCAGGAGCGCGGCTCCTCCCGCCGTGATCCAGACCCAGGGCGCCACCGGCGGATCGGGCCGGCCGCCCGGCATCGGGACGAGGTCTCCTTCGCCGAGCACGACGAGACCGGCCCAGGCATAGCCGGGCGCTCCGTCCGCGATGCGGTCGAGCTGGGCCGCCCGTAGGGCCGCAGCGACGCTCTGCCCCTGCGCGAGGTGGTGATAGAAGCGGTCGAACAGGGCGGCGCCGTCGTCATCGCGCAGCGGCCAGAGGCTGGCCACCACGGTATGGGCGCCGGCCTGGAAGAAGGCGCGGGCGAGCCCCATGACCCCTTCCCCCCGCAGCACGGTGCCCGAGGCACTGCGGCAGGAGGAGAGGACCACGATCCGGCCGTCCAAAGAGAGAGGTACGATCTCGCGGATCTGGAGGAGGCCGTCCTCGCTCGCCGGAGCGGGAGTGAGGAGGACGCCCGAGCGCTCCGGGTTCTGATCGTCGAGCACCGCATGCGTGGCGAAGTGGAGGATGCCGAAGCGCCGCAGGTCGGCCGTTTTGAGGAAACCTTCCGACGCCGCATCGCCGACCTGCAGGAGGCTCTCGCCCCCGAGCTGGCGCACGGCCGAGCGCCCTTCGCGGCGGGCGAAAGGGAGCGAGCCCAGGCGGATCGCGTCGCCGAAGACCGCGGCGCGCTCGCGGGCCACGGCCGCTTGCGGCACGAAGCCCTTGCCGCTCCCCGGCGCAACCGGATCGGCGAGGGCGAGCAGAGGGGCCGGCGCGGTCTCGCGTCCTTGCTTCCGCCAGTGCAGCCAGAGCGTAGCCGAGGGGACGACGGCGATCTCATAGCGTGCGATCAGCGGCTCAGCCTTCGCGCTCTCTCGGAGGGCCGCGAAGGGAAGCTGGTGGAGGACGTCGTCCGGGACGATCACCAGGCGGCGGACTCCGGGCGGAAGGCTGCCGAGGGCTTTCGCCAGCAGCTCACGGTAGAGACCGGCGGCAGGGCTGGCTTCTGAGCCGTCGCGGCGGGCGAAGAGCCCGTTGAACAGCTCGACCACCGGCCGCAGCGTCACGCGGTCGCGGCTGAGACGCCAGGCG
>DATFPH010000065.1:0-7041 GCA_035264905.1 Thermoanaerobaculia bacterium
ATCTTCCCCGAGGAGAACCACTGGGTCCTGAAGCCCCAGGCGGCGCTGCTCTGGTGGAAAGAAACGTTTGCCTGGCTCGACCGCTACATTGGAAAGAGCGCCGGGAAGAAGCCGGCGGCGAAGGCGAGCTGAGAAGCCCTCGCCCCCGCCAGGGGTTTCAACCCCTGGCGGGGCTGGCCGGGCTGGCGGGGCAGCCTACCCCTGCGTCAGAGACTCCAGCTCCGCCAGAGTCCCGTAGAAGACATCCAGGTCCACGGTGGTCGAAATCCCGGCAACCGTTCCGCTCTCCGAAAACTGCCAAAAATCCCAGCTCGCCCACCCGGCCGGCAGCTTCGGGCTCTGCACCCCATACTCCGCGATCCAGAGCGGATAGTGCCCGAAGGCAGAGGTGCCGAGGGAGCTCCAGAATCCGGAGTCGGTATAGATCATTGGAATGCGGCCGGTCGCCTGCTCGACCACGTCGAGCCACGTCTGGAGGTCCTGCACCACCTGGCTGGCGCTCGTCCCTCCTTTGATCGCTTCGATGTCCACGACCGGTGGCAGATCACCCCGAGCGAGCTGGACGGCGTTCAGGAAATTCTCCGCCTGGGCGCTCGGATCGTCATTGGTTTCGTAGAAATGGTAGGCGCCGCGCAGGAGCCCCGCGGCGGTCGCGCCGCTCCAATTGGTCATGAAGCTCGGATCGGTCCAGGTGATCCCATCCGTCGCCTTCATGAAGGCAAAAGCCTTGCCGGCCTTCTGGACCTGCGTCCAGTCGATGGTCTGCTGCAAATGGCTCACGTCGATTCCCTGCACCTGCTCGCTCATGGGTTGTCTCCTTGCCGTACCTCGCTCATCAGTGCTAGGGTGTTCCCCTCGGAATCCTGGAAGAACGCCATCCAGAGCACGTGATCCGGCATCCGCGCCACCAGATGCGGCTCGGTCCGGAAGGTGACGCCGCGCTCCTGGAACGCGGCATGGGTGGCCCGGATGTCGTCGACCTTGAAGTAGAGGACCGATCCCGGATGATCGAATTCCTTCTCCTCCGGGACTCCCAGCAGCAGGCGGATGCCGCCGCAGTCGAAAAATGCCATTTGGGGAGGCGCCTCGAAGAGGAACCGCAGGCCGAGCGCATCGCGATAGAACGCGATGGCCCGCGGCAGGTCGCGGGCGTTCATGGAAATTTGAGCGATTTGCATCGATTAACCTTCCTGTACGGCCACGAAGAGCTCGCGGAGCTTTTCCGCCAGGTCTTCCAGCCGGTAATGAGCGTTCAATCCGCTCGGATTGGGGAGCACCCAGACCGACGTCTCCGCCAGGGTCTCGCCCTGCCGGCCGAGGGCCGCGCGGGGGCGGCCGAAGGCGGTGCGGTACGCGCCGACGCCGAGGATCGCGAGCCAGCGCGGCCGGAACGTCCGCACCTTCTCCACCAATTGGCGCCCGCCTTCGGCCAGCTCCTCCGCGCCCACCTCGTCCGCCGTGGCCGTGGCGCGCGCGACCACGTTGGTGATCCCCAACCCGTGCCGCAGCAGCTCGCGCTCGTCGGACGGATCGAGCTGGCGGTCGGTGAAGCCGGCCCGGTGGAGAGCCGGCCAGAAGCGGTTCCCCGGCCGGCCGAAGTGATGTCCGATCGCGGCCGTGTACAGCCCCGGGTTGATCCCGCAGAACAGCACGCAGAGGTCCGGCGCGATGACGTCGGGCACCGTCTTGCCGCGGGCCGCGAGGAGCTCCTCGCGGGTCGGCTTCGCCTTCTTCGGGGAAGGATTCAGAGGTAGACCTCGTCGACGTAGCAGTAGCTCCACTCCTCGCCGGGCTCGAAGCACTGGATGATCGGATGCAGGGTGGCGTGGAAATGCTCGCGGGCGTGCCGGTTCTTCGACGAGTCGCAGCAGCCGACGTGGCCGCACGTCCGGCAGATGCGCAACTGCATCCAGGTGTCCCCCTTCTTCAGACACTCCTCGCACCCCGCCGCGCTCGGCGTGACGTCGCGGATCTGCTCCAGGTGCGCGCAACGGCTCCTCATCGCCCACCTCCTCTGGATGGACGAAGTATGTCACGCCGCGGCAGGCGCGCCGCGGTCAGCGCTGGCGGATGTCGAGCAGGACGTCGAAGTCGTAGCCGCCGGGAAGGCCGACCGTGCACGCGGTCTTCTGGGGATCGGAACAAACGAGGCATCCCGGGAGCTCGCAGCTGCCCTGCCGCCAGGCGAGCGTCTGCTGCCGCAGAGGCTGGAGATCCGCCGGCCGCCGCCAGACCACGTCGAAGAGCCCGGGATGAGGACCCAGGTCCACCGCGAAGCTCGCCGTGTAGCGCTTCCCCGACCCCGGCTCCCAGACCCGCGCGTCGTAGCCTCCCATGGGCAGGAAGCCGCCCGGGCATCCAGTCGCCGTGAAGTCCGCATCCTGGAGGCAGCGGCGGGTGCTGTGATGGCTGTAAAGCAGGAACCGGCGGCCGGACGCGGCCTGCGCGTCGGTCTGCAAGGCGGCCCAATACTGCTGGGAGCTCGTCGCCGGGTCCCAGAAGAGCGTCCCGGAGGGATAGGAATCGAGCCCCGCCGTGATCCAGGCGGGCGGCTGCCCCTCCTCGCTCGCGGCCGTCTCGATCCGGGCGAGGGGGAGGCCGTTCATATAGCCCTGGAGCACCGAGAGCTGCCGGCGGATCTCGCCGACCAGCGGGCTGGGCTGGCCCCGGTTGGACACGTAGCCCCAATGGTCCAGGATGCCTCCCTTGCTGAACAGAAACTCCCAGGCTTCCGCGCGGGCGGCGTCGAGGCTGGGCTCGGGGTCCACGGCTCCGTTGCGGTGGCGCCGGGGAGCGGCCGTGCCGCGGAGAGGCGTGATCTTGCCCTCGTTGAATCCCAGCACCTTGGGCGCGTTCGGATACCGGCGCGCCATCTGGAGAGCCCCGAGATCGAGCGGGGGGTCCGTGACCTGCGTGTAGTGCCCGTTCAAAATCGCGACCTGGGGATGGCGCACGAAGCGGTCGCCCCCCGCCGTGGTGAACGGCTGCACGGCGACCAGGTGCGGCCGCTGGAGGCGTGGATGACGGGCCGGGCTGTCGAACGCGGCGACCGTGGCCAACATGTCCTCGTGCCAGGCGGCCACCACGGCCGGGTCGACCGTCTGGCTCTCCGGCTCGTTGGCGATCTCCCAGTAGACGTTGTCGAAGCTCCAGAGCTCCTCGATCGTGTGCTCGATGATCTTCTTCTGAGCGATCCGCATCCGCTCGTCTGTCAGCTCGCCGCCCGCGAAGAGAGCGAAGAACGTCACCTCCACGATCATCCCCAGATCCTGGGCCGTGGCGACCACCGCGCGCAGGCGGTCGAAGTAGTCCTGATTCTTTTGGGCCTGGTTCTTCTCATCCCCGGCGAACGGGAGATTGACCGCGTCCTTGGCCGTGCCCAGGGCGACCCAGAGCCGGATCTTGTCGAGACCCTCCGCGTGGAGCGCGGGCAGGAGCACCCGGTAGTCGTTGGGGCCCTTCCCTCCGGCGTTGCACATGTCCAGGAGCGGCACGTCCGCGGTGGGAAGGAAGTGGCACGCCGCGTCCGCCGAGGCTCCCACGAGCACGCGCGGCTTGCCGCCGATCGACAGATACCGGGGCGCCTCCGGGCTCACGCCCACCGGGGTGACTGGAGCGACCGGAGTGATTGGAGCCGGGGGAGCCCCCGCGGCGAGGGCCTCCCACAGCAGGACGAGCGCGAGGGGCGGCACGATGCGGCCGTGCTTCATGCCATAGGTTAATACCCGGAGCGACCGGTCGGTGACGTCGCCGCGATTAGCGGTCGATCATGGACATCACGGTCGGGTTGTAGCGAGGCCCGGAAATCTTCTCCGGCGCGAGCGCGTCGTCGAGCGCTCTCATCTGTGCCGCGTCCAGCGAGATCGAAGCGGCGGCGACGTTCTCCTCCAGGTACTTGACGCGCTTCGTGCCCGGAATCGGCACGATGTCCGGTCCCTTGTGCAGGAGCCAGGCGATTGCGACCTGTCCCGGCTTGACGCCGAGCGACCGCGCCACCTCCCGCACCGCCTCCGCGGCCCGCATGTTGGCGTCGAAGCTCTCGCCCTGGTAGCGGGGATCGCCGCGACGGAAGTCGCCCTCGGGATATTCCTCCGCCCGCTTGACCTCGCCCGTCAGGAAGCCGCGGCCCAGCGGCGAGAACGGCACCAGGCCGATGCCGAGCTCGCGAAGTGCCGGAAGGACGTCCGCCTCCAGGTTCCGCTCCCACAGCGAGTACTCGCTCTGGAGCGCGGAGACCGGGTGGACGGCGTGGGCGCGCCGGATGTTGGCGACGCCCGCCTCGGAGAGGCCGAAGAAGCGCACCTTGCCCTCGGCGACCAGCTCGCCCACCGTGCCCGCCACCTCCTCCATCGGCACCGCCGGGTCGACGCGGTGCTGGTAGAGCAGGTCGATGCGGTCCGTCTGGAGCCGCTGCAACGACTCTTCGACCACGCGGCGGATGTGCTCCGGCCGGCTGTCGCGGTCGGTGCCCACCTGCTTCCCGTTCTCGATGCGGAAGCCGAACTTCGTGGCGAGGGTCACCTGGTCGCGCCGCGCCTTGAGCGCCCGGCCCAGGAGCTCCTCGTTGGTGTAGGGGCCGTAGACCTCCGCCGTGTCGAGGAAGGTGCATCCGAGCTCGATGGCGCGGTGGATGGTGGCGATGGACTCTGTCTCGTCCGCAGGGCCGTACGACATGCTCATGCCCATGCAGCCGAGGCCGATCGCCGAGACCTCGAGGCCCTGTCGGCCGAGCTTGCGTTTTTTAAGGCTCATCTGTCTCTCCTCTTGGCTCACCCGGTCTACAGCAGCTTGTCGGGAGTCATCGGCAGCTCCCTGATGCGTCTGCCCGTGGCGTGGAACACGGCGTTGGCGATGGCCGCCGGAATGCCGACCATTCCGAGCTCACCCATGCCCTTGACGCCGAGCGGGTTGACGACGCGATCGTCCTCCTCGACGAACAGCGTCTCGATCTCGTGGACGTCCGCGTTGACGGGGACGTGATAGTGCTGGAGGTTCGGGTTCATGATCCGTCCGTACCGGTGGTCGATCTCCGTGGCCTCCTGCAGCGCCATCCCGATGCCCCAGACCACGCCGCCGATCTCCTGGCTGTGCGACGCCTTGGGGTTGATGATCTTGCCGCAGGCCGTGACCTCGATGGCGCGCGTGACGCGGATCGCCCCCAGGTCCGGGTCCACCTTCACCTCGACGAACTGCGCGCCGTGCGCCATCGTCGCGTACTTCTGGCGCTCGTTCGAGGGGCGCGACTCGAACGTCTCGGTGATCTCCGTGAGGCCATTGCGCTTCATGACGTCGGAGACGCTGACGAAGCGCGACGGGTCGCTTTTGAGTCGCAGCCGGCCGTCGAGCATCTCCACGTCGGAGGCGGCGGCCGTCTGGAGCGGCGAGTCCGCTTCCCGGTTCGCGAGCGACGACAGCTTCGCGCCGACGGCCAGCGCCGCGCCGTACACCGCGGAGCCGACGCTCGACGTCGTCTGGGAGCCCCCCTGCGACGGCGCCGGCGGGAACTTCGTGTCGCCGAGCTCGAACTTCACCTGCTCCGGCGTCAGCCCCAGGTACTCGGCCGCGATCATGGTCATCACCGTGTAGGTTCCAGGGCCGATGTCGCTGGTCGCGCTGACGACGTGCGCCGTGCCGTCGGCGCGCAGCGTGATCCTGGCGCTGGCGGGCCTCTGGAAAGCGCCCCAGACGCCGGTGGCCATCCCCCAGCCGACCAGCCACCGCCCGTCGCGCATCGAGCGGGGCTCGGGCTTGCGGTCCTTCCAACCGAACTTCTCCGCGCCGAGCCGGTAGCACTCGCGCAGCGCCTTGCTCGAAAACGGCCGGCCGCTCTCGGGGTCCACCTCGGCGTAGTTGACGAGGCGCAGCTCCAACGGGTCGATCTTCAGCGCGTAGGCCAGCTCGTCCATCGCGCATTCGAGCGCGAACATGCCGCTGACGGCTCCCGGCGCGCGCATCCAGGTCGGAGTGTTGAGGTCCGTGTCGGTGATCTTCAGCGGCGCGTCGAGGTTCGGGCACGCGTAGACCTGGCGCGGGAAACCCGTGGTGCCGTCCGAGAACTCCTCGAAGCTGGAGGTGTTGTGCACGGCCTCGTGGATCATCGCGGAGAGCTTCCCCGACCGCTCCGCGCCGAGCGCGACCTTCTGGATCGTATACGGGCGGTAGCCGTGGCCGGTGAACATCTGCGTGCGCGTGTAGACGACCTTGACCGGGCGCTTGAGCTCGCGGGCCGCCATCGCCGTCAGCGCGGGGTAGTAGTTCGGCCGCAGCGACGATCCGAACGCTCCGCCGACGAAAGGCGAGACGACGTTCACGTTCTCCTCGGGGACGCCGAAGCTCGAGGCCAGGTGCTCGCGCACGTTGTAGACCTCCTGCGTCTTGTCGAAGATCGTGAGCTTGTCGCCCTGCCAGACGGCGATGGCCGCGTGCGGCTCCATGGGGTTGTGGTGCTCGATGGGAATGCGGTACTCGGCCTCGATCTTCACCGGCGCGTTCCGCATCGCCTCCTCCGGGTTGCCGCGGGGCTTCGGGGGCGGCCCCTGCGAAGGCACTCGCGCGCGCCCGCGCACCGCTTCCGTGTCGGTCTGGTGCTTCTCCACGTTGTAAGAGGCTTTGACGAGCCGCGCTGCGTACCGCGCCTGCTCGTACGTCTCGGCGACGACGAGGGCCACAGGCTGGCGATTGAAAAAGATTCTGTCGGACTGGAGCGCCCGGAACGACTTGTCCTTCTCTTCCTGGTTGCCCCGCGGCGGCGCTTCCTCCGTAGAAGTCTTCGGCCCGAGCTTCGGCGCGTTCAGGTGCGTGAAAACGCGGATCACGCCCGGGGCGCCTTCGGCCTCCCGCGTGTCGATCTCCTTGATCGTTCCCCGGGTTGCGGTGCTCAGCACGATGAAGCCGTATGCCAGGTTCGGCACCTGGAACTCCGCCGCGTACTTCGCCTGGCCCGTCACCTTCGCCACGCCATCCACGCGGCTCATCTCTTTTCCTATGTATCTCGGCATCGGATTCCTCCTGGCTTACTCCACCGGTCAGGCCAGCTTGCTC
>DATFPH010000066.1:0-16520 GCA_035264905.1 Thermoanaerobaculia bacterium
CTCGGCGTGGACGTCTTCCTGGGCGACGGCCGGTTCACGGGCCCGGACACCGCGGAGGTCGGCGGCAAGACCCTCCGCTTCCGGCGCGCCGTGATCGCTACGGGGGGACGCGCCGGGGTCCCGCCCGTCCCCGGGCTGGCCGAGGCCGGTTATCTCACGAACGAGACGGTCTTCAATCTGACCGAGCTGCCGACGCGGGTGGTGGTCATCGGCGGCGGCCCGATCGGCTGCGAGCTGGCCCAGGCGTTCGCCCGCTTCGGCAGCCGGGTGACCATCCTGGACATCGCGCCCCAAATCCTCCCCCGCGAGGACGCCGACGCCGCCGCGATCGTCCAGAAGGCGCTGACGAAAGACAGGATCGAATTCGAGCTGGGCGTGAAGATCCTGGAAGTTCGGAACCGCGGCGCCGAGAAGATCCTCGTCCTCGAGAAAGATGGCAAACGAACCGAGATCACCGCCGATCAGATCCTGGTCGCGGCGGGGCGCGTGCCAAACCTCGAAGGGCTCGGGCTGGACGCCGCGGGCGTGCGCTCCACGAGGACCGGCGTCGAGGTGGACGACCATCTGCGCACCAGCAATCCGCGGATCTACGCCTGCGGCGACGTAGCCTCGCGCTACCAGTTCACCCATGCGGCGGACGCCCAGGCACGCATTGTCATCCAGAACGCGCTCTTCAAAGGAAGGTCCAAGGCGAGCGCGCTGACCATCCCCTGGTGCACCTACACCGCCCCGGAGGTCGCCCACGTCGGCCTCTATGCGAAGGATGCGAAAGAGAAGGGGATCGAGGTGGACACGCTCGACGTCCAGCTCTCCACGGTAGACCGCGCGATCCTCGACGGCGCGGACGAGGGCTTCCTCCGCGTGCATCTCAAGAAAGGGACTGACGAGATCCTCGGCGCCACCCTGGTCGCCGAGCACGCCGGAGACATGATCGGCGAGCTCTGCCTGGCCATCACCCACAAGATCGGCCTGGGCAAGATCGCCAGCGTCATCCACCCCTACCCCACCCAGGGGGAGGTCGTGAAGAAGGCCGCCGACGCCTGGCGCCGGACGAAGCTGACGCCGGCGGTGAAGAAGGTGTTTGGGGTTTGGTTTCGGGTGTTCAAGTAGGACCTCACCCCCCTCTCTCGGTCGGGGGGTGTGCGATGGGAGAGGGGGCCAGGGGGTGAGGTCTCGGCTGCGACGACCACGTGCAGAGCTTGTATACTGACGCCATGGGACACGCCGAAGCCCGAGCCTATGAAGAGATCATCGATTTCATTGCAGCCAGCAGCGGCCCCCGCTCGGTGATCGCTTTCCGGCCTTCCGAAGCGACGCGGGCCCGCGTCACGGAGCTGATCTCCCGGGAAAAGTCAGACGGCCTCACACCCGAAGAAGCCTCCGAGTTGGAGCACTACCTCCAGTTGGAGCACATCATGCGCCTGGCCAAGGCGCGTGCCCAGCAAATCCTCTCGGAAAGCTGATCCGGTGAGCACCGGCTATATCGGCGCCGATCTCCGGCGGCGTGTAGTGATGCGCGCTGAGCGCCTCTGCGAGTACTGCCTTATCCACGAAGACGACACTTTCTACGGCTGCGAGATCGATCACATCATCAGCGAAAAGCATGGGGGCCGGACCCACAAGGACAATCTGGCGTACGCCTGCCCCTTCTGCAATCGCAACAAGGGCAGCGACATCTCCTCGCTCGACCTGTGGACGGGCGATCTCGTTCGCCTTTTCAACCCGCGTCTGGACAGCTGGGCGGAGCACTTCACCCTCGCAGAGGACGGAATCACGATCAGCCCACGGACCTCGATCGGCGAGGCGACCGCCCGTTTGCTCGGAGTCAACGACGAAGCCTGGCTGGTTGAACGTCGGGTGCTGCGCCGACTGGGCGTTATCCGACCGCAGCGGCCCTGCGGCGGTTGGAGGCGGTCTCCTGAGAGGGCCTCTCGCGGGCAAATGGTGGACCGTCGGCCTGCTGGTCCTAGCCGAGCTTTTCGCGATTTCGGTCTGGTTTTCGGCCTCGGCGGTCGTGCCGCAGCTCACGGCGGAGTGGGGCCTCTCCAGCCCCGAGCAGTCGTGGCTGACGATGAGCGTCCAGATCGGCTTCGTGGTGGGTGCGCTCCTCTCCGCCGTCCTCAACCTGGCGGACCGGCTCTCCGCACAGCGGCTCGTGGCGGTCAGCGCTCTCGCCGCTGCGATCTGCAATGCCGCCATCCCGCTGCTCGACGCCAGCCCCGGCAAGGCGCTCGCGCTGCGCTTCCTGACCGGCATGGCGCTCGCTGGCGTCTATCCCCCGGGGATGAAGCTGGTGGCGTCCTGGTGCCGGGAGGATCGCGGGCTGGGCATCGGTCTGGTGGTGGCGGCGACCACCGCCGGCTCAGCCGTCCCCCACCTGCTCAATGCGACCGCCGGCGGGATGCCCCCCTGGCGCGGAGTCCTGCTCCTGACCTCGGCCTTGGCGCTGGTGGCCTCGGTCATCGCGGGTCTTCTGGTTCGCCCCGGTCCTTTCCTGGGTCAGGCGCCTCCTTTCGATTGGCGCTTCGCCGGCCGCGCCCTGGCCCACCGCCCGACCCGGCTCGCCAACTTCGGCTACCTGGGGCACATGTGGGAGCTGTATGCCATGTGGACCTGGACTCCCTTTCTCCTCCTGGCGAGCTACGAGGCGGCCGGCTGGGATTCGCGCGGCGCGCGCCTGGCCGGCTTCGGAGTGCTGGCCGCCGGCGCGCTCGGCTCCGTCCTGGCAGGCAAGCTGGCCGACCGGCTCGGGAGGACCCGCATCACCACCTGGAGCCTGGTCGTCTCCGGCGCTTGCTGTCTGACCGCCGGCCTGTTCTTCCACCGGCCCGGCCTGCTGACCGCCCTCTGTTTCGTCTGGGGATTTGCGGTGGTGGCGGACAGTGCGCAGTTCAGCGCCGCCGTCAGCGAGCTGACCGACCCCCGCTACGTGGGAACGGCCCTGACGATCCAGACCAGCCTGGGCTTTCTCCTCACCCTCCTCACGATCCGCATGGTCCCGCCTCTGCGCGACCTGGCCGGCTGGCACTGGGCCTTCGCCGCCCTGGCGCTCGGCCCCGTCTTCGGCATCTGGAGCATGCTCCGCCTCCGGGGACTTCCGGAGGCGGCGAAGATGGCAGGGGGAAAGCGGTAATCTAGAGATCCGGAACGCGCTGCTTCCAGGGATTGAGGAGCCGCACACCCGCGTTCACGAAGTCATCCTCATTGCGGGTCACCAGCACGAACCGGCCGTGGAGCGCCGTCGCTGCAATCAGAGAATCGATGGCGGGCATTGGGTTTCCCTGATTCTCCAGGCGGCCGACCAGCGCTCCCCATTCCAGGAAGACTCCCTCGTCCAGCACCGCCAGACGAGACCTGAAGCGGATCAGGAGCTCATCGTGCAGCCAGGCATCCAAAACCGCCTTCCTCTTGGGATCCCGGACCTTCTCGATCCCCTTCCGGATTTCGCCGATGGTGACCACGCTGAGAAAAACACTCTCGGGATCAATAGCCTTGATCCACTCCACCACCTCCGGAGCCGGCCGCTTCGCGGCAAGCTCGGAGATGACGCAGGTATCCAGAAGGTACGTCACAGATCTGGCCCAGGCCGGACAGGGCTCCGGTCCCGCTCCAGGTCGAGCTCCGCCAAGGGCGAGCGCTGAAAGAACTCGAGAAGAGAGGTCTGCTTCTTCTTCAATTCCCGGTACTCGGAGAACGAGAGGACCACCGCGACCTCGACGCCACGCCGGGTCAAAATCTGGGGGCCCTCCTCCAGCGCTCCCTCGACCACCTCGCTCAGCTTGTTCTTGGCTTCCTGGATTTGCCAAACCCGATGCATGATCCACCTCCTGCTGGCCAGACTGTCTAGATGATACCAGCATAGCTCCGCCTCCGGAGGCTGCCGGAGGCGGAGAGGATGGCAGGGGGGAACAGGTAGATCAGCCCGCGGAGAGCGGTATCTTGTTGACGCCCCGCGCCTTCGACTTGATGAAGTCGCGGTTCATGCGGGCGATGTAGTCGATCGAGATCCCCTTGGGGCAGACCGCTTCGCACTCGGCGAAGTTGGAGCAGGCGCCGAAGCCTTCCTTCTCCATCTGCTCGACCATGGCCACGGCCCGGCCGTCCCGCTCCGGCTGCCCCTGCGGCAGCATGCCGAGATGCGAGACCTTGGCTCCGGTGAAGAGGTTGGCGGCGCCGTTCGGGCATTGCGCGACGCAGGCGCCGCAGGCGATGCACTCGGCGGCTTCGAAGGCGCGGTCGGCCAGCGCTTTCGGCACCGGGATGAGGTTGGCCTCGGGGGCGCTCCCCGTCGACACCGAGATGTAGCCGCCCGCCTGGATGATGCGGTCGAAGGAGCTGCGGTTGACCATCAGGTCCTTGACCACGGGGAAGGCGCGGGAGCGCCACGGCTCCAGGTGCAGCGTGTCGCCGCTCTTGAAGTGGCGCATGTGGAGCTGGCAGACCGTGGTCTTCGGCATCGGCCCGTGGGCCTCGCCGTTGATCATGAAGCCGCAGGAGCCGCAGATCCCCTCCCGGCAGTCGTGATCGAACGAGATGGGGTCCTCCCCCTTCTCGATGAGCTGCTGGTTCAGGACGTCCAGCATCTCCAGGAAAGAGCTGTGCTCGTTGACGTTCTTGACGTCGTAGCGCACCATGCGGCCCGGCTTGTCGGGCGCGGGCTGGCGCCAGATGTGAAGGGTCAGGTCCATTACTTGTAGCTCCTCTGGGTCAGCTTCACGGCCTCGAACTCCAGCGGCTCCTTGTAGAGCGTGGGCGCCTCACCGGCTTTGTGCTCCCAGGCCGCCACGTAGGAGTACTCCGCGTCATTGCGCAGCGCCTCGCCCTCCGGAGTCTGGTACTCCTCGCGGAGGTGGCCGCCGCACGACTCGTTGCGGTCGAGCGCATCCCGGCACATCAGCTCGGCGAGATCGAAGTAGTCGGCCACCCGGCCGGCTTTTTCGAGCTCCTGGTTGACTCCGGCGCCATCCCCCGGGATGCGCAGGTTCTGCCAGAGCTCCTCGCGGAGCGCCGGGATCAGCTCCAGTGCCTTACGCAGCCCCTCGGCCGTGCGGGCGATGCCGCAGTAGTCCCACACGACCCGGCCGAGCTGCCGGTGGAACGAGTCGGCCGTGCGCGCGCCCTGGATGGACAGGAACCGGTCGATTCCCGCCTTCACCTCCGCCTCGGCCGCGGCGAACGCCTGGGTCTCCGTGGGGGTCTTGGCGTTCAAGAAGTCCGCCAGGTAGTCGCCGATCGTGTAGGGGATGACGAAGTAGCCGTCCGCCAGCCCCTGCATGAGCGCGCTCGCGCCGAGGCGGTTGGCGCCGTGGTCCGAGAAGTTCGCCTCGCCGAGCACGAACAGGCCCGGGACGTTGCTCATCAGGTTGTAGTCCACCCAGAGCCCGCCCATGGTGTAGTGCGGCGCCGGGTAGATGCGCATCGGCACCACGTACGGGTCCTCGCCGGTGATCTTGTCGTACATCTCGAAGAGGTTGCCGTAGCGCTCCTCGATCGCCTTCTTGCCGAGCCGCCGGATGGAATCGGAGAAGTCGAGGTAGACCCCGTTCTTCTGCGGCCCCACGCCACGCCCCTCGTCGACGATCGCCTTGATGTTGCGGGCGGCCACGTCGCGGGGGACCAGATTGCCGAAGCTCGGGTACTTGCGTTCCAGGAAGTAGTCGCGGTCGGGCTCCGGGATCTGGTCGGGCGAGCGGCGGTCCTCCAGGCGGTTGTCCTGATTTCGGGGCACCCAGACGCGGCCGTCGTTGCGCAGCGACTCGCTCATCAGCGTGAGCTTGGACTGGTAGTCGCCGGACGCCGGAATGCAGGTGGGATGGATCTGAGTGAAGCAGGGGTTGGCGAACAGCGCGCCCCGCTTGTGGGCCCGCCAGCTCGCCGTCACGTTCGATCCCTTGGCGTTGGTCGACAGGTAGTAGACGTTGCTATAGCCGCCGGAGGCCAGCACCACCGCGTGGGCGGCGTGGCGGTCGATCGCGCCGGTCACCATGTTGCGCGTGATGATGCCCACGGCCCGGCCGTCTTCCACGACCAGGTCGAGCATCTCGTGGCGCGGGAACATGGCGACCGCGCCGGCGTCGATCTGCCGGCAGAGCGCCTGGTAGGCGCCGAGCAGGAGCTGCTGGCCGGTCTGGCCACGGGCGTAGAACGTGCGCGCCACCTGGGCGCCGCCGAACGAGCGGTTGTCCAGCAGGCCGCCGTACTCGCGGGCGAAGGGGACGCCCTGGGCCACGCACTGGTCGATGATCCGCACCGAGACCTCGGCGAGGCGGTAGACGTTCGCCTCGCGGGCGCGGAAGTCACCGCCTTTGACGGTGTCGTAGAACAGCCGGAAGATGCTGTCGCCGTCGTTGTGGTAGTTCTTGGCGGCGTTGATGCCGCCCTGGGCGGCGATCGAGTGGGCGCGGCGCGGGCTGTCCTGGAAACAGAAGCACTTCACCTTGTAGCCGAGCTCGCCGAAGCTCGCCGCCGCCGCGGCGCCGGCCAGGCCGGAGCCGACGACGATGATCGTGAACTTGCGCTTGTTGTTCGGATTGACCAGACGCAGATGGCCTTTGTGATCCTCCCACTTGCTCTCCAGGGGACCAGGCGGGACCTTGCTGTCCGGAAGGCCGGAAACGGTCTTGCTCTCCAGCTTCATGACGGCGGCTCCTAGTGGACCAGGCCGGTCAGCACGGCGATCGGGAAAGAGACGTTGCCGAGGGTGACGACCCACGCGAAGGCATGGGCCAGGCCGTCGCGCCAGTGGTTGAAGCGCGGATGGTTCCACCCCAGCGACTGAAACAGGCTCCATACCCCGTGATAGAGGTGGAACCCCAGCGCGATCTGCGCCACGATGTAGAACAGCGACACCCACCAGACGCTGAAGCCGGCCACCACGTTGTGATAGACCCCGCCCTCGCGGAACGAGGGATGGACCGTGCCCGTCGTGAAGTGGAGGATGTGGTAGATGATGAACAGCAGGATGATCACCCCGCCCCACCGCATCGTGCGCGATGCGTAGCTGGTGTGGATCACCGCCTTGTGCTCGTAGCGGGACGGGCGCGCCTCCTTGCTCATCCGCGTGACCTGCCATGCGGCCCAGATGTGCAGGATGACCGAGGTCAACAGCACGATCCGGACGAGCCACAACGCGCCGTTCGGCGGCAGCGCCGGAGCCCCGACCTGCCGCAGGAACGTCCCATATTCGTCCAGGTGTCCCGGCCCCTCGTACAGGTGGAGGTTGCCGATCATGTGCAGCAGGATGAAGCCAAGCAGGATGATGCCTGTGACGGCCATCACCGCCTTCTTGCCGACTGCGGCTTTGTAGAAATCGGTAAACCAGGCCATGTTTTTCCTCTTGGGTGCTCGAACGGCCCCCTATCCTATGGTAACCATGCCGCAGTGTGACGTTGTTTCAGGCGGTGGAAGCCGGCGCCCGGCGGCGGCGCCGGCGGCGGGGCCGCGGGCGCGTCTCGGAGTCCTCCGGCGCCTTGAGAGGAGGCCGGCGCCGCGCCGCCGCCTTCCACTCCTCCAAGGCGTCATGGCCCTCTCCCGTCGCCTCGACGAGGATCTCGAACAGCAGGAGGGCGTCGTTGAACCAGGCCTTGCGGGCCAGCCGCACCCGGTCCGGGAACTTCCACTCGGGCTCGCACAGGCGCTGAAAGCCGATCAGGGCCTGGGTGACTTGCAGCGACTTCAGGTTGGAGACCGTGAACCGGGCCAGGAAGGGCTGGATCTCCTCCTGGATCATGACCTCGATATCGCCGCGGCTCATCGGCTTCCGGTCGAGCGCCTCGATGTCGTCCCGCCGCAGCATGACCTTGGGGAGCAGCACCGCAGCGAGCAGCGCCGAATCCGGGAGCTGCCGCCCGTCGGCGACCATCCCGTCGATCACCGGCAGGATCTGGCCGAAGTCGCCCATGCCCCTCTTCCCCGCGGTGAGCATGGCGTAGGCCTCGGGGAGGATGACCTCCAGGAGCCCCAGATCGAGCATCCACTGCATGGCGGCTCCCGCGCGGCCGCAGCGCAGGAGCTGTGCGATCTCCTCGGTGACCCGGGCGGGCGAGGCCTTGTCCAGCTCCTTGCGGTGGCGGTGGATGGCCTCCTGGGTGTGCTGCTCGATGCCGAAGCCGAGGCGGCCGGCGAACTCGCAGGCGCGGAGCATGCGGACCGGATCCTCCTGGAACCGCACGTCGGGATCGCCGATGGCCCGGACCAGCTTGCGCTCCAGGTCCTCGATTCCGCCGATCCAGTCGATCACTGAATAATCGGCGATGTTGTAGAAGAGGGCGTTGATGGTGAAGTCGCGGCGGAAGGCGTCTTCCCGGGGGGTGCCGTAGGTGTTGTCGCTGGTGATCAACAGCTCGCCCGGGGCGCCGCGCTGCTCTTCGGGGTCAGGATTGCGCCGGAAGGTGGAGACCTCGACCGTCGTGCCGTCGTGGAAATACACGTGGACCAGCCGGAAGCGCCGGCCGATGATCCGCGAGTTGCTGAACAACCGGCGGATCTCGTTCGGCTTGGCGTCCGTGCCGACGTCGAAGTCTTTGGGCCTGCGCTCCAGCATCAGGTCCCGCACGCTCCCCCCCACCATGTAGGCCAGATACCCGGCGTTGTGGAGGCGGTACAGAACCTTGAGGGCGTTGGTGCTGATGTCTCTGCGGGAGATCAGGTGCTCGGAGCGCGGGACGATCCGCGGCTCCTCCTCGTTCGCTTCGCTCACAGGGGGATTATATGGAAACCGAGCGCTGTGAGCCCCGGAATCCGGGGCTCCGTCCACCGAAAGAAAAAAAGAGGGCCAGGGCGGGCGGAGGGCTTAGTACCCGCCCCGGCACCGGAGGGAGAGGAGCTCTGTCCGTCGGACCTTGTCGTGCGAGGCCACCAGGGAGGTCGCGAGATTCTCGCGAGTCATTCCGGAGCGGCTTCCCTGGTGGTTGCGATGCATGGTGTCTTCTTCGCTTCTGGGTCCGATTGACTCGTCGATTTTCGATGGATTTCACGACCCGTGCCAGGTAGCACCAGAGGCTGGCAGGTCAATGTTTCCAGTGGTTTGCGACGGGAGGCGGGCACGGAGGACGGCGACTCGTCCTCTGCCGGAGACGCGGGGGACGGGGGGCTGGACTCTGGAGAGGACGGGCCTCTCACCCCAGCCGCGTCGTCACATGGATCTCCGACTCCAGCGTCCGGTGGACCGGACACTTGTCGGCGATCTCCAGGAGGCGCGCGCGCTGCTCGTCGGTCAGGGGGCCGAGGACCTCGACGATCCGGTCGATGTGGTCGATCTTCCCTTCCTTCGTCTCGCAGCCGGCACAGTCGATGGCGTGGATCTTCCCGTGGCGCAGGCGCACGCGGACCCCTTCGAGCGGGAAGCCCTTCCGGTTCGCGTACATGCGGAGGGTCATCGAGGTGCAGGCGCCGAGACCGGCCAGGAGGAGCTCGTACGGGCTCGGGCCCGTGTCGGTCCCCCCCATCTCAACCGGCTCGTCCGCCGTCAATCGGTGCCGGCGGGCGACGATCTTCTGGGCATAGCCCTCGATCTCGGCGACCAGCAGCTCCCCCTGTACGCCCGCCTCGGGAAGGACCTCCATCTCCTGCACGTCCCCCTCCAGCCACCGCCCCGCCCAGGCCGCCAGGATCTCGCCGACATACCGGGCGTCCTTCTCGCGCGAGAGGAGATGATCGGCCATCCCCAGCGAGACGTAGCTCTTCGGATGCTTCGCCGCCTCGAACAGGCGATGCGCGTGCTCGATGCCGACGGTGTTGTCCACTGGGGAGTGGAACAGGAGGAGCGGCCGGTGCAGCCTGTGGAGGACGCCCTGAAGATGGTCCGCGGCGAGATCGTCCAGCAGCTCTTTGCGAATCCGGAATGGGTGCGCGCCCCCGAGGTCGATCTCCGCCTCACCCCGCGCCTCGAGCTCGGGCGAGAGGCGGATCAGCGTTTCGCGCAGGTGCCCGGTGTCGCTCGGCGCGCTGATGGTGCAGACCGCCCGGGTCTCGGGGATGCGCTCCGCCGCGGCGAGCACGGCCGTACCGCCCAGGCTGTGCCCCACGAGGAGCGCGGGAGCCTGGTAGCGGTCGCGCAGGAAGTCGGCCGCCGCGACGAGGTCCCCCAGGTTCGACGAGAAGTCGGTCTCCGCGAAGTCCCCCTGGCTCTCGCCGACCCCGGTGAAGTCGAAGCGGAGGACCGCGATTCCCCGGTCCACCAGGGCGCGGGAGATCCACCCGACGGCCTTGAGGTCTTTCGAGCAGGTGAAGCAGTGTGCGAAGAGCGCGTAGGCGGTCGGCTCGGTGACCGGGCTTTCAAGGCGGGCAGCCAGGGTGCCGCCCCGGGCGCCCGGAAACCGCAGGTGCTCGCGTTGCATGGTGGAATCGTAGCACCGGAGGCGCGCTACACTCCCCCCGATGTCCACCCCCGCCCTGGAGGCCGCCGCGGTCTCCAAAACCTACCCCGACGGCACCGCCGCCCTCGCGGACGTCTCGTTGACGATCGCGCCGGGCGAGACCGTGGCCCTGGTCGGCGAGAGCGGCAGCGGCAAGACAACGCTTCTGCGGATGTTCAACCGCCTCGCCGAGCCTACCGTCGGGACGGTGCGGGTCGAAGGGCGCTCGGTCGCCGAGGTCGATCCCATCGCCCTGCGGCGCCGCATCGGCTACGTACCCCAGGACGGCGGCCTCCTTCCGCATTGGCGGGTGGAGCGCAACGTGGAGCTGGTGCCGCGCCTGCTCGGTTGGGACGAAGCGCGGCGGCGCGACCGCGCGCGAGAGATGCTGGAGCTGGTGGGTCTCTCGGCCGACCTCCACGGCGGGCGTTATCCGGCCGAGCTGTCGGGCGGCCAGCGTCAAAGAGTCGCCTTCGCCCGAGCCCTCGCCGCCGATCCGCCGATCCTCCTGCTCGACGAGCCTTTCGGCGCCCTCGACACCCTGACCCGCCGCGAGCTGCACCGGCAATTCCTGGATCTCCGCGCTCTTCTTCCCAAGACCATGGTCCTGGTCACCCACGACCTCGGCGAAGCCTTCCGCCTGGCGGACCGTATCGGCGTCATGCGGCGCGGACGGCTTCTGCAGCTCGGCCCGGCGGAGGAGCTGCGGGAGCGGCCGGCGGATTCTTATGTTCGGGAGCTGCTGGAATGAGGAGCCCTCACCCCCGGCCCCTCTCCCGCAAGCGGGAGAGGGGAGAACAGCAAAGACACCTCTCTCTCCTGCCTTCGCTTTTCACCCCTCTCCCGCTTGCGGGAGAGGGGCCGGGGGTGAGGGCCCGGCCGGTGGGGCTTTTGCTGTTGCTTTTGTTCTCGTTCCTCCTCCCCGCCCCCACCCGAGCCGCCGACCGCATCGTCATCGGCTCCAAAAACTTCGAGGAAAGCCGCCTCCTCGCCGAGATGTTCGCCCAGCTTCTCGAAGCCCGGACCGGCCTCCAGGTCGAGCGCCGCCTCGGCCTCGCGGGCACCCAGGTCTGCTTCGAGGCCCTGCGCACCGGCGCCATCGACGTCTATCCCGAATACACCGGCACCGGCCTGGTCTCCATCCTGAGCGAGAAGGCCGGCGGCGACGGTCGTCCTCATCAACCAGGGGCGACCCTGCGGCGGGTCCGCTCCGAGTTCCTCACGCGTTGGGACCTCTGGTGGCTCGCCCCGCTCGGATTCGAAAACTCCTGGGAGATCGCTGTGCCGCAGGAGCTGGCCGAGCGCGAGAAGCTGCGGACCATCTCCGACCTCGCGCGTATTTCCGGCCGCCTGCGCGGTGGCTTCGGCCATGAGTTCGTCGGCCGCGAGGACGGCCTCCTCGGGCTCGAACGGATCTACGGCCTCCGCTTCGCCTCGGTCCAGCCTCTCCAGCAGGCCCTGCAATACCAGGCCGCGGGCGACCGCCGGATCGACGCGATGGACGCCTACACCACGGACGCCCGCCTGCTGCGCTACCGGCTCGTGGTGCTGGAGGACGACAAGGGCTTCTTCCCGCCCTATGACGCCGCGCCCCTCGTCCGCGGCGCCACCCTCGCCCGGCATCCCGAGGTCGGCGCCGTCCTCGGCCTCCTGGCCGGCGCGTTCGACGAGGACCGCATGCGCGCCCTCAACTTCCGCCTCCAGGAGAAGGGGGAGAGCGAAGCTGTCGTGGCCCGGGACGCCCTGCGAGAGCTCGGCCTATCTAATAAGGAAGAGGCCCCTTCGGAAGACACCCGTCCGGCCGCCGGTCTCCTCGGCACCCTTCTGGCGGAGCGAAGCGCCATCGGCCGGCGCACCCTGGAGCACCTCACCCTTTCGGCGCTCGCCCTCGCGCTCGGCATCCTCGTCTCGGTCCCGCTCGGGCTCTGGCTGGAGCGCACCCGGCGCGGCGCCGAAACCGTCATCCGCCTCCTCGGCCTTCTCCAGACCATCCCCTCGCTCGCTCTCCTGGCCTTCTTCGTCCCCTTCCTGGGCATCGGGATCGTCCCCGCCCTCGTGGCGCTCTGGCTCTACTCGCTCTTCCCGATGGTCCGCAACACGTACAGCGGCGTGCGGGACGCCGACCCGCGGGCGGTCGAGGCCGCCACGGCGCTGGGGATGACGCCGGGCCAGGTCCTGCGGCAGGTCCGCCTGCCCCTGGCCGCCCCGATCATCCTGGCGGGCATCCGCACCGCGGCCGTGCTCACGGTCGGCACCGCGACCCTGGCGGCCTTTATCGGAGCTGGAGGATTGGGCGAGCCGATCGTGACCGGTCTGCAACTCGCCAACACGAACCTGATTCTCTCGGGCGCCATCCCCGCGGCGGCGCTGGCGCTTCTGGTGGATGGGGTTCTGGGGCTGGTGGAAAAGGCGCTGCGGCCGGCGGGGCTGGAGGTGCGGCGGTAGGCTCAGACCCGCCCCGGCATCAGCCCCTTCACCTGCTCCGCCCCCTCCGGCGTCAGGTAATACCAGGTCCCCGCCGCATTCCGCTTGAGCCACCCCTTCTCCACCATCGCCGCGAGCCCCGCGTCGATGTCGACCCCAGGGTGCTCCGGCTGCACCCACCGGATCGCCTGCGCCCGCATCCCATAGCCCGGCTGCACGCTGCCCGCGATGTGACACCGCTCCTTGAACCGGGCCAGGACCACCTGCTCCGCCGTCATTCTCTTGATTCTAACTCCGGGAGGGAGGGGGCGAACGTCTCCCGCCATCCGCGCGTTCCCGCCAGCAGCTCCAGCCCACGATCGAGCCGCGCCTGGTTCTCCGGCCGGACCAGCCAGGTGCTCCGCCCCGAGGGATGCGGCAGCGGGATCACCTCCATCGGATGGCCGTCCCGCTCCACCTGAAAAAGCTGCCCCACCCGATCCTGGAGAGGAGCAGGCTCGGGAAGGAACTTCGCGATCGCCGGCTGGCCCACCGCGATCACGGTCATCGGACGGAGCAGGCGGAGCTCCTCCTCCAGAAACGGAGCGCAGTTGGCCATCTCCAGAGGACCCGGAGGCCGGTCGCCCCCCTGCGGCGCGCGGCCCGGAAAGCAGCGGATCACCGCGCAGATCCAGACCCGGCGGCGGAGCTCCTCCTCCATCACCCCGATCCGGGCGAACCAGGAAAACAGCCGCGTCCCCGCCGTAAACGCAAACGGCCGCCCCAGATCCCGCTCCTTCGGCCCCGGCGCCTGCCCCACCAGCATCACCCGCGGCCAGACCTCCGGAGGCATGATGACCGGAGGAGGCTCCACCGTCGGGCAGCGGCGGCAGCCCCGGACCTCTTGAATGTGGCGTTCCAGAGCTTCGAGATCGACCCTCACCCCGCCCCTACCGCCGCCGCCAGGGCTGCTCGTTCAACACCAGCAGGAACGTATCCACCACCCGCGGATCGAACTGCCGGCCCCGCTCGCTGAGCAGCACCGCCATCGCCCGCTCCACAGACAGCGCCGCCCGATACGGCCGGTCCGTGGTCATGGCGTCGAACGCGTCCACCACGGCCACGATGCGCGCTCCGAGCGGAATGCTCTCCCCGGTGAGCCCGACGGGATAGCCGGGATAGGTGGAGTCCAGGTCGCCGTCGTAGCGCTCCTGGTGATGCAGGACGATCGGGGCGGCGTCCTTCAAAAGGTCGAGCTTCTCCAGGATGCGGGCGCCGATCGCCGGGTGCCGTCGCATGACCTCGGCCTCGAATTCGTCGAGCGGCCCCTCCTTCCCGAGCACGTGCTCGGGAACGCCGATCTTGCCGATGTCGTGGAGCAGGCTCGCGAAATGGAGCATCTCGAGGTCGTGCCCCCGCAACCCCAGCCGGCTCCCCACCGACACCGCGTACTCGCTCACCCGGTGGAGATGCCCCTCCGTGTAGGAATCCTTCGCCTCCACGGCCTGGGTCAGCGCCATCGCGACCGTCAGAAGGTCCTGCCGGAGGAGCCGGTTGGCGTCCCGGAGCTCGTCGCGCGTCAGCGCCTCCGCCTCGCGGGACTCTCCGATGAACGCGCCGGCGAGAGACAGAATCAGGAAATCGGCCCCGGACACCCACAGGTCGATTCCTCCGGCATCGCCGCTCAGGGCGGCCACACCGCTCATTCCCGCGAGGAACGCGATCCCGCTCGCCGAAGCGGCGAGAATGCCGCCGCGCAGCCCGTAGTCGAGGGCGGCGCCAAGGACCGGCACCAGGTAGACCAGGAGGACCCAGGGACCGGCCTGCGGCAGCAGCCGGGCGATCGGCACGGCCAGCAGAGTCAGGCCCAGGATGACGGCCGTGCCAAGCGCGAACGCCTGGCGCGTTTCCGGCCGCCGCCGCGCGGGCGCGACGAGAACCGTCTCGTCGCCTCGCGCCTGGATGCTTTCCGGCGCGAGGCTCAACCGCCGCGAGCGCCGGGCCGGCATCTCGCCTGGAATTGCCACCATCCAGAGGCGGAAGAAGCGGTCCGCGGCGAGGAGAGCCGCCGGTCCCAGCAGCACCACGCCGGTGAGCGTCCCGGCCGCCTGGCCCCAGAAAGCGGGGAACGCATTGGTCTGCGCGGCCGCGGCCTTGAGCAAGCCTCCGGCGAGGCCGCCCAGGAGCCCGCTGCCCAGCAGCCAGAGATGGGACCGCAGATTGGGGAGCCCCCGCCCGAGGTCGGGGAGGGAGCGGAAGGTCAAATACATCGATACGCCGGGAGCCACCGCGGCCGCCGTGGAGACGAAGGCCGCGAGAAGATCCGGCCGCAGCCCCTGGGCCGTCAGAAGACACCCCGCCGCGAACACGGCGAGCCCAGGCCATCCGAACAAAATCCCGACGCAACCGCCCAGGGCCGGTGCGAACCAGCCGATCGACCCTGGCGCGGCCCAGCCGCTCGCCAGGCCGGCCACCACTCCCAGAGCCAAACCCAGACCCGCCCGGGCGCCCCGGCGCCCGGCGAGCAGGGGAGCGGCAAGCTCTCCCAGCCGCCGCGACATCAGAGAGAAACCGGTTGGAGCAACAGCGACGCGGGTCCGCTGCGTCAGGACATCCATCTCCACGCGATCACCTCCTGAGGCCTGCCCAAGGCGAGGCCACCGATCAATGAAAAGGTCAGAGCGGTGGAGAGGACGTCCCGGGCGCTACGGTTTGACCGGAGCGGCGGCCGGAGCAGCCGGAGCGGCGGCCGAAGCCTCCGCTGGTGGAGCCGGTGGGGGCGGCAGCACCTCGACCGCCGGCTCCCACCACGGAGCGCCGGGCTCGAAGAGGTCCCCCTCGTGCGCACAAGGAGCGGCGATATGGTCCCTGCCGTACACCGGCTTGCCCGTATGCCGCCCCCGATGCAGGGGGTAGATGCTGCCGCAGACCAGGCAGAATCGCCCCATCTCCCGGCCACGCCTCTCTTCCGCGATCTGACTCAGAGGAGCCGCATCAGGAATGCGATACACCATGGCCGGCTCCTGTCCTACTGCGCCGCCAACAGCTCGGCGCGCGAAAAGAAGAACGACAGCTCTACGCCCGCATTCTCCGGCGAATCGCTGCCGTGTACCGCGTTGCGCTCGATGCTCGTGCCGAACAGATTGCGGAGCGTCCCCGGCGCGGCCTTCGCCACGTCCGTCGCGCCCATCACCTCGCGGAGGTGGACCACCGCGTTCTCGCGCTCCAGAGCGACCGGCATCACCGGCCCGCTCATCATGAACTCCACCAGGCTGCCGTAGAACGGCCGCTCCTTGTGCACCTCGTAGAACGCCCGCGCCTGGGTTTCGGTCAGCCGCAGCATCTTGACCCCGAGAATCTTGAAACCTTCGTCCTGCAACTTTGCAAGCATCTTGCCAGCGCTGCCGGCTTCCACACTGTCCGGCTTGAGAATCGCCAGAGTTCTTTCCATGGAACTTCTCTCCTCTTTCCTCATTCTGTTTCGGATTGTCTTGCTCCGAGTCAGTCGGGCCGGTCCGGCCCATCGTGTTCCCCATGTAAGGCTGGAGTGATGTAAAAAGGAAATCACGCCTCGCCCAGAACTTCCAAATCTCCATTCTCCCCCGTCACCCGGAAGACCGTGCCGACGACCTCCATCACCCCCTCGGGACCGAGGAGGACCGCCGACTCGGCCGGGATGCCCAGCCCCCAGCGGACGCCCTCCAGGGCGAGCAGCCGCCGGAGCCGCCGGTCGTGGCCGGGATCGAAGTTCGGCTCGACCAC
>DATFPH010000067.1:0-6421 GCA_035264905.1 Thermoanaerobaculia bacterium
GTGCGGATCTCCTCCGCGGTGAGTACCTGAAAGTGCGCGAGCTCCGGCCTGTGCCGCACCAGAGCGCCGTGCAGCCGGCGCAGAGTGGCCGCGGTGTCTGCCATGAGCTCCCGCTGGGAGATCAGGACCCGCGGCAGGCCCCAGGTGGATGCGAGCGCCTCCCGGGTGTACTTCTCCCAGAGCGCGATCCCATAGGGGATCGGAAAGCCGTCGCGCGCGGCCAGCGAGCGGGCGACCGGCAACGGATCGCGATGGATCAGGACGCAGAACGGGTGCTCGAGGACCTCGCGCCAGAACGGGAAGAGCAGGCAGAGCCGCGGGTCTTTGACCACCGAGGAGCCACGCCGGTCGAGATCCCGGACGACCTTTCGGGCGAGTTCCCTGAGGCGGGAGCGCGCCTCCTCGCCCAGGCGGGAGAGGTCGAAATCCGCGACCTCGGACCAGCTCGCGCCAAGCGCTTCCAAGATCGCCTCGTCGACCGACCAGACCGCCCGGTGTTCCCAGTACCCCGCCTGGTTGTGCTCGTCCGCCGACGGAAAGTCATCCTCCTTCCCCGCCCAGAACCCCATCAACCGGAGCAGGGCGGTGAGCGCGGACGTCCCGGAACGGTGCATGCCGAGGACGACGACCTGGGCGGCCAGCGCGGCGGTCAGCGGCGCGGCGGGCCCGGTCTGGGCCGGATCGACGGAGAGCTGCAACATCGTTGGATGCTTTTAACAGAAGAGGGAGGGGGCGTCTATGAGGAATCCCTGACAAGGAGAGAGACAGCATCTGGACATCCCCGAGGGTGGCCTTCTTCGTTTAGACTCTCGCCCCATGTCGCACATGCAGTCTGTCGCCGCCCTCGTGGTCGCGCACCCCGGCCACGAGCTCCGCGTCTTTGGCTGGCTCGAACGAGAGCGGCCGGAGGTCTTTGTGTTGACCGACGGCTCGGGGAACGGCGGGCTGTCCCGCGTCCCCTCCACCGAGGAGGTTCTGCGCCGCGTGGGCGCCCGCCCGGGCTCCGTGTTCGGCCGGTTCAGCGACCGCGATCTCTACGAAGTGATCCTGGAGGGCCGGATCGAGGTCCTCACGAGGCTGGCCGGCGAGCTCGCCGATGCCTTGATCGAACGGGGTGTGGAGACGGTGGCTGCCGATGCCATCGAGGGGTTCAACCCCTCCCATGACGTCTGCCGCCTGCTGACCGATACGGCCGTCTCGCTGGCCCGCCGCCGCACCGGGCGGGCGATCGCCAGCTACGAATTTCTCCTGGAAGGCCGCCCCGATGCCTGCCACCGGAATGGAAGCTCCGGCTCCCTGTGCCTCGAATTGGAGGACGGCGCGCTGGAGCGCAAGCTGGCGGCGGCGCGGTCTTACCCTGAGATGGCGTATGAGGTCGACCGGGCCTTCGAGCGCCATGGTGCCGGGGCCTTCCGCGTCGAGTGCCTGCGGCCGGCCGATCCCGAGGCGGACGTCGAGGCCCTGGTCGAGCAGCCGCCGTTCTATGAGACCTATGGAGAGCGGCAGGTCGCGGCGGGACGCTATCCCCGGGTCCTGCGGTTCCGCGAGCACTTCCTGCCGCTGGCCCGCGCCCTGCGCGAGCTCGGGCGCACCGCATGAGCCGGCCCTTGCGCGTCCTGTTCACGAACATCACCCTGGCGTCCCGCACCGGGACGGAGGTCTACATCAAAGAGGCTGCGCTGGGGCTCCTGCGGCGCGGGCACACCCCTCTGGTCTACAGCCCCGACCTCGGCGAGATCGCGGCGGAGATCCGCGCCGCCACGGTCCCGGTGGTCGACGACCTGGCCCGGCTCGGAGCGCCTCCGGACGTGATCCATGGGCACCACCACCAGCAGGCCATGACGGCCCTGCTCCATTTCCCCGGCGTGCCCGCGATCTTCGCGACGCACGACTGGACGATGTGGCACGACGCGCCGCCGCTCTTTCCGCGCATCCGCCGCTACGTGGCGGTCGACTGGACGAACCGCGACCGCGTCCTCTTCGAGCACGGGATCCCGGAAGAGCGGGTCCGGGTCCTCCTGAACTGGGTCGACCTCGACCGGTTCCCGCCGCGCGGCCCCCTTCCCGAGCGCCCCCGGCGGGCTCTGGTCTTCAGCAACTACGCCCGGGAGGACACCCATCTGCCGGCCGTCCAGGAAGCCTGCCGGCGCGCCGGCCTCCCCTTGGACGTGGTGGGCTCGGGCGTGGGGCGGTCCCTGGCCAATCCCGGCGAGGTGATCGCGGAGTACGACCTCGTCTTCGCCAAGGCCAAGAGCGCGCTGGAGGCGCTGGCGGTGGGGACGGCGGTCGTGCTCTGTGATTTTCGGGGTCTCGGGCAGATGGTCACCGGCGCCGATTTCGACGCCCTGCGCCGGCTGAACTTCGGCCTGCGCACCCTGCGCCAGCCGCTCGTTCCGGATCTGATCCTGCGGGAGATCGAGCGCTACGACGCGCGCGATGCCGCCGAAGTGTCGCGCCGGGTGCGGGAGGAGGCGGGCCTGGAGCCGGCCCTCGACCGCCTCATCGCGCTCTACGAGGAGGTGATCGCGGAGCACGAACGCGAGGGGCCTTCCGACCCTGCCGAGGAGTCCCGGGCTGCCGCGGTCTACCTCCGGCAATGGGCCGGCTGGGTACCGCCCCGGGTCGCGGAGCTGGAACGGCGGGTGGGGGAGTTGGAAGCCGAGCTTCGCTACGTCTACGGAAGCGCCACCTGGCGCCTGCGCGACTCGCTGCTCAAGCTCCCCGGTCTCTCGGGGGCCTGGCGGAAGGCGCGGAAGCTGGATCAGCGCAGATAGCCGAGCGCCCGAAGCTCCTCTTCCAGCTCGGGGTCCAGGGCCACCGGAGGGGCGGCCTTCCGCGGTGCTCCGGCCCGCGCCCGCTGCGCGATGAGCCACGACAGACCACGGACCGCGTCAGGGTCGGCTGCCGCGAGGTTCCGCTTCTCGCCGGGATCCGACGCCAGGTCGTAGAGCTCCAGGCCGATGGGTTTCCGGTCGTGGGCGAGCGTGTGGATCAGCTTCCGGTCTCCCAGGACGGCGCTCTCGATCCGCCGTCCATCCAAATCGAGAGACGAGAAAGCCGCCGGTGGCCGGTGGGAGGGCGCCTGGAGCAGGGAAAGCACGCTCCTCCCCTGGATGCCGTGCGGGATCTCCCCGATGCCCAGTACGTCCAGGGTCGTCGGGAGGACGTCGACCTGCCGGACCGTCTCTCCGATCCTTCGCCCGGCGCCAACGCCCTGCGGCAGCTTGAGGAGGAGGGGGACGTGGACGAGCTCCTGATAGAGCGTCGCGCCGTGCTCCCAGCCTCCATGATCGAAGAGCTCCTCGCCGTGGTCGGATACGAAGACCAGCAGGAGCGGCTCATAGAGCCCCCGCGCCCGCAGCTCTGCCACCAGGCGGCCGAACGCGGCGTCGTTGCCCGCGATCTCGGCATCGTACAGCGCGGGGATCTCCTTCCGGTCGCGCGCCGTGGTGGGCCGCAGACCGTCGCGCAACGCGACGACCTCCTCCACCCCTCCGGCGCGGGGATCGGCGTCCGGGGCCAGCCGCCGGCGGAAGGGCTCCGGCGGCCGGTAGGGCATGTGGGGGTCCAGCGTGTGGAGGAAGAGGAAGAATGGGCGGTCCGGGTCCCGCCTCTCCAGCCACCGCAGAGCCTCCTCGTTCACCCACTCCGAGGTCGGGCGCTCCGGCTCGATCGTTTCCTTGACCCGCTGCCGGAAGGTGTCGAACCCCTGGTCGAACCCGAACTTGGAGGTGATCACGGCGCTGGAGACGAAAGCCGCTGTCTGGTAATCCTCCCGGCGCAAGATCTCGGGCAGCGTGTCGAACGACTCCGGCAGCCCGTCGAGGCGTTCCTGGACTCCATGGCTGTGCGGGTCGAGGCCGGTCAGGAGCGAGGTGACGGCAGGCCGGGTCCACGCCGACTGCGCCACGGCGTCCTCGAAGAGCACGCTCTCCGCCGCGAAGGCATCGATCTGAGGAGAGGTGGCCCGCGGATACCCGTAGCAGCCGAGGTGATCGGCGCGCAGCGTATCGACCAGATAAACGATGACGTCCGGCGGCCGTTCCGCCGAAGGACGGCAGCCGAGGCAGGCCGCGACCGCGGCCACGCAGAGGAGGCGGAGAATGAGTGGGTGGGGCATGTTTGCGGTGCTGATGATACCAGCACGTGCCCCCTTCGCCGGACCACCAGGCGAAGGGGGCGAAGGGGGCGGCCAGAGCAGTCCTACCTCTGCAGCGACTTCAGATAGATCTCCAGCGCATCCAGGTCCGCCGCGGTGAGATGCGACGTCTTGCCGTGGGTGTCCTTGATCACCCGGACGTTGTTCTGCGCCAGGGCGGGATTGATCACCCGCCGGCCGTCGACCGTGGTGACGAGCGGCGCCAGGTTGCTCGTCCCCAGGCGGTCCACCTCCAGACGCCCTTCAGGATAGGCGGCGTCCGGCCCCGAGACCTGCACCGGCCGGTCGAGGCTCACGTAGAGCGGTCCGCGGCCGTCCCCGGCGAGACCGCCGCCGCTGTGGGCGAAGGTGATGGGAACCTCCGTGGGCAGCACGACGCGCGGTCCGCCCAGGAAGTCGTGGGCCGTGGCCCGGGAGTGGTCGGCGCGCACCACCCGGAAGTTGAAGCCGCGCTCGCCGGGACGGAGGAGCGGGGAGTCGGGCGCCAGGAGGATCTCCCGCACCGAGTGCGCGTCGCCGTGGTGCAGCCAGCGCGGCACGCTGTCCCAGAACGCCCGCAGGTGCTTGGTGTTGCGGCTGCTGATGTTCTGCCGCCCGCCCTCGTCCTGCGGCGGGCCGAACTTGGTGAAGAAGTAGTCGTTCGCCAGGCGGGTGAACGGCCCCTCGTTGTCGACCGTGGTCTCGGGCGTAACGCCGGGCTCATGGATGTTGTAGTCCTGGAACGTGTCGTCCACCTCGCCGTTCGTCCGCGTGTTGCCGTTGTGGTGGCAGCTCGCGCAACCGGCGCCTCCGGCACTGACCTCGCTGGTGAACAGTTGCTTGCCGCGGGCGATCTTGCGTGCCTCGTCGGCGGAGGGGAACTGGGCCAGCGGGTTCGGCATCAGGCGGGTCTCGTTCTGGCTCCACAGGATCTGCAGATAGGCCATGTCGTAATAGCCCACCTTGAACGCCTTGCTGGAGAGGTCCGGGCGGCCGATCGCCCGTGAGCTCTCCTCGGTCTTGCGCAGCACGTAGTCCTCGCGGGCACGCAGGCGGTCCGACAGGATCGGCTGCGGGAAGAGGGCGGTCCGCTTTTCGGCCACCACCAGCTCGCCGTTGCAGGCCGAGGCGTACGCCATCAAGTCGTTGTTGAGCCCCTCGTACCACTCCGGCCAGTTGTCCGAGATGTCCTTGTTCTGCGGGCAGACCTTGACGCCGCCGACCGCGTTGGCGCCGACGTTCCACTGGCCGCCGTCGTGCCGGCTCTGCCAATGGCAGTGGCCGCACGACTTCTGGCCGTCGTCCGAGTAGGCCTGAGTGAACATCCAGCGCAGCCCCTGCTCCTCGGCCGTGGCGAAAAGGTTTTTACCCTTGCCGCCGGTGGTGGGATCGGGTGTCGTGTTGGTCACGCCCACCGCCACATACCCCTGGCGGGTGAGCTGGCCGGACGAGTCCACGGCCAGGAACGAAACGTCCTCGGTCTGCAGGTTCGCCACGAAGACCTTGCGCCCGTCCGGGGAGACCGCGATCCCCTGCGGCGTGATGCCGCCGGTGTACTGGGTTCCCACATAGGTGAGGATCTTCGAGGGATCGGCCGGGTTCTGCTGGATGCGGAAGACCTCGACCTTGTCCGAATGCATCTGGCTGACGAAGAGGAGATCGCCGCGGACGGTGATCTGCTCGGCGCCGCTGCCGCGGATGATCTTCTGCCCCGGCGCGTGATCCCCCAGGTCGATGATCTGTGCTTCCCGCACCAGCATCGACCGGTCGCGCTCGAAGTCCACGTAGCGGTAGACGAACTGGTTGGTGGAAGTGTCGAAGACGTTGATCTCGGTTCCGATGTCGTCGAACGTCGTGGCCTTGGTGGCGTCGGTCATGACCGGCAGGTAGCCGAGCGGTGAGCCGTCGTTGCGGACCGCCGCGCCGTTCACCTTCTTGGGCAGGCCGTGGCCGGTCTCCGGCTGATTGAGCACGGTGTTCGTCTCGTGCCCGGAGACGAACCCCCACCGGCCGGCTACCTTGACGTCGGTCACCAGGCCGCCCACCGGCAGGGTTTTGAGGAGGCGGTTGGCGTCATTCGCCACGTCGATCACCGCGATCGTGTGGCCGAGGGTGTTGCCCACGTAGAGCTTCGTGCCGTCAGCCGAGAGGGCGAGGTCGCGCGGGTTGGTGCGCTCGAGCTCGCTTGTCCCGGTGGGGATCTCGGCGATCTGGGTGAAGAACGGGCCGGGATCGACCCGGAAGGCGCGCACCTGGTCCTTGAACCGGTCGGTGACGTAGAGG
>DATFPH010000068.1:0-16029 GCA_035264905.1 Thermoanaerobaculia bacterium
ACGAAGCGCTCCGCCGTCAGGTCGGGCCGGCCCAGATAGCCACGGGCCAGCCGGTCGCCTCCCGCGAACAGCTCTCCGGATGCGCCTTGCGGCAGCAGCCGCAGCTCCGGGTCGAGCACGTAGACGCGGACGTCCGCGAGCGGTCGCCCCGCCGGGAGGATCGGTTGGCCCGGGGCGACCGTCCGGACCGGGTGGACCGTGGTGAGCGTCGTGACCTCGGTCGGTCCGTAGCCGTGGAACAGCCAGCGCGGCGATCCGGCCGCCACCACGCGGGCGAACGCCGTGGGGTCTCCCGGCTCCCCTCCGATCGACATGATGGAGAGGGGCGCGAAGGCGTCCGGCAGCTCGGCGGCCACGCGCTGGAACCAGGACGGCGGGATGACCAGCATGGTGAGGCCCAGCCGCCGGATCGCGGCCGCCAGGTCCGGCGGTGCCAGGACCTCCTCGCGGCGGAGGCCCACCAGGCAGGCGCCGCGGAGGAGCGCTCCCCAGATCTCCAGGGTCGATGCGTCGAACGAGGGGCTCGAAATCTGGGCGATCCGGTCGGCGGGTCCGATCTCCCAGCGCGGATCGAGGATCAGCCGGCAGATGCAGCGGTGGGTGATCCCCACCCCCTTGGGCCTGCCAGTGGAGCCGGACGTGTAGAAGACGCAGGCCAGGTGGTCGCCCAGCACCGTAGACTCCTCGAACGGCTCGGGGTCAGGCTCCTGGTCCTCGTCATCCAGGAGGAGAACAGTGATCGGACGGATCTGTCCGATCGGACCGATCCGACTGATCGATTCAAGCAGATCTGACGGAGCGAGCACGGCCGCCGGTTGGGCATCCTGGAGAAGGAAGGCCAGCCGCTCCAGCGGATACTCGGGGTCCAGGGGGAGACAGGCACCGCCGGCTTGTAGGATGGCGAGCATCCCGACGGCGAGATCGACGGCGTTTCCGGCGCAGAGCCCCACGGGCACGTCTGGCCCCACCCCGAGGCTCCATAGACGCCGGGCCAGCCGCCGGGCGCGGCGATCGAGCTCCGCATAGGTCAGGGACGCGCCGCCGGCCTCCACGGCCAACGCCTCCGGCCGACGCGCGACGTGCGCGGCGACGATCCGGTGGATGCACGGCTCCTCAGGGAGTGGGGTCGCCGCATCGAGCCACTCGTGGAGGAGCGCGTGCCGCTCCGCTGTGGAGAGGAGCGGCAGGTCCTCGATCGGCCGTTCGGGCTCAGCCGCCGCCGCGGCCAGGAGGGTCCGGAAGCGCCCGGCGAAGCGGGCCACGGTCGGAGCGTCGAAGAGATCGAGGGCCCAGATCCAGGAGACGTGGAGACGGCCCTCCTCCGTGGAGACGGCGAGGGTCAGGTCGAAGGGAGCGGTGCGGACCTCCACGTCCACCGGCAGCAAGTTGAGATCAGGCAGCGAGACGGCGGGCCGCGGCACGTTCTGCAACGCGAGCATCGTCTGGAACAGCGGGTTGTGGCCCCCGCGCGCCAGATCCCGATCCGGCTCGACGATCTCCACCACGCGCTCGAACGGGACCCAGGCGTGACCGAATGCACCCAGCGCCGCCTCGCGCACCCGGGCGAGCAGTGGGGTGAAGGCCTCCCCCGCCGGCAAGCGAATGCGAAGGGCCAGCGTGTTCACGAAGAGGCCGATGAGCCCCTCGACCTCGGCGCGGTCGCGCCCGGCGACCGGGGTGCCGACCACGAAGTCGTCCTGGCCGGTGTGGCGGGCAAGGAACGCCTGCCAGGCGGCGAGGAGCGCCATGAACAGGCTCGCACCGCTCCGCCGGGCGAGCGCCTGGACGGTGTCCAGCAGATCGGGGGGCAGGATCTCCCGGTGCTCGGCGCCGCGGAAGCTGGGCGTGGCCGGGCGCGGCCGGTCCGCCGGGAGCGCCAGGACCGGGGGCGCGCTCGCCAGATGCTGCCGCCACCAGGAGAGCCCCGCCTCCAGCGCATCGCCCTCCAGCCACTCGCGCTGCCAGAGCGCCCAGTCGGCGTACTGGACGGGCAGTGGAGAGAGACCCGAGGGCACATCCTCGCGGAGAGCGCGGTAGAAGGCGACCAGCTCGTGCAGCAGCACTCCGATCGACCACCCGTCGGAGACAATGTGGTGAAGGGTCGCCAGAAGGACGTGCTCGCCGGGCGCCGGCCCTCCGATCCTGAGAAGAAGCGCGCGCAGCAGCGGCCCGCTCCCAAGGTCGAAGGGGGCTGCCGCAAGAGCAGCCCCAAGCCGCGCCTGCTCCTTCTCGCGAAGGGCGGGTGGCAAGCCGCTCAGGTCGACCCGCGGCAGCGAGACAGCGGGATCGGGGGCGATCCGCTGGACCGGGCCGTCGACGAACGGGAAGGTCGTCCGCAAGGCCTCGTGCCGGCGGACGACCGCGCGCAGCGAGCCCTCCAGAGCCGCGGCGTCGAGCGCGCCCACGAGGCGGACGGCCAGCGGGATGTGGTACGCCGAATTGGGGTCCAGGTGCTCCAGGAACCACATGCGCTCCTGGGCGAAGGAGAGGGGCGGATCCTCATCGCGCTCCCGGCGGACGAGCGGCGGCGCGGCACCGCGCTCGGCGGCGAGCACGGCCCGCGCGAAGGCCGCCACGGTCGGAGCCTCGAAGACGGCGCGCACCGGCAGCTCGACGCCCAGAAGCGCCCGCAGCCGCGCGACCAGGCGGGTGGCGAGGAGCGAATGGCCACCGAGGTCGAAGAAGCTCGCGTGGAGCCCGACGCGCTCCACCCCGAGCACCTCGGCCCACACGCCGGCCAGGAGCTCCTCGATCGGGCCGCTCGCTGAAGTCCTCCCCTCCTCCGCCGGAGCCACCACGGGAGCCGGGAGCGCCGCGCGGTCGATCTTGCCGGTCGCGGTCCGGGGGAGATCGGGCAGGGCCACGAAGAACGACGGCACCAGCGGCTCGGGAAGGCGCTCGCGGAGGAATTGGCGCAGGTCTGTGGGGGTGACCCCCACCCCCGCCACCCAGGCGACAAGGCGCAGCTCGCCGGAGACCGTTCGCGCCGCCACGACGACCTCGGCGACGCCGGGAGCCGTCCGCAGCGCCGCTTCGATCTCGCCAGGCTCGATGCGGAAGCCGCGGATCTTGAGCTGGTGGTCGATGCGGCCGAGGAACTCCAGAGCGCCGTCCGGCCGGCGGCGCACGAGGTCGCCCGTGCGGTACATCCGCTCACCGAAGTGATCAGACCGATCGGACGGATCGTACCGATCCGACGGATCACAGAATGGATTGGGCACCCAAGCCGCCGCCGTCTCCGCCGGCCGGCCCAGGTACTCCCGTGCGAGCCCCGAACCTGCAAGGCAAAGCTCGCCGGGGACCCCCACGGGCGCCGGCTGCAGCCACCGGTCCACCACCACAGCCCGGCCGCCGGCGATCGGCCGGCCAATCGACGGCATCCGGCGCTCGCCGCGCGGCACCTCGGCGAACGTCGAGTAGGTGGTGTCCTCCGACGGGCCGTACAGGTTGTAGAGCCGCTCGATCTGCGGCAAGGCGAGGACGCGGTCCGCCAACTCGCGCGTCAGCGCCTCCCCCGCCAGGTTGATCACCCGCACCCCGCCCGGCACCCCGCCGGAGCGGACCAGCTCGGCCATCGCCGACGGCACGGTGTTCACCAGCGTCACCGCCCCGGCCGCCGGCAGCCGCGGCAGCTCCAGGGCATTCTCGGCCAGGATGACCGTGCCGCCGTGGGCCAGAGGCACGAAGATCTCGAAGACCGAAAGGTCGAAGCTGATCGAGGTAGCGGCGAGGACGCCGGCCAGGTCCTCTCGCGAAAAGACCGTGCCGGCCCAGCGGACCAGGGCCACGGCGGCTGTGTGAGGGACGGCGACGCCTTTGGGGGTGCCGGTGGAGCCGGAGGTGTAGATCAAGTAGGCGAGGGAGCCCTCACCCCCGGCCCCTCTCCCGCGAGCGGGAGAGTGGTGTAGGTTAGCCAGGGTAACCCTCTCCCCTCGCCCACTTGTGGGAGAGGGGCCGGGGGTGAGGGTCCACACCGGCGCCGCATCCGCCAAAATCTTCTCCCGCCGCGCCTCCGGATATCCCGGCTCCACCGGCACATACGCCCCCCCCGCCTTGAGCACGCCCAGCATCGCCGCCACCATCTCCGGTATCCGAGGCATCGAGATCGCCACCCGATCCTCGGGTCCGACACCTCGCGCCCGCAGATCCGCGGCAATCTCCTCCGCCCGCCGGTCCAGCTCGCGATAGGTCCAGCGCTCTTCACCGGCGATCAGGGCGATGGCGTCCGGAGTCCTCGCCGCCTGGGATTCGAACAGCTCGTGAAGGAGCGTCTCCTCCTCCACCGTGTTTGGCGTTGCGGCGGTCCAGTCGGCGAGGAGCTGGTGCTCTTCAGTTTTCGTGAGCAACGGGAGCTCGGAAAGGCGCAGGCCGGGGTCGGCGAGGGCTCCGTACAGAACCGTCTCGATTTGTCCGAGGAGGCGGACGATGCGATCGGCGTCGAAGAGCGCGGTGCTGTACTCCAGGGCCAGGAACAACCCCTCGGCCGACTCCAGGGCGTAGATCTCCAGGTCGTAGCGCGAGACGGCGCGGGTGTCTCCGACCGGCTCGGTGCGCAGACCTGGGATCTCGACGACGCGCTCCGCCGCGGTGACGTTGCCATGGTGGACGAACATCACCTGGAAAATTGGGGTGTGGCTCGGATCGCGGCGCGGACGCAGCTCCTCCACCAGGCGCTCGAAGGGGAGGTCCTGGTGCTCCCAGGCCCCCAGAGAGGTCTCGCGCACCCGGGCCATCACCTCGCGGAACGCCGGATCGCCGGAGAGGTCGGTGCGCAACACGAGCGTGTTGGCGAAGAAGCCGATCAGGTCCTCCAGCTCCGGCCGCGGGCGGTTGGCCATGGGCGAGCCCACGATCACGTCCTCGCGCCCGGTCAGGCGGGACACCAGGGTCTCGAAAGCGGCGAGCAGGAGGAGGAAGAGCGTTCCCTTTTCGCGCAGGGCGAGGGCGCGCAACGACTCCATGAACGGCGGGGACCAGGTGGCGGCGCGGACCTCCCCCGCGAAGCTCTGGACCGGCGGGCGCGGCCGGTCGGCCGGCAGCTCCAGGACCGGCGGCGCGCCGGCCAGGCGCTCCGTCCACCAGGCGAGCTGATCCGCGAGGAGGTCGTCCCGCAGGTGCCGCCGCTGCCAGACGGCGAAGTCCGCGTACTGCACGGGCAGGGGCGGCAAGGGAGAGCGACGGCCTGCCGCGAAGGCCTCGTAGAGGATTCCGATCTCCCGCGTGAAGAGGTTCTGCGACCAGCCATCCGAGACGATGTGGTGCCCCGTCAGGACCGTCACATGGTTGTCAGCCTCCAGGCGCAGGAGGAGGGCGCGCAGCAGGGGCGCCACCTGGAGGTCGAAGGGGCGGAGCGACTCCTCCCAGGCGAGCCGCCGGGCCTCCGCGAGACGCCTCTCCTCGGGCAAGGCCGCCAGATCGGCCACGGGGACGGCGATCTCCGGCGGCGGCTCGACGATCTGGACGGGGGCTCCGTCCTCGGTGGTCGCATAGCGGGTGCGCAGGACCTCGTGGCGCCGCACGATCTCGGTGAGGACCGCAGCGAGCACAGGCACAGAGAGCGGGCCGTGCAGGCGGAACGCGGTGGGGACGTTGTACAGCGGAGTGCCCGGATAGAGCCGGTCGACCAGCCAGAGCCGCTCCTGGGTGAAGGAGAGCGGGAGCGGACGGTTGCGCGGCACGGGCACGATGGGCGCCGCCGCGGCCTGCCGGCGCTCCGCCGCGATCCAGGCCGCGAGCCCCTCGATCGTCGGAGCCTCGAAGAGGACGCGGAGCGGCACATCCACACCCAGCACGTCGCGCATCCGTGCGAGCACCCGGAGGGCGAGGAGGGAGTGTCCGCCCAGGTCGAAGAAGCGGTCCTGGGCGCCGATCCGCCCGATCCCCAGGATCTCGGACCAGACGGCGGCGACCGTCTCCTCCAGCGGTCCGCGCGGCGGCCGGCTCCCCGCTCCGCTCTCGAACCGGGGCACGATCCTCGCCAGCGCGGCGCGGTCCACCTTGCCGTTGGGATTGACCGGCAGGGCCGGGAGCGCCACGAAGGAGGCGGGGATCATGAATTCCGGCAGCCGTTCCCGCAGAAAGGCTCGCAGAACGGCCGGATCGAGATCCTCGGGAACGACGTAGGCGACCAGCGCCCGGCTCCCCTCCTCCTCGCGCGACATCACCACGGCCGCGGCCACACCCGGGTGAACGGCGAGCGCCTCCTCGATCTCCCCGGGCTCGATCCGGAAGCCGCGGACCTTGACCTGGTCGTCGAACCGGCCGAGGAAGTCGATCCGGCCGTCGGGCAGCAGGCGGACGCGGTCGCCCGTGCGGTAGAGCCGCGTTCCCGGGATCCCGCTCGCCTCCGGGCCGATCGGATCCGGCACGAACCGCTCCGCGGTCAGCGCCGGCTGCCCGAGGTAGCCGCGCGCCAGACCCTCCCCGCCCAGGCACAGCTCGCCCGGGGCCCCGATCGGGACCGGCGCGAGGCCGCGGTCGAGCACGGCGGCCAGGGTGTTGCCGATGGGACGGCCGAGGGGGACGATGCGCGTCCCCTCCGCGATCTCCGTGATCTTTTCCACGAGGAGGAAGCAGGTCGTCTCGGTCGGACCGTAGTCGTTGAACAGCTGGCCCGCCCCTCCGGCGAGCACGATCTCTCGGGCGCGGCGCGCGTCGAACGCCTCGCCCCCGGAGGAGACCCGGCGCACGGTCTGGAAGACCGTCGGCTCCTCGCGGGCGATCTGGTGGAGCAGCGCGGCCGGCGAGAGCAGGAACGAGATCCGCTCGCGCCGCACGTAGCCGGCGAGCGCCCGGAGGTCGAGCAGCACCTCCCGCGGCACGCCGACCAGACAGGCCCCGCAGAGCAGCGCCCCCCAAAGCTCGTACGTCATGCCGTCGAAAGAGACGTTCGAGACCTGGGCCACCCGGTCGTCCGGGCCGATCGGCAGCGCATCGGCGCTGCGCGCCATGCGGACGACCGCGCGGTGGGGCACGGCCACCCCCTTGGGCCGGCCGGTGGAGCCGGAGGTGAACACCACGTAGGCCAGGCTCTCGGGGAAGGCCAGGGGCGGGAGGGAGGCGGGGCTGTGGCGGGCGATGTCGGAGGCTTCCTCGTTGAGGACAAGGAGGGCCCCCGCCTCTTTGAGCAGAAGCTCCACCCGGGAATCGGGCCAGGTGGGATCGAGCGGCATGTAGGCGGCGCCCGTCTTCAGGATGGCCAGCAGGGCGATGAAGAAGCTCGCGGAGCTCTCCATGCGCAGGGCCACCTTCGCTTCCGGGCCGGCTCCCCGCAGCTGGAGATGCCAGGCCAGCCGGTTCGAACGCGCTTCCAACTCGGCATAGGTGAGCCGCCCGTCTGCAAAGGAGAGGGCCTCGGATTCGGGGATGCGCGCCGCCTGCTCGGCGAACAGCTCGTGGATGCACCGGCTGGTCTCGTAGGGCCTCTCGGTGTCGTTCCATTCGACTGTGATCTGGTGGCGCTCGGCACCGCTCAACAGCGGGAGCTCCGCCACGCGGCACCCCGGATCGGCGGCCATCCCCTCCAGCAGGTTGCGCAGGTGCCCGCGGAGCCGGGCAAGGGTCGAGGGGTCAAACAGATCCCGACTGGCTTGGAGGACGCCAGACAAACCTTCCGGGGTCTCCCGGAGGTCGAGCGCTAGGTCGAAGGGCGTGGCGTCCGTGTCCACGTCGAGCCCCTCCACCATGACGCCGGGGAGCGTGAAGAGCGGCACGGGGACGGTCTGGAGCTGAAACAGCACCTGGAAGAGCGGCTGCCGGCCCAGGTCCCGCTCCGGCTCCAGCTCCTCCACCAGCGCTTCGAACGGCGTGGCCTGGTGGGCGAACGCCCCGAGGGACCCCTCCCGTACCCGGGCCAGCAGCTCGCGCACCGTGGGATCGCCGGCGCAGCTCGTGCGCAGGACGAGGGTGTTGACGAAGAACCCGACCAGCCCCTCGATCTCGGCCCGCTCGCGGTTGGCGACCGGAACGCCGACCACCACGTCGTCCTGTCCGCACCACCGGGCGAGGAGCGCCTGGAACGCGGCGAGGAGGAGCATGAACGGAGTGACGCTCTCGGCGCGGGCCTGGCGCCAGAGCCTCGCGCTCAGATCCGCCGGCAGCGCGACCGGCAGGGTGATGCCGCGGAAGGCGGCGTCCCGGCCGGCCGGCCGGGGCCGGTCGGCCGGCAGCCGCAGCGTGGGGAGGTCGGCGAGCCGGCGGCGCCACCAGGCCAGCTCCTGCTCGCGCACCTGCTCGAACCAGCGGCGCTGCCAGACCGCGTAATCGATGTATTGCACCGGCGGCTCCGGCAGCCGGGCGGTGCGGTCCGCGTAGAGCTCCATCAGGTCGCGGTAGATCAGGCCGATCGACCAGGCGTCGGAGACGATGTGGTGCAGCGCGGTGCAGAGGACGTTTCGGTCCTCTCCCAGGCGCAGCAGGGCCAGGCGCAGGAGCGGCCCCGCGGCGAGATCGAACGGCCGGCGGGCTTCCTCGTGGGCGAGCCGGCGCGCCTCGGGAAGCCGTCTCTCCTCTGGCAGCGCCTGGAGATCGATGGCGGCGAGATCGAGCGCGAGGTCCGGGGCCGGGCGCTGGACCGGCCGCCCCTCCACGGCCGGGAAGGTGGTCCGCAGGGTCTCCTGGACGCGCACGATCTCGCGGAAGGCGGCGAGCAGGGCGCGCTCGTCCAGGCGACCGGTGAAGCGGGCTGCCGAGAAGCCGTTGTAGGAGGGATCGCCCGGCGCCAGCCGTTCGAGGAACCAGAGCCGCTGCTGGGCAAAAGAGAGAGGGATCTCCCCCTCGCGCGGCACCCGTTCGACCGGCGGCGCCACAGGCACGTCCCAGGCCGCGGCGACCTGCGCGGCGAGCCCGGCCACGGTCGGCGTCTCGAACACGGTGCGGAGCGACAGCTCGACCCCGAGCACCTGCCGCACCCGCGCCACGAGCTGGGCGCCGAGCAGCGAATGGCCTCCCAGCTCGAAAAAATCATCATGGATGCCGATCCGCTCGCGCCGCAGCAGATCGGCCCAGATCTCCGCCAGCACCTGCTCGACCGCGGTGCGGAGCGCGGCGAAGCCGGACTCTTCGGGCGCTGCGTCGGCCTCGGTGGGCTCCGGCAGTGCAGCCCGGTCGAGCTTGCCGCTGGAGGTTCGCGGCAGCGCCGGGAGAGGCATGAAGAGCGACGGGACCAGAAAGTCCGGGAGATGCTCGGCGAGGCGGGCGCGGAGCACGGTCGGATCGGCGGTCCCGGGCGCCACGTAGGCGACGAGCCGGTCCTCCCGCACGACGACGGCGGCCTCCCGCACCCCCGGCTCGCGGCCGAGGAGGTCCTCGATCTCGCCGGGATCGAACCGGTAGCCGCGGATCTTCACCTCGCGGCCGGCGCGCCCAAGAAAGACCAGAGCGCCATCATCTCGATACCGCGCCAGATCCCCGCTCCTGTACATCCGCGCCCCCGGCTCCTCCGAGAACGGATCAGGCCGGAAGGAGGCGGCGGTGAGGTCCGGCCTGCCGAGATAGCCGCGCGCCGGCGGCTCGCCGCCGATCCACAGCTCGCCCGGGAGCCCGGGCGGGACCAGCCGCATCCCCCCGTCGAGCAGATAGATCCGCGCGTTGTGGATGGGCCGGCCGATCGGCACGCTCTCCCCCGGCACGGAACCGCTGCTCCGCTCGGCCGTCCAGGTCACCACCTGCACGGTCGTCTCCGTGGGGCCGTAGAGGTTGATCAGATCGGCTCCCGGAAGGAGGGCATGGACGCGGTCCCGCAGCTCGGCGCTCAGGGGCTCGCCACCGCAGAACAGCCGGCGGAGCGACGAGCAGCCCGCGAAGGCCTCCTCGCCGAGCAGGAGGCGCAGCAGCGAGGGGACAACCTGGAGGATCGTCCCGCCGCTCTCCGCCAGATCGCGCGCGAGCCGCGCCGGATCGCGGTGCGCTTCCGGCTCGCAGAGCACGAGCTCCGCGCCGGCGAGAAGCGGGGCGAAGAGCTCCCACACCGAAGCGTCGAAGCCGAGCGGCGTCTTTTGCAGCACCCGGTCGCCCGGAGCGAGCGGATAGGCCTCCTGCATCCAGAGCATGTGGTTGGTCAGCGCGCGGTGACGGACGACGACGCCCTTGGGTGTGCCGGTGGAGCCGGAGGTGAAGAGGATGTAGGCGGCGGTATCGGTATCCGGGGCCTCCCCCCACCCGACCTCACCCCCCCGGCCCCCCTCTCCCATCGCCCCCCCATCCTCCGGGAGAGGGGGGAGCTGCTCTTCTTGGGCGGTGGCGCCCCTCTCCCGGTTGGCGGGGGGGCGATGGGAGAGGGGTCGGGGGTGAGGTCGGGCGGGGGAAGGCTCCTCCACCACCCGCGCCGAGATCCCCCCCGGCAATCGATCCACCATCTCCCTCCGTGTGACGATCACCGGGGCTCCCGATTCCTCCAGCACCAGAGCGAGCCGGGCCGATGGGTAGCTGGGATCGAGCGGCACGTAGGCGCCGCCGGCCGTGAGGATGGCGAGCACTCCCACCACCATCTCGACCGAGCGCTCGACGAAGAGGGCGGCCGGCACGTCCGGGCCCACGCCGGCTCGCTGCAAGGACGCGGCGAGGTGCGTAGCCCGGCGTGCCAGCTCGGCGTAGGTCACGCTCTCCCCCGCCGGTATGGTCGACAACGCGATTGCCTCGGGTGTGCGCCGCGCCTGCTTGAAGAAGAGCTCGTGCACCGGCACCGGCTCGAACGGACGCTCCGTGGCGTTCCAGTCGACCAGCAGCCGGCGGCGGTCCTCCGGGGAGACCAGCTCCAGATCGCCCACCGGCGTCTCCGGAGCGGCAACCGCGCTCTCCAGCAACGCGATCCAGCTCGCGAGGAGCCTGCGGGCGTCGCGCTCGAGGAACCGGGCCGCGTCGTACGCCAGCTCGGCCACGGTCCCGCGGACCGTCAGCCGCAGCCGGAAACGGTCGGTGCAGGCCCACGTCCGCTCCAGCCGGAACCGGTCCTTGCCGCCGTTGCTGTCCTTGCCGTCCTTCCAGCAGAACACCGCCGGAAAGAAGCTCGCCTCCTCGTCCCAGGAGAAGTAGTCCTGCCACTCCGCGATCGTTGCGAGTTGCTCCTCGAGCCGCGCCGCGAGGTGTGCGAAAGGCTCTTCCGGGCGGACGGCCGAGCGCACCGGTACGATCCGGGCGAAGGGGCCGACGGCGGTCTCGAACCCCTCATAGTGGCGGCCCGCCAGCTCGACGCCGAGGGTCGTCCCCGCCCCGGGAGAGAGCCGCGCGAGCAGAGCCTGCCAGGCGGCGAGGCACACGGCCGGCCGCACCTTCAAACTGGGATCGAGCGCGGCCTCCACCCGGCGCGGATCGAAGGGAGCCGGGCCGGCGTCGCGCTCGAATGGGAGGCTCTGCTCCGGTGGTGGCGCCGGCAGGACCTCGCGCCACCAGGCTCGGCCGGCCGCAGACTCCTCCGATTCGAGCATCTCCTCCAGCGCCGCGGCCACGTCCGCGTACTGCACCGGCGGCTCGGTCTCGATCCCGGCATAGGCCTGTTGCAGGTCGCGGACGAGGACTCCGAGAGACGCCTCGTCGGCGCACAGAGCGTGAACAGCGAGGAAGAGATCGTGGCGCTCCGGCGCGAGCCGGGTCAGGACGGCGGCGACCGGCGGCTCGCGGTCCGGCTGGAAAAGGCGCGCCGCCATCTCGTCCCAGAGAGCGCGCTCGTCCCGCACAGCGAGCCGCAGCGGCGCCGGCTCGTCGTGGACGGCCTGCCCCGGCAGGCTCATCCCCGCCATCACGGGGAAGGTCGTCCGCAGGATCTCGTGCCGCGCGACCACGTCCGCCAGCGCCGCCTCCAGGGCCCGCGGGTCCAGCGGCCCGTCGATCCTCACTTGAGCCAGCGCGCGGTAGGGCCCATCCCCTCCCGCCGCGAGAGCCCAGAGGCGCCGCTGCTGAGGCGAGAGCCGGAACACCTGGGCCGCGGAGACCGGGCTAGACATCGTCGCGCGTGTGCGGATCGGCCATGGCCACGGCCACCTTGCGGGGGCCGGTGAACGGATTGCGGGCGTGCGCGGTCAGCATGTTGTCGATCAGCAGGATGTCGTCCTGCTGCCACGGCAGCGCGACCATCTCGGCGAGATATGCCTGCCGGAGGTGCTCGGCGACCTCGGGCTCGATCGGCGCGCCGTCGCCGTACCAGGTGTTGTTCGGCAGGTCCTCGTCGCCGAAGTCGCGCAGCAGCGGCTCGCGGATGGCCGCCGGCAGGGTCGAGACGTGGAAGAAGGTCGCGTGGTTGAACCAGACGGCCTCGCCGGTGCGCGGGTGGCGCGCGGTCGCCGGCCGCACCTGCCGCGTGCGCAGGCGGTCGGCGGAGCGCCACTCCCAGTCGATCCCGGCCTCGCGGCAGTACTCCTCCACCCGCGCCCGCTCATCCGTCTGGAAGACGGTCTGCCAGGAGAGGCCGAAGCCGGGGTGGAAGTTGCGCACGTACATCCAGCCTTTCTCCTCGAAGCGCCGCCGGATGTCCGGGTCGATGCGCCCGAAGATCCGCCGGGTGTCGCCGACCGGCGTTTCGCCGCCGCTCTCCGGAGGAACGATGCAGGAGAAGAAGAGCTTGAGCGGGAAGCGGCGCGCGTAGGAGTGCTCGTTATGCGGGAAGATCGTCTGCTCGGCCGGGTAGTCGGTCGAGGTGTAGACGCGGTCCGCCAGCTCACTGCGCGGCGAGGAGCGCTCGCGGTACTCCAGCAGGTCGCCGCAGACTGCGCGCACGAACGCCTGGAGCCCCTCGATGCCGGAAAGGTCGAAGCCGCGGAACAGGAGCGCGCCATAGCGCAGCAGCCGCTCCTCGATGCCGGCGCGGTTCGCTTCGGCCCAGGCCAGGGGGTCGACTCCCGCCACGGCCGGCGTGAGGATCAGCGGCAGCCCGGACGGTCCCGGCTCCTCGCGCACCAGCTCCCCGGCGGGAGCCACCGCGGCGCGCCGGCCGGCGAGCGCGAGCTTCTTCGGTGCGGGTTTCGTTGGATCACTCATCTTTCGTCTCCATTTTCGAGGGGACCGAGCGTGCGGCGCCGCGCGGTCTTGAGGGTCCGCAGGCGCGCCTTCTGGAGATCCTCGCGGCCGGCTTCCAGGCGCCGCCGCCGCTCGCCGGCCAGATGCTCCCCGAGCGCGGACAGCCGCTCGTCCGGCGCCTCCACCACCCGCCGCACCACGGCCTCGAAGTCGTCGAGCAGGCGGTCCATGGTCGCCTCTTTATAGAGATCGACGTCGTAGCGCAGCATGGCCTGGAGTCCGTCCGGGGTCTCGGAAAGATACAGGCTCAGATCGAACACCGCCGCGTCCCCTTCGATCTCGAACGGCGCGATCTCCAGACCGCCGAGCGCCGCCGCGGCCTCCGGCACGTTGTAGAGCCCGAACATCACCTGGAACAGCGGGTTGCGCGCCAGCGACCGCTGCGGGCGCAGCTCCTCGACCAGCCGCTCGAACGGCACGTCCTGGTGCGCGAACGCGCCGGCTGCGGTCTCCCGCACCCGCTCCAGAAGGTCGACCCAGGCGGGATCGCCGCCTGCGTCGACCCGGAAGACGAGCTGGTTGACGAAGAAGCCGAGGAGGGCCTCGGTCTCGGGCGGGTTGCGGTTGGCGATGTCCACCCCTACGACGAGGTCGGTCTGCCCGCTGCGGTGGTGGAGCAGGACCTCGAACGCGGCGAGGAGCGCCATGAACGGAGTGACGGAGCGCTCGCGGCAGAGGCGCGCGACCTTCTCGGACAGATCCAGGGGGAGCCGGCGGGTGCGGAGGCCGCCGCGGAAGCGGCGCGCCGCCGGCCGGGGCCGGTCGGGCGGCATCTCCACCACCTCGGGCGCGCCGGCCAGTCGCTCCCGCCACCAGACGAGCTGCTCCTCCAGGACCGCGCCCTGAAGCCGCTCGCGCTGGCCGCGGGAGTAGTCGGCATATTGGAGCGGCAGCTCCGGCAGGGGCGACGGGAGCCCGGCGGCGAACGCGGCATGGATCGCCGTCAGCTCCCGGCCAAGCACCGCCATGGACCAGGCGTCCGAGACGATGTGGTGCAGCGTGGCGACCAGCACATGCTCCCGCGCGCCGAGCCGGAAAAGCCGCAGGCGATGAAGCGGGCCGCGGGAGAGATCGAACGGCTGGCTCACCTCCACGTCGATCGCCTCCCGCAAGGCGGGCTCCTGGGAGCACACATGGGAGAGATCCACAATCGCGAGCTCGGCCGGACGCGGCGGCCCCACGACCTGGACCGGCCGGCCGCCCCCCCCTTCGCGGAAGGTGGTGCGCAGCACGGAGTGCCGGCGCTCGATCTCCGCGAAGGTCCGGGCGAGCACCGGCACGTCGAGCTCGCCGGTCAGACGGAGCGCCGCGGCCGTGTTGTAGGCGGCGCTCCCCGGGTCCAGCCGGTCGAGCAGCCAGAGCCGCTCCTGGCCGAAGGAGAGCGGCGCATTCTCGGGCGAAGGCGCGGCAGGAACGTCCTTCTGATCCCGGGGCTCCAGAGCTTCTTCCAGGACGAGCAGCTCCAGAAGTGTCCGGCGCTCCGGGGAGAGGCCGGCGAGGCGGGCGGCCATTCCGCTCACGGCACCACCTCCGCAAGGCTCTGCCCGCGCGCCTTCAATCTCCGAACCGCTTCGACCAGATCGGGCCAGTGTGCGAGCTCGATTCCGTGGTGGACGAGCAGCCGCTGCGCGAGCCGCCGCGCCTCCTCCGGCTCGCGGTGGTAGAGGAGATCGAGCGGCACCGCGAAGTCCGGCTCCGCGGCGTGCCGGAGCAGCATGTCGCGATAGCGCCGGACGTCGGCCGCCCACAGCTCCTCGGCCTCGGGCGCGCCGGTCTCCCCCCGCCGCTCCTGCCAATCGTCCAGCCGCGCCGCGAGGTCGGCCGCGAACGCCTCGGCCCGCTCGCGCACCCGGCGGCGCGCCAGCTCGTCGAACGCGCCCGGCTCCATCCGCCCCAGCTCCTGGAGGAAGGCGCCGAGGCGGCGCAGGGCGTCGGCCGGATCGCGGCTGAAGTCCGGTACGAAGTCGACGAGCAGGGCCGACAGGAGCCGGGAGTGATCGATCCCGGACGCGGTGCGCACCATCTCGCCGGGCCAGAAGCCGCGCTGCTCGATGGGATCGTGCAGCGCCACCCAGGGGAGGTGGCCGGCGCGGGCCGCGGGGAACGCGAGCTGCAACGTCAGGCCGTAGAGCAGGTCCTCGCCCCAGAGCACCGGCGGGAAAGGCGGCAGGAGGCCGCGGTTGTCGAAGCCGCAGAACATGGTCGCCATGAACGACTCGGCGTTGCCCACGGCCGGCCGCGGCATGAAGCGCACGATCTCCTTGCTCGCTGTGACGGTGCGATAGAAGTCGGCCGAGCGCACCAGGTGCCGCCAGGAGTCGCCGGTCTGCAGCATGTAGAAGATCGGAGAGCGCCAGCCGCAGTCGCCCACCCAGCCGTTCGTGGTCACCACGACGCGCCCGCCGGATTCGAGGCTCTGGAGGAGCGCGGGGTCGGCCCGGTCGAGCACGGCGGGCGCCGCGGGATCGAAGTCGCGCAGCCAGGCGGACACCTCGCGCCCCAGCAGGGCCTCGTGGACGCCCGGGAGATCGACCGTGCGCAGATCGACGGCGGCCATGGCCTCGGCCCGGCTGGTAAAGCCGCGGATCGACCCCGGCTCCCGCGCGGAGAGGAAAGCCATGCCCGGCACGGTGCCGGTGAGGAGCTCGACGCCGGGCTCCGGCGCTGGCGGCGGCCCGCCGCGGGCCAGGGTGTCGTCGTCGACGCTCACCACCCCTTCGCCCACAGTCTGGAGCAGCACGGAGTTGCGGTTGGCCCCGATCGTCAACCCCACGCCCTCGGGATCGAGGAGGGTGGCGGCGACGGCCTCCGGGGGGATTCCCTCGGTGCGGAGAGCGGCGGCGAAGCGGAGCTTCTCCTCGCGCCCCGCGTAGGAGATCTCGACCCCGAAGCGCCGCCGCAGGGCCGCGAGCCGGCTCCGGTACTCCTCCCGGACCGCCGGGTCGGGCGAATCGTCGAGAACGGCGAAGCGCAGCTCCCGTCCGTGCTCGCGGGCCGCCTCAGCCTGGCTCGCCAGCCCGC
>DATFPH010000069.1:0-2274 GCA_035264905.1 Thermoanaerobaculia bacterium
CCTGGAGCCGGACAGCCCGGCTTACAACGTCCCCGTAGCGCTGCGGGTGGAAGGACGTTTGAGGGTGGACGTGCTGGAGCGCGCGCTCTGCGAGGTGCTGCGCCGTCACGAGGCGCTGCGGACGAGCTTCGGCGAGGTGGACGGCGAGCCCGTGCAGCTCATCGCCGAGGCCGGCGCGCTCTCCCTGCCGGTGGTCGACCTCGCGGGCCTGCCGCAGGCGCTGCGCGACGCCGAGGCGTCGCGGCGGATCGCCGAAGAGGCGCTGCGGCCGTTCGACCTGTCGCGGGGACCGCTGCTGCGGGCCGCGCTGCTGCGGCTGGGCGCGGAGGAGCACGCGGCGCTCCTGACCCTGCACCACATCGTCAGCGACGGGTGGTCCATGCAGGTGCTCGTGGAGGAGATCGGGGCGCTGTACGCGGCCTTCGCGGAGGGCCGTCCCTCGCCGCTGCCGGAGCTGCCGGTGCAGTACGCGGATTACGCCGCGTGGCAGCGGAGCTGGCTCTCGGGCGAGGTCCTGGAGGCGGAGCTGGGCGCCTGGCGCCAGCGGCTGGCGGGTCTGCCGCCGCGGCTGGAGCTGCCCACGGACCGGCCGCGGCCGGCGGTGCAGACGCACCGGGGCGCGGTCCGCTCCCTGGCCCTGAGCCCGGAGCTGTCGTCCCGCTTGACGGCGCTGGGCCGGCGCGAAGGCGCCACGCTGTTCATGACGCTCCTCGCCGGCTGGCAGGCGCTGCTCGGCCGCTGGGCCGGCACCGAGGATCTGGCGGTCGGCACGCCGAGCGCCGGGCGCAACCGGCAGGAGACCGAGAAGCTGATCGGCCTGTTCGTCAACACGCTGGTGCTGCGCGGCGACCTGTCGGGCGGCCCGAGCTTCCGCGAGCTGCTCGGCCGGGTGCGGCAGGCGTCGCTGGAGGCCCACGAGCATCAGGAGATCCCCTTCGAGCGGCTGGTCGAGGAGCTGGCGCCGAAGCGCAGCCTGAGCCATACGCCACTGTTCCAGGTCCTCTTCGTGTTGCAGAACGTGCCGCGGCGCGCGCTCGATCTCTCCGGGCTGCGGCTGGCCGAGATGAGGGCGGAGACCGGGACGGCGAAATTCGATCTCTCTCTCGGCCTGGTGGACGAGGGCGGGCAGCTCTTCGGCGGGCTGAGCTACAACACGGACCTGTTCGACGGCGCCACGGCCGAGCGGATGCTGGGTCATTTCGCGGCCCTGCTCTCGCAGGCGGGCGAGGACCCGGACCGCCGCCTGCCGGAGCTCGATCTCCTGAGCGAGGCCGAGCGGAGCCAGCTGCTGCGGGAATGGAACGACACGGGAGCGGGCGGGGAGGGAGCGCTCATCCACGAGCTGTTCGAGCGCCGGGCGGCGGAGCACCCCGAGGCGCCGGCCCTGCTCTGGAACGGCCAAACGGTCAGCTACGGCGAGCTCGACCGGCGGGCCGGGCGGCTGGCCCGGAGGCTGCGCCGTCTGGGCACCGGTCCGGAGGTGGTGGTCGGCGTCTGCCTGGAGCGCACGCCCGAGCTGGTCGTGGCGCTGCTGGCGGTGCTCAAGTCGGGCGGCGCCTACCTGCCGCTCGACCCGGTCTATCCGCCGGAACGGCTGGCCCTGATGCTGGCCGACTCCGGAGCCGCGGCCGTGGTCAGCCGGGCGGAGCTGGAGAGCCGGCTGCCCGGATCGGTGCCGGTGTGCCGGGTCGAGGAGGAGGAGATCCAGTCGGCCGCTCCTGAAATCCAGGTCACGCCGGACAACCTCGCCTACCTGATCTACACCTCGGGCTCGACCGGCCGCCCCAAGGGAGTCGCCATCTGCCACCGCAGCGCGGTGACGCTGCTGGACTGGGCGGCCGAGGTGTTCGCGCCGGAGGAGCTGTCGCGGGTCCTCGCCGCGACCTCGGTCTCCTTCGATCTGTCGGTCTACGAGCTGTTCCTGCCGCTGACCCGCGGCGGCACCGTGGTGCTGGCCGACAACGCCCTGGCCTTGCCAAGCCTCGGCGAAGCGGTGACGCTGGTCAACACGGTCCCCTCGGCGATGGCCGAGCTAGTGAGAACCGGCGGGGTACCCGGGTCGGTGCGCACGGTCAACCTCGCCGGTGAGCCGCTCCAAACCTCGCTCGTACAGCAGATATACCGGCAGGGTGGGATCGAGCGGGTCTTTGACCTCTACGGCCCCTCCGAGGACACTACCTATTCTACGTTTGCTTTAAGGAGCGGCACCGGGCCTGCCACCATTGGTCGGCCGATTGCGAACACGCAGGTTTACTTGCTGGACCGCGACCTGAA
>DATFPH010000070.1:0-3242 GCA_035264905.1 Thermoanaerobaculia bacterium
TCGGATCCGTGTCCGTCGTGCGTTTCCGACCGCCGCTGTGTTCGATATTCTGGTCTGGCCCACTTCGATGCTCGGGAATGGCCCACCCGTGATGGCGTGACGTCGTTCCCTGACCTGCGAGAGGCGAGCAGGTGGGGGCGACGGCATGCGTCGGAGGAGGGCCACGGTGGAGCTGTTCGAGGAGATCAGGCGGGAGTATGAGTTCGGGGTCGGGACGATCCAGGGAGTGGCGCGGAAGCTCGGCGTGCACCGACGGCTGGTGCGCGAGGCCCTGAATGACGCGCAGCCGACCCAGAAGCTGACGCCACCACGAGCCCGGCCACGGCTGGAGCCGGTGGTCGGGTTCATCGACGCGATCCTGGAGGCCGACCGCCGGGCACCACGGAAGCAGCGGCACACGGCGCGGCGGATCTACGTCCGGATCCAGCAGGAGCGGCCGGGGCACCGGGTCGCGGAATCGACCGTGCGGGAGTACGTGCGCGAGCGGAAGGTGGCGCTGGGGCTGGCCGCCCGCGAGACGTTCGTGCCGCAGAGCTACCCGTGGGGGAGTGAGGCCCAGGTCGATTGGTACGAGGCGGTCGCGGAGCTGGACGGCGAGCGGGTGAAGCTCCAGGTGTTCAGCCTGCGGAGCATGGCCAGCGGCGGCGCGTTCCATCGGGCGTACCGTCACGCCACCCAGCAGGCGTTCTTGGAGGCCCACGAGCTGGCGTTCCGGTACTTCGGGGGCGTCTTCCATCGAGCGCGGTACGACAACCTGACGGCGGCGGTGAAGCGGGTGCTGCGGGGGTCGCAGCGGGAGGAGACGGCGCGGTTCGTGGCGTTCCGCTCGCACTGGCGGTTCGCGTCGGAGTTCTGCACCCCGGCCGAGGGGCACGAGAAAGGCGGGGTCGAGAATGAGGTCGGGCGGTTCCGCCGCAACCACTGGGTGCCGATCCCACGGGCACGCGACCTGGAGGAGCTGAATCGGCAGTTGCTCGCCGCGTGCCAGGCGGATGAAGCGCGGACCGTCGCGGGACGGGAGCAGAGCGTCGGCACGGCGATGCTGATCGAGCGGGCGCACCTGCTGCCGCTGGCTGCGGAGGGGTTCGACCTGGTCGAGGTCAGCTTCCCGACCGTCACGAGCCTGGGCAGCGTCAAGGTGAAGACGAACGCCTACTCGGTGCCGGTCAAGGCCGGGCGGACGGTGGAAGCCCGCCTCTCAGCCGCCAGCGTGGAGATCTGGCACGAGGGCAAGCGCGTGGCCCGTCACGAGCGGAGCTACGGCCGGCACCAGGAGATCCTCGATCTCGAGCACTACCTCGACGTGCTGGAGCGCAAGCCCGGCGCGCTCGCCGGCAGCAAGCCGCTGGAGCAGTGGCGTCGGCTCGGCCGCTGGCCGGAGAGCTACGACCGCTTCTGGCAGGCGCTGATCGAGCGCCACGGGCGCCAGGCCGGGACGAAGGAGATGATCGGGCTGCTCCAGCTCGGGCGGGTCCATGGGCAGGCGAAGCTGCTCGGGGCGATCGACGCGGCGCTGGTGCTGGGCTGCACCGACGAGGCGGCCGTCCGTCACCTCGTGACGGCCCGGAGCCTCGAGCATGCCCGGCCCATGACGGTGGAGGTGGGCCTGCTGGCCCAGTTCGAGCGCCCGCTGCCGACGGTCGGCGAGTACGACCAGCTCCTGACGGCGGTACCAGCGGGGGCGACCGATGAGCGCGCCGACGACCGAGGCCCAGAACCAGACGATGACGCTGGCCGAGGCCGTCATCAAGCAGCACTGCAAGCAGCTCCATCTCCCCGCCGTCGCCGGGCAGTGCGCGCGCCTGGCTGCGCAGGCCGAGCGCGAGCATCACAGCTACCTGGGCTACCTCGACGCGCTGCTCCAGGCCGAGCTGGAGGAGCGGGAACGGAACACCGTAGCTCGACGGCTCAAGGACGCGCACCCGCCACGGGTCAAGACCCTCGACGAGTTCGACTTCAGCCAGGCCCCGGCGATCTCGCCGGCCGAGATCCAGGCGTTGGCCGAGGGCGGCTACATCGAGCGGGCCGAGCCGGTCGTGTTCATCGGCGAGTGCGGCACCGGCAAGACCCATCTCCTGACCGCCCTCTGCGTCGCCGCCTGCCGTCAGAAGCGACGGGTCCGCTTCACCACCGCCGCCAACCTGGTCAACGAACTGGTCGAGGCCAAGCAGCAGCTCCAGCTCCGCCGGGCGCTGGCCCGCTGGGCGCGCTACGACCTGATCGCCATCGACGAGGTCGGCTACGTCCCGCTCGCCGAGATCGGCGCCGAGCTCCTGTTCCAGGTGATCGCCGAACGCGCCGAGCAATCGGCCGTGATCCTGACGACGAACTTGCCGTTCTCGGAGTGGACCCAGGTCATCCCGAACGCCCGCCTCTGCAAGGCGCTGCTCGACCGCATCACCGACCGCGCTCACATCCTCGAGACCGGCACCGACTCCTACCGCTTCCGACGGACGCTCGACCAGCGCAAGCGGAAGACCGGCCATGCCTGATGCCCCGTCGCGTAACGATGACCGGACGATAGCCTGCCCAACCTGCGGCCACGGCTTCCATCCATCCGGCCGACGACGCTTCTGCTCGGATGGTTGCCGTCAGGCCGCCTGGCGCGCCCGGCAGCCGGTCGCCCCGATCGTTCCGATCCCACCCCGCTCGCCACGACCGGCCACCGTCTACGAGTGCCCATCCTGCGAGACCCGCTACCTCGGCGAGCAACGCTGCCCGGACTGCGGCATCTTCTGCCGTCGGGTGGGTCCCGGTGGTCCCTGCCCACACTGCGACGAGCCGGTCGCACTGACCGATCTCGTCAGCATGGGGAATGGAGGTGATACGCGCTGATCGAATACCCGGCGCAGCAGGACGTTGAGTTCGCTTCGCTCACCTGCCGCGCCTTCGTTCCTCAGGCTTGGCCCACAAAGAGGTCAGGCGACCCATTGACTGACCGTCAAACGTGGCGGTCAGAACGACACCGCGGGTGGGCCACTCCCGAGCATCAAAGTGGGCCATTCCGGGTTGACAAACACATTGAGGGTTACGCGAACCAAGGCATGGCTCTCGCCATAGCGAGCAGGTGCGCCTAACTCGGCTGAGGACACGAGTTAGAAGGCGGCAGCCAAGTCACTACCACGGGTTTCATGCGCCTATAGAGGGTTAGACGCATGACCTGAAAAGAGGGTGGTTCCGCTAACTCTCCCCAATGCGCTTATCTGGACCCCAGCAGAGGTCTTCCGCACCTGGCATACGCC
>DATFPH010000071.1:0-50863 GCA_035264905.1 Thermoanaerobaculia bacterium
CGCGGCGCGCTGATCGTTCCGGCTCTCGCGGCCGCTCTCGGCGAGGTCGTGCGGCGGCACGAGGTGCTGCGCAGCCTCTATGGACTCGCCGACGGCCGGCCCGTGCAGCGGATCGAGCCGAGCGGGGCCTGGAGCCTGGCGGCGGTCGACATCGGCCACCTGCCGCCGGCGGCGCGGGAGCGGGAGATCGAGCGGCTGGCCGCTGCGGAGGCCGCGCGCGCGTTCGAGCTGGAGAGGGATCTCTCCCTGCGCGCGGTACTCGTCCGCCTCGCCTCCGATGAGCACGCGCTGCTGCTCGTGGCTCATCACATCGCGGTGGATGGCTGGTCGATGGAGATTCTCGTGCAGGAGGTGGGGGCGCTCTATGCGGCAGCCGTCCGGAGCGAGCCCTCGCCGCTTCCCGGGCTCCCGTTCCAGTACGCCGACTTCGCCACCTGGCAACGCTCCTGGCTCGACGGCGCAGAGCTGGCGCGGCTGCTCGAGTACTGGCGTGCGCAGCTCTCCGGTGCGCCGGCGGCTCTCGAGCTCGCCACGGACCGCCCGCGCCCGCCCGCGCGGACCCTGCAGGGGGCGCGCCGGGTCCGGGTGCTGTCTCCGGCCCTGACGGAGGGTCTGAGGACGTTGAGCCGGAGGGAGCGCGCGACGCCTTTCATGGTCCTCCTCGCCTCGTTCGGCATCCTCCTGTCCCGCTGGGCCGGGCAGGACAACCTGATCGTCGGCTCTCCCATCGCCAATCGCACCCGGGCAGAGCTGGAGCGCCTGATCGGCTGCTTCGTCAACACGCTGGCCCTGCGCATCGATCTGGCGGAAAACCCCGGCTTCGGCGAGCTCGTCGGCCGCATGCGGCGGACCGTGCTCGACGCCTACGCCCATCAGGAGATGCCGTTCGAGAAGCTGGTGCAGGAGCTTCAGGTCGAGCGCGCCCTCGACCGTTCGCCCCTCTTCCAGGTCATGCTGGCGCTCCAGAACGCACCGGCCGCCCGCCTCGACCTGCCCTCGCTCGAGGCCGGTCTGATCGAGTCGGAGAGCCGGACCTCCAAATTCGACCTCACCCTCACCGCGACGGAGGGAAGCCGGGGCCTCTCTCTGATGGCGGAGTACAGCACCGATCTGTTCGACGGCCCGACGATCGAGCGCTGGCTGGCTCAGCTCGAGCTCCTGCTCGCCGAGGCGATCGCCTTTCCCGACCGCGGCATCGACGACCTCCCCTGGCTCGACCCGGCGCTGCGGCTCGCGACCGAGGCGAGACGGGGCGCTCCTCCGCCTCCGGACCGGCGCCCGCGCCCGGCGGCGCCCCGGAGTGGTCTCGAACGCCGGATCGCCGCGATCTGGCGCGAGGTCCTGCACGTCGACCAGGTCGGGCTGCACGACAATTTCTTCGAGCTGGGCGGGCATTCGCTGCTGCTCGTCGAGGTCCGCCGGCGCCTCGTCGAGATGGCGGGCCGGGACCTGTCGATCGACGACATGTTCCGCCACCCCACGGTCTCCTCGCTGGCCGTCCTCGTGGGTGGGGTCGAGGCGCCCGCGCGGCAGCCGGCACCGCCGGAGCGCTCCGCCGGTCCGGCCGCCGGCGCTCCGGCGATCGCCATCATCGGCATGAGCGGCCGCTTCCCGGGCGCCGGGTCTATCCCTCGGCTCTGGCAGGGGCTCCGCGACGGAGTCGAAGCCATCTCCTTCTTTTCCGAGGAGGAGCTGCGGAGCGCCGGGGTGCCGGCCGGGCTGCTCGGGAACCCGGCCTATGTGCGGGCCCGGGGTCTTCTCGCGGACGCCGATGCGTTCGATGCCCGTTTCTTCGGCTACAGCCCCCGCGAAGCCGAGCTGATCGATCCGCAACACCGGGTCTTCCTGGAATGCGCCTGGGAGGCCCTGGAAGACTCGGGGTACGACCCTTCGACCTATCCGGGCCGCATCGGCGTGTTCGCCGGCGTGAGCGCCAACACCTACTGGTTGAACCTTCTCTCGCACCCCGAGGTCGCGGTCACCATGGATCAGGCGGTGATCAGCAACGACAAGGATTTCCTGCCGACGCGGGTGTCCTACAAGCTCGACCTCAGAGGGCCCAGCGTCAACGTCCAGACGGCCTGTTCCACCTCTCTCGTCGCCGTCCACATGGCCTGCCGGTGCCTGCGCGACGGCGAGGCGGAGATCGTCCTGGCGGGAGGCGCCTCGGTCCGCAGCCCGCGGCCGACCGGCTATCTCCACCAGGAAGGAGGGATCCTCTCCCCCGACGGCCACTGCCGCGCGTTCGACGCCCGGGCCAACGGCACGCTGCCCGGCGACGGTGTCGGAGTCGTCGTTCTCAAGAGACTGCAGGATGCGCTGGCGGACGGGGACAGGATCCACGCGGTCATCCTGGGCTCGGCCGCCAACAACGACGGCGCCCACAAGGTCGGCTTCACGGCGCCGAGCGTGGAGGGGCAGGCGGAGGTGATCCGGCAGGCTCTCGCCGCCGCCGGTGTCGGGCCGGAGACGGTCTCCTATGTGGAAGCCCACGGGACGGCGACCGCGATGGGAGATCCGATCGAGGTCGCAGCCCTGACCATCGCCTACGGCCCGGGGGCGGAGGAGGGCCGCCGCGCGCTGGGCTCGGTCAAGACCAACATCGGGCATCTCGACGCCGCCGCCGGCGTCGCCGGGCTGATTAAGGCGGTGCTTGCGCTCGAGAACCGCTCCATCCCGCCGAGCCTCCATTTCACGGAGCCGAATCCGGCAATTGATTTTGCGCGGAGCCCCTTCCGGGTTCCCCGCGAGTTCTCCCCCTGGCCGGCGGCAGGCTTCCCGCGCCGGGCCGGCGTGAGCTCGTTCGGGATGGGCGGCACCAACGTGCACATGATCCTCGAAGAGGCGCCGCAGACCGCTCCCCCGGAGCCCGGACGGGACTGGCAGCTCCTCGTGCTCTCGGCTCGATCGGGCGAGGCCCTCGCCGCCGCCACGGCGGGCCTCGCCGAGCACCTGGCCGGCCGGGAGGAGGAGCTGGCGGATCTGGCCTATACCCTCCAGGTCGGGCGGCGGGCCTTCGAGCATCGGAGGACCGTCGTCTGCCGCCGTGGCAGCGAGGCCGCGCGCGCGCTCCTCGAGCTCGACCCGCAGCAGGTAGCCACGGGCGACGGCGAGCCCCGGAAGCGGAGGATGTGCTTCCTCTTCCCGGGCCAGGGGAGCCAGCGGTTGTGGATGGGGCGCGAGCTGTACGGGTCCGAGGCGGGCTTCCGCGAAACCGTCGATCGTTGCCTGGCTCTCCTGGGACCGCAGCCTGGCGCCATGCTGCGCGCCGTGTTCGATCCCGCAAGCGCGGCCGCTGCGGAGCCGCCCGACATCGATGCGACCCGGCTCGCCCAGCCGGCCCTGTTCGTCTGCGAATACGCCCTCGCCAGGCTGTGGATGGAATGGGGGGTCGAGCCCGCGGCCCTGGCCGGCCACAGCATCGGCGAGTATGTGGCGGCCTGCCTGAGCGGAGTCTTCTCTCTCGAGCAGTGCCTGGACCTCGTCGCAGAGCGCGGACGCCTGATGCAGAGCCTCCCCGGCGGCCGGATGATCGGAATCGCCCAGGCGGAGGAGGAGGTCCGGCAGCTCCTGGACGACCAGCTCTCCCTGGCGGCGGTCAACGGACCGGGCCTCTGTGTGGTCTCCGGGCCGCTCCCCGCCGTCGACGCGCTGGAAGGGCGGCTCGCGGCCGCCGGCGTCCATTGCCGGGCCCTCGCGGTCTCCCATGCATTCCACTCGGGCATGGTCGAGCCGATTCTGGAGCCCTTCCGTGAGCGGCTGCGGCGGATCTCCCTGCGGCCTCCCGAGATCCCGTTCCTCTCGAACCTCACAGGCACGTGGATCCGCCCGGAGGAGGCGACGGACCCCGACTACTGGGTCCGGCATCTCCGCCAGACGGTGCGCTTCGCGGACAATCTGCGCGAGCTGCTGAGAGACCCGGATTCCGCCCTTCTCGAGGTCGGACCGGGAAGGACGCTCGGCACGCTGGCGGAGCGGCACCCCGACAAGCTTCTCGGGACCCCGATCGTTGCTTCCTTGCCGGCTCCGAGCGAGGACCGTCCGCAGATGGCGGACCTGCTGGCGGGGCTGGGGAAGCTCTGGATCGCGGGCGTGGAGGTCCGCTGGCAGGGCCTCCATGGCCGCGCGCGCCGCCGGCGCGTCGCGGCTCCGCTCTATCCCTTCCAACGCCAGCGGTATTGGATCTCGCCGCAGCAGCCGCAGCTCGTGGCGAGCCCCCGGTCCCCGACGGGTCCCTCCGAATGGCTCTACCTGCCTTCCTGGAAGAAGACGGTGCCGCCCGAGCCGCGCGAGGGGAGCGCCGCCCGCTCTCCCTGGCTGGTGCTCCAGGACGCCTGCGGGCTCGGCCGGCAGATCGTCGCAGGGCTGCGGGAGGCCGGAGGAACGGTGGTCAGCGTCGTAGCGGGAGAGCGTTTCGAGGACCGCGGCGCCGAGGGCTTCGCGCTCGCTCCCGGAGATCCGGAAGGGTACCGCGCGCTGCTCGGCGCGCTGCGCTCGCGCGGCCTGCTGCCCAGGTCCGTCGTTCACCTGTGGAGCGTGACCCCTGCCGAGGCTCCCACCCGGGCGTCGTGCGAGCGACAGCTCGATCTCGGCTTTTACAGCCTCCTTTTCCTGATCCAGGCGATCGAGGAGCAGATGCCAGGAGAGCCTCTCCGTCTGGACATCGTCTCGACGGGCATGCAGCCGGTGACCGGCGGGGACCCGATCGATCCCACCAAGGCGACGCTGATGGGGGCCTGCCGTACCCTCCCGCGCGAGCTTCCGGACATCGCCTGCCGCAGCATCGATCTCCTTCTGGTGCCCGCGTCCCGCCTGGAGGCCGTCAGTCGTCAACTGGCCGCTGAGCTGCTGGCGGAAGCGGCCGACCCTGTCGTCGCCTATCGCGGAACATACCGCTGGGTCGAGGCCATGGAGCCGGTTCGCCTGGCGGCGCCCTCAACCCCTCCGCCGTTCGTGCGGCACGGCGGGACCTGGCTCATCACCGGCGGTCTGGGCGGGATGGCTCTCGAGCTGGCGGATCACCTCGCGTCCGTCCATGGAGCTCGCCTGGCGCTCGTAGGGCGCACGCCGCTGCCCGAGCGGAGCGCGTGGGACGCGTGGATCTCGGCCCACGGCGCGGCGGACCGGACGAGCCGGAAGATCCTCCGTCTGCGCGAGCTGGAGAGGAAGGGAGGCGAGGTGCTCGTGCTGAACGCGGACGTCGCCGACCTGGAGCAGATGAGGCAGGCGGTCGGCGAGGTGCGCCGGCGCTTCGGCGTGATCCACGGGGTCATCCACGCCGCGGGCGCGCCTCCTGCGGGCCTGACGCAGTGGAAGACCCGCGACATGGCGGCAGCCGTGCTCGCGCCGAAGGTGACCGGGACCTGGATCCTCGACGAGCTCTTCGGGGGCGAGCTGGACGTCATGGTCCTCTGCTCCTCGCTGAGCTCGGTCGTCGGCCAGATGGGGCGGATCGACTACTGTGCGGCGAACGCCTTCCTGGACGCCTTTGCCCACTTCCGGTTCGCCACCGGCAGGACGCACATCGTTTCGATCGGCTGGGACACCTGGCGCGACGCGGGAATGGCCTTCGAGGAGGCGCTGCGCCGCGGCCATGATCCCCACCGGGTCATCGCGGTCGGGATGTCCGCGGAGGAGGGGGCGGAGGTCTTTCTGCGGGCCCTCGACGCGCGCTCTCCGCAGCTCGTCGTGTCCATCGAGGATTTCCACACCGCGGCGGAGCGGCTCCAGCCGCCGGTCTCGCCGGCGGCCGATCCGGGTCTGCGGCTGCGCGGCCATCCCCGGCCCGACCTGAGCACACCCTACGAGGCGTCGCAGAACGAGGCGGAGCGCGTGGTCGCCGGCATCTGGCAAGGGGTCTTCGGCATCGAGGAGATCGGGATCCATGACGATTTCTTCGAGCTCGGAGGAGACTCCATCATCAGCCTGCAGATCCACGCCCGCCTGCACGAGGCAGGCCTGCGTCTGACGCCCCGGCAGGTGTTCGAGCTGCGGACCGTCGCGGAGATGGCGGCTGCCGCGGCGAGCTGCCGGCCGGAGGCGGCCGGCGACCAGGCCGCCGCGGGCGAGGTACCGCTCACTCCGATCCAGCTCTGGTTCTTCGCGCGCGGTCTCGCCCATCCGCACCAATTCAATCAGTCCATGCTCGCGGTCGTCCGGCGGCCGCTGGCGCCAGCTCTGCTCCGCCGCGCCGTCGAGGCTCTGCTCGACCATCACGATGCCCTGCGGCTGCGTTGTGCCGCGGCGCCGGCGGGCTGGCGGCAGTGGCTCGACGACGCGCGCGGAGAGCCGCCCGCCGCCTGCATCGATCTGTCGGGCCTGCCCGGGACGGAGCGGAGAGCCGCGACAGAACGGGCCACGGAGGCACTGCAACGCAGCCTCGATCTCGCGCTGGGCCCGCTCCTGCGCGTCGTCTTCTTCGACTTCGGCGCCGGCGCTCCGGGCCGATTGATGATCGTCGTCCACCATCTGGCCATCGACGCGGTCTCGTGGCGGATCCTGCTCGCCGACCTGCAGACCGCCTACCTCCAGCTCGAGAGTGGGCAGCGCGTCGTCCTGCCGGCCAGGACCACCTCGTTCCAGCGCTGGTCCCGGCGTCTCCGGGAGCACGCCGGAGAGGCGGAGGTCGCCTCCCAGATGGCGTACTGGGCCGACGAACGGCGCCGCCGGGTGGCCGGGTTGCCCGTCGAGCGGTCCACCGGGGCCAACAGCATGGCGTCTGCGCGCACGGTGACCGTCACGTTGGACTCCCAGATGACGCGGGCGCTGCTGCACGATCTCGCGCGCGCTCACCGGGTGCAGGTCCAGGAAGCGCTCCTCACGGGGCTCGCGCTCTCCCTGCGCCGGTGGATGGGGCCGGAGGTCCTGCTGGACATCGAAGGGCACGGCCGGGAGCCCTTGTTGGAAGACATCGACCTCTCGCGCACGGTCGGCTGGTTCACCGCCCTGTTCCCCCTCCTCCTGCATGTCGAAGCCACCGATCCCGTCGATGCGCTGAGAGCGGTCAAGGAGCAGATGCGGGCGCTGCCCGGCTCCGGTCTCGGGTATGGCCTGCTGCGTCATCTGAGGCCGGAGGGAGAGGCGATGCTCGGGGGGTTCCCGGTGCCCCAGATCGTCTTCCTCTATCTGGGGCAGCTCGACTTGGCGGGCGACGAGGCCGCACTGCTCACCTCTGCGCCGGAGCCCGGAGGGGCCGAGGTGGACCCGGGAGAGCTGCGCAGCCACGTCCTGGAGATCATCGCGAGCGTCACCGGGGGGGAGCTGCGGATGTCCTGGATCTACAGCGAGAACCTCCATGACCGGGTCACCGTCGAGCGCATGGCCGAAGGCTGCCTGAGCGCATTGCGCGATCTCGTCCTCCACAGCGGCTCCGCCGCCGTGCCGGCATACACCACCGCAGATTTTCCCCGCGCTGGCCTGACCCAGGCAGCGCTCGACGACCTTCTCGCGGAGCTGCAGGGAGGAGAGTGATGCAGCCCCTCGAGGCCACCCATTCAACCGAGCGGAGATCCAGGCCGTGACGCAGACCGCAGGCAGGGTTCCCCAGGATCTGATCGAGGACATCTATCCCCTTTCGCCTCTGCAGGAGGGCCTGCTGTTCCATGCCCTCTACGCGCCGGATCTCGGGCTGTACTTCCAGCAGCTCCGGTGCACGTTGCAGGGCGAGCTGGACCCCGAGGCCTATAGACAGGCGTGGAGCCAGGTCGTCCAACGGCATCAGCCGCTGCGCACGGCTTTTGTGTGGGAGCGCCAAGAGAAGCCGCTCCAGGTGGTCTATGGGCGCGTCGCGCTGCCCTGGCACGAGGTCGACCTGCGGGGCTGCTCTCTCGAAGAGCGCCGGCAGCGGCAGGACGACTTCTTGCGGGCCGACTGCGAAAAGGGCTTCACCCTCTCCAAAGCCCCCCTCAGCCGGCTGGCCCTGCTCCGTTCCGACGACGCCTGGCAGCTCGTCTGGAGCTATCACCACCTGATCCTCGACGGCTGGTCGATCGCCCTGATCCTGGAGGAGGTCTCGGCCATCTATCGCGGCTTGACCAATGGCGGATCGCCGCCGCTGCGGCCGAGCCGGCCCTATGGAGATTTCATTGGCTGGCTGCAGGCGCAGGATGCCGGGCGGGCCGAGACCGTCTGGCGGCAGGAGCTCTGCGGATTCACCTCGGCGACCCGGCTTCCGATCGAGCGCAAGGCCGGAGCCAAGGAGGAGCGCGACGAGGAGCGGCAGGACCTCCTCCCCGAGGCCGGACTGGCCGCTCTGCAGACCTTCGCCCGGCAGCGCCAGCTCACCTTGAGCACCCTCGTCCAGGGGTGCTGGGCGCTCCTCCTCGGCCGCTACAGAGATCGGGAGGATGTGATCTTCGGCACCGTCACCTCCGGCCGGCCGCCGGTTCTGCCGGGGATCGAGACGATGGTCGGTCTGCTGATCAACACCGTTCCGGTGCGCGCCAGGATTCCGGCCGCGCAGAAGCTCCTGCCCTGTCTCCGCCAGCTCCAGGCGCGCCAGCTGGAGCTGCGCCAGGTGGAGCACGCGCCGCTCGCGAGCGTCCAGGGTTGGAGCGAGCTGCCGGCCGGGGAGCCGCTCTTCGACACTCTGCTCGTCTTCGAGAACTTCCCGACGGGCCGCTCCCCGGAGGCTCAGGGCAACGGCCTCAGGATCTCCGCCGTCGAATCCGTCGAGAGCACCAACTACCCGCTGACCCTGCTGGTCAAGGCCGGCTCCGATCTGCGTCTCCGCCTCTTCTACGAGCGCGACCGTTTCGAGGCGATTGCGATCCAGCGGCTCCTCGGCCACTTCAAGACCCTGCTCGAGACCCTGCCGGCGAACGCGGAGCGCTGCGTCGCGGAATGTGCTCTGCTGAGCGCCGGAGAGCGGCATCAGCTCCTGTTCGAGTGGAACGACACGGCCGTGCCGCCGGAGAGCTGCGAGCTGTTGCATCGGCTCTTCGAGCAGCAGGTCCGCCGCACGCCCGGGGCGACCGCCTTGATCTGGAGATCGGAGCGTCTGACCTATGCCGATCTCGATGGCCGGGCGAACCGTCTGGCGCGCCGCCTGCGGCGGCTCGGCGTCGGGCCCGAGGCGCGCGTGGGGCTCCTGCTCGATCGCTCCCCCGAGATGGTGTACGGGCTGCTGGCCGTGCTGAAGGCCGGGGGCGCCTACGTCCCTCTCGATCCGTCCCATCCCGCCGAGCGCCTGGCCTGGATCGCCGCCGACTCCGGTCTGTCCATCCTCGTCGGAGTCGAGGGCCTGCGAGATCTCCTGCCCGGGAGCGCGGCGCATTGGCTCGGCCTCGATGCCGAACGGACGGCGATCGACGAGGAGAGCGCCGCGCCCCTCGATGCGGAGGACGCCGCGGCGGATGCCGGCCGATTGGCCTATGTGCTCTACACCTCGGGCTCCACGGGGCGGCCGAAGGGGGTGGCGGTCCCGCACCGGGGAGTCGCCGGGCTCGTGCGCTGGGCACGGACCGCGTTCCCGCTCGAGGACCTCTCCGGCTTTCTGGTCTCGACGTCGTTCAATTTCGATCTCTCGGTTTTCGAGCTGTTCGTCCCCTTGTGCTGGGGGGGCCGGGTCATCCTCGCGGACAACGCCCTCGAGCTGCCGTCTCTGGAGGCCGCCGGCGAGGTGACGTTCATCAACACGGTCCCCTCGGCCATGGCGGTGCTGGCCGCGGCGGAGCTGCCTCCGCAGCTCCGCACGGTGGGCCTGGGGGGGGAAGGGCCGCGGTCCGAGCTGGTGAGCCGGATCCATGAGCACCCGCAAGTGCAGCGGGTGATGAACTTGTATGGTCCGACCGAGGACAGCATTTATTCGACGTTCGGCCGGATGGGGCCGGCCGGCCCGGTGACCATCGGCCGTCCGCTCGACAACCGCCGGGCCCACGTGCTCGACGGTCATTGGGATCCGGCGCCGGTCGGAGTGCCGGGCGAGCTGTTCCTCGCCGGGGTGGGCGTCGCGCGCGGCTACCTGGGCCGCCCCGATCTCACGGCGGAACGCTTCGTGCCCGATCCCTGGGGGGCGGAACCGGGAGGGCGGTTCTACCGGACCGGCGACCGCGTGCGCCTGTGGCCTGACGGAGAGATCGAGTTCCTGGGGAGGCTCGACAACCAGATCAAGCTGCGCGGGTTCCGGATCGAGCTCGGGGAGATCGAGACGGTGCTCGACCGGCACCCGGCCGTCGCCCATAGCGTGGTGGTCCTTCATGCGGACGCGACAGGGGAGCAGCGTCTCGTGGCGTACCTCCGCGGAGGTGGAGAGCCGCGGCCCGCAGAGGCCGAGCTCTGTGCGTTCCTGGGACGGAGCCTTCCCGACGTCATGCAGCCCTCGGGGTTCGTCTGGCTCGACGCATGGCCCCTGAGCCCCAACGGCAAGGTGGACCGCCGAGCCCTGGCGGCGCGCGAGGTGGATCTGGACGATCAGGGCCGGGCGACGTTCGCCGAGCCGCGCACGCCTCTGGAGAGGAAGCTCAGTGAGATCTGGGGCGAGCTGCTGGGGAGGACGCGGGTGGGGGTGAACGAGAGCTTCTTCGCTGCGGGCGGCCATTCTCTGCTGGCCATCCGGCTTCTGTTCCAGATCCGGAGGCAGCTCGGGATCGAGCTGCACCTGCGCGCGCTCTTCAAGGCGCCCACCATCGCCGAGCTGGCGGTGGCCATCTCCCGTCAGCGCGCCGGACGAGGCGAGGACGCACCGCCGCCGGCGACCCTGCCGGCGATCGTTCCGGATCCCGGCCGTCGATACGATCCGTTCCCCTTGAACGACGTGCAGCAGGCGTACTGGGTCGGCCGGAGCAATGCGGTCGAGCTGGGCGGCGTCGCCACCCACAGCTACACGGAGCTCGAGAGCCTGAACCTGGAGCTGCCGAGAATGATCCAGGCGCTCCGGCTCCTGATCGCCCGCCATGACACTCTGCGCGTCGTCCTGCTCCCCGACGGCTACCAGAGGATTCTCGCGGATCCGCCTCCCTACCACCCGCCGGTCATCGACCTGCGGTGCCTCGACGAGCAGGCGAGGGAGAGCCAGCTCGAGTTGATCCGGGAGGAGATGTCGCACCAGGTCCTGGAGGGAGAGCGCTGGCCGTTGTTCGACATTCGTTTTTCCCTTCTGGACGGTGGTCGGATCCGCCTGCATCTCAGCCAGGACGCCCTGATCCAGGACGCCTGGAGCTCGACCCGTCTGGACCGCGAGTTCTTTCTCTTCTACACCCGGCCCGGGGTCGCGCTGCCCCCCCTCGATCTTTCGTTCCGCGACTATGTGCTGGCCGAGGTGGCCCTCCAGAAGACGGAGCTCTACCGCCGTTCGCAGGAGTACTGGTGGAAGCGCCTCGACACGCTCCCGAAGGCGCCCGAGCTGCCCTTCGCGCAAGATCCCTCGACCCTGCGTCATCCGAGGTTCAGCCGCTGGTCCTCCGAGCTCGATCCGGAAAGCTGGAGCCGCCTCAAGGCGCAGGCGGCGCGGGCGGGGCTGTCTCCGACCGGCATCCTGCTCGCGGCCTATGCCGACATCCTGTCGCTGTGGAGCCGCAATCTGCGCTTCACGATCAACCTGACGGTGTTCAATCGCCTGCCGCTCCACCCCCAGGTCAACGACATCATCGGGAACTTCACGTCGGTGAACCTCCTGGAGGTGGACTACTGCCATCCGGAGCACTCGTTCGAGGTGCGCGCCCGGCGGCTCCAGGAGCAGCTCTGGGAGGACATGGATCACCGCTGGATGAGCGGCATTCGCGTCCTGCGGGAGCTGGCGAGACGGCAGGGCGGCGCCCCGCGCGCCTTGATGCCGGTGGTGCTCACCAGCACTCTCGGACAGGATACCGGCCTCCCGGACGATCTGCAGGACGCTCTCCAGCTCGACCTGGTCTATTCGATCACCCAGACGCCCCAGGTCTGGCTCGACAACCAGCTGGGGGAGAGCCGCGGCGTGCTCAGGATCCACTGGGATGCCATCCGGGAGCTCTTTCCCGACGGGCTGGTCGACGACATGTTCGACTCCTACTGCCGTCTGCTCCGGCGCCTGAGCGAGGAGGACGATCTGTGGTCCCGGTCCGGCCGCCCCTGGCTCCCCGAGTCCCACCTGCAGCGCATCGCCGAGAGCAATGCCACCGCGGTGCCGATACCCGAGGGCGAGCTGCTCTATTCGGCCTTCGAGCGGCAGGCCGCCGCGAGGCCCGAAGCGCCGGCCGTCCTGACCGCAGAGCTGGAGCTGAGCTATGGCCGGCTGGACGCCTGGTCCGGGGCTCTCGCGCGCCTCCTCCACGAGCAGGGCGCCTGCCGCGACCGTCCGATCGCCATCGTGATGGAGAAGGGTTGGGAACAGATCGTGGCGGCTCTCGCGGTGCTCCGGGCCGGCGCTCCCTATCTGCCGGTCAGCGCCGATCTGCCGCGGCAGCGGATCCGGCAGCTCCTGGAGCAGGCCGCGGTCGACCTGGCGTTGATCCAGCCCTGGCTCCGCGATGTCTGCGACTGGCCGGAGGGGCTGCGTCCTCTCGTCGTCGAGGCCGCGGGCCTGGACGGGCCGCCGCTGCTCCCGGAGGCCGGAGGGCCTGGCTCGGAAAGCCTCGCCTATGTCCTCTTCACCTCGGGCTCCACGGGAGTTCCCAAGGGAGTGATGCTGGAGCATCGCGCCCCGCTGAACACGGTTCTCGACGTGAGCCGGCGTTTCCAGGTCGGTCCGGAGGACCGCGTCCTGGCGCTCTCGTCCCTCAGCTTCGATCTCTCAGTCTACGATCTTTTCGGGCTGCTCGCCGCGGGAGGCGGGATCGTGCTGCCCGAGGCGCGGGCTCTACGTGATCCCGCCCGCTGGGCCGAGCTGATCCGCGAGCACCGCGTCACGGTCTGGAACTCTGTGCCGGCGCTCATGGAGATGGTGGTGGATCATGCGGCCAACCGCCGGGGCATCGACCTCGGCAGCCTGCGTCTCGTCCTGTTGTCGGGGGATTGGATTCCGGTGAGCCTGCCGGACCGCGTGCGGGCGCTGATCCCGGGAGTCCAGGTGGTGAGCCTCGGAGGGCCGACGGAAGCTTCGATCTGGCAGGCCGTCCACCCCATCGGCGAGGTGGATCCGGAATGGAAGAGCATTCCCTACGGCCTGCCTCTGGCCAATCACCACATCTACGTGCTCGACGATCTCGCGGAGATGCGTCCGCTCTGGGCGACCGGAGAGCTGTACATCGGAGGGGCGGGCCTCGCGCGGGGCTACTACCGGGACGAGGAGAGGACGCAGGCGAGCTTCTTCCATCACCCCTCCCTCGGCGAGCGCCTCTACCGCAGCGGGGACCTCGGACACTACCTTCCCGACGGCCGGCTCGAAATCCTGGGGCGGACGGACGCGCAGGTCAAGATCCGCGGACATCGGATCGAGCTCGGCGAGATCGAAAACGTGATGCAGCGGCACCCCCGGGTCCGCGCCGCGGTGGTGAAGGTGGTCGGAGGCAAGCGGAGCGACCGCAGCCTCATGGGATACATCATTGCCGAAAGCGAAGACAAGGAGGAGGCTTCTGCCACGGCAGGATCCTCCGGCGGAGAGCTGCGGCTGGAGCCGCCCGGCGGGGCTGCGGACGGCCTGCCGTTCATCCGGCTCCTCGCTGCGGACGGCCGGTCGGAACGCGAGAGCGTCCGCGGCTTCTCGGCGGAGCCCCTGCCCTTCGCCGCCTTCGGCTCCTGGCTGCAGTGCCTGATGCGGCTCGAGGAGGACGAATTCCCGCTGCCGAAATACCGCTATCCATCGGCCGGCAACCTCTATCCGGTCCAGACCTACATCCGGGTCAGACCCGATCGGATCGACGGAATCGAGGGGGGCATCTACTACTACCACCCGGAGGATCACTGCCTGATCGGGATGGCCGGTGAGGAGAGCCTCGGGGCAGAGATCGCCGAGGCCGACCGGCAGACCGGCGGAGAGGCGGCCTTCTCCGTGCACCTGATCGCGCAGCTCAAGGCCATCGTGCCCCTGTACAGCCGGATGGCTCGGGAGTTCAGCCTCCTCGAGGCCGGCTACATGAGCCAGCTCCTCGCGGAAGCGGCGGCGGAGCAGGACCTCAGGCTGCTGCCAATCCGGCCGTTCGACCTCGAGCCCACGCGGCGTCTCTTCCGCCTGGACGAGGGGCACGTCCTGATGTGCTCGCTGGCCGGGGGCAGGCCCGCGGCTCCGGCCGCCTCCGGGAGCGATGCCCCCGGAGCGGCGTCGGATTTCCTGGTTCCGCCCACCCGGCAGAGCAGCCTGGATCACGAGCTCGCCCGCCAGGCCGGCTCGCTCGGCGAGATGGGGCGTCTCGAGTTCAAGCTCGCCGAGCACGGCCTGCGGCGAGGCGATCGGGAGAGGCCGCGCGTTGACCTTCCGGTACCCGAGATCGACGAAGCCTTCGTCGCACCGTTCCGGGACCGCCGGAGCCACCGCGAATATCTGCCGGAGCCGCCGATCTCCGGGGAGGACCTCAGCGTCCTGCTCGGCTCGCTGCAGCCGCTCGGGCCGGTCGATTCCGGTCTTCCCGTCCGGATGTATGTCTCGATCAAACCGCAGCGGGTCGAGGGCGTCCCGGAGGGGTTCTATCACTACGATCCGCAGCGACATCGGCTGCTGCTCCTGTCGCAGAGCCCCCGCCTGGATCGCATGGATCATGCCGCCAACAATCAGGAGATCTATGACCGCTCGGCGTTCACCATCATCCTGATGGCAGACCCGGGCGTCCTGCGGCCTTCCTTCGGCGACTGGGCCGAGAGCGTCTGCCTGGTGGAGGCCGGGCGTCTCGGACAGCTTCTCATGACGACGGCTTCCCGCTGCCAGATCGGCCTCTGTCCGATTGGTCTGCTGGATACCGATCGGCTCCGGGCCGATGGGGTCGTGGGGCGTGAGCAGATCTTCCTGCACGGTCTCCTCGGCGGGCGCAATCCGGACCCGCACGGCCGGCGGCAGGGCGCCGGCGCAACGCGCGCGGAGAGCACCTGCAAGGAGGAGACCCGGCAACTGGTCGAAGATGTCCGCGGCTTCCTGCGAGAGCTCCTGCCGGAGGCGATGGTGCCCTCGCAGCTCCTCGTGATCGATCAGCTGCCGCTCACTCCGAACGGCAAGGTCGACCGCTCTGCGCTGCCGGAGCCGGAGGGCGTCCACAGCGTGGACATCGAACGATTCGTCCGGCCCCGCGATCACCTCGAGGTCCGGTTGGCAGAAATCTGGGAAAAGGTTTTCGACCGGAGCCCGATCGGCGTGCGCGACAACTTCTTCGACCTGGGCGGCGACTCGGTCCACGCGGTCCGCCTGGTCTCCCGGATTTCCGGGGAGTTCGGCCAGGAGGTCCCGCTGGGCGCCTTCTTCCGGGAGCCCACGATCGAGGGGCTGGCGGTTCTGCTGCGCAGCCGGCCCCGTGCGGAGCGCCCGTCCCTGGTGGTGCAGCTCCAGGCCGGCAGCCCCGGCCTGTGGCCACTTTTCTGTGTGCACCCCGGCGGCGGGAGCGTCTTCCGCTTCCATCGCCTGACGACTCTCCTGGGAGCTCGCCAGCCCGTCTATGGGATCCAGCCCCCGGGGCTGGAAGACGACCAGGAACCCTTGACGACCGTCGAGGAGATGGTCGAGCGGTATCTCGACGCCGTCCTGCAGATCCAGCCGCATGGGCCCTATCTCCTTCTCGGCTGGTCCTTCGGAGGTCTGGTGGCGTACGCGATGGCGCGCTCTCTCGCGCAGCGCGGCGAGGAGATCGCCCTTCTCGCGATGCTGGACACGCCGCAGCCGGGCGGGACGAAGGATCTCGATGGCGTCGAGTACCTGGCGCTCTGGGCCGAAGAGCAGGGTCTGCCGGTGACCGTGGAGAAGCTCACCGAGCTCGGTCACCGCGACCGGCAGCTCGAATTCGTGCTCGAGATGCTCCGGCGCAGGGCCATGATCCCGCCCGATGTCGGAGTGGAGCAGGCCCGGAGGTTCCTGGCGGTCCATCAGGGCCACAACCGGGCCACGCTGCGCTACGTCCCCCAGCCCTATCCGGGAAAGATCACCCTCTTCCGGGTGCAGGGGCCGGGGGACCCGGCGCTCGGCTGGGATCGCTGGGCTCAGGAGGGTGTCGAGGTTCACGAGGTGCCTGGCGAGCACAGCTCCATGGTCCTGGACCCCCATGTGCAGGTCCTCGCCGAACGCCTCCGGGCATGTCTCGACGGGGTTTCCCGGCCGGTGGCGGACGGCGGCGAGAGGAGGATCTGATGACGGAGAGCCTGTCTAGGAACGTGCGCTTCGCGCTGCGCGCCCTGCGCAGAGAGCCGCTCTCCACACTGCTGATCGTTCTGGCCCTGGCGCTGGGGATCGGCGGCAATGTGGCCATCTTCAGCGTCGTCAAACGGGTTCTCCTGGAGCCGCTCCCGTACCGGGAATCCTACCGGATCCTCTTGATCATGGACAGCAATGTGGAGGCCGGGCTCCCTCGTTTCGGCATCTCTCCTCCCAATTTTGCGGACTATCGGGCGCAGAGCACCTCCTTCGAGGCCCTGTCTGCCTACGTCAACAGCACGGCCTCCTACACCGATGGCGACGAGCCCCTGCGGCTCGCCGGTCTGGAGGTGACGCACGGATTTTTCGAGGTCCTGGGCATCCGGCCGCTGATCGGCCGCACGTTCACCGCGCAGGACGATACGCCGGGAGCGCCGCGCGTCGTCCTCTTGAGCTCCGGCCTGTGGCACCGCCTGTTCGGCGGGGAGACGGGGATCATCGGCCACCCGATCCGGCTCGACGGCGAGGCGTATACGGTGATCGGAGTGATGCCTCCCGATTTCCAGACGCTGAGCGACATGGAGACGGGGAATGATTACTGGAAGCCGCTCGCCATGGACCTCGCCAGCCAGAAGAGGAGCCGCCATTATCTCGTCGGTCTGGGACGGCTGCGCCAGGGCGTCACGGTCGAAACGGCGAGAACCGATCTGCAGAACCTCGCAGCACGGCTCGGGCACGAATACGCGGCCACCAACGAGGGGTGGAGCGTCCACGTGGACCGCCTCCAGGAGAGCCTGGTGGGAGAGATTCGTCCGGCTCTGCTCATTCTTTGGGGCGCGGTCGCCTTCGTTCTGCTGATCGCCTGTGTCAATGTGGCCAATCTGATGCTCGCGCGTCTGGCCTCCCGGGAGTGGGAGATCGCCATCCGGGGCATTCTCGGAGCACGGTCTTGGCACATCGTCGGTCAGCTCCTCACGGAATGTGTCGTGCTGGCGCTGGCGGGAGGGTGCCTCGGGACGCTCGCGGGATCATGGCTCATCCAGAACCTGCTCGCGCTGTACCGCCAGGCCCTTCCCACCGCGGGCGCCATCCGCCTCGACGGCAAGATGGCGCTCTTCGGGGTGGCGCTCTCGGTGCTTGCCGCGATTCTCTTCGGCACCCTGCCCGCGTTCCGCTCCTCGCGGCTCGATCTCAAGGAATCCCTGCAACGGAAGGTCTATTGGAAGACCGCGCGAGGGAGAGGATGGACGCGTGATGCTCTCATCGTCGCCGAGGTGACGCTCGCCGCGGTCGTCCTGATCTGTGCGGGGCTGCTGCTGCGGAGCTTCGCCCTTCTGGCGGGCACATCGCCTGGATTCGAAGCCGAGAGAGTGCTGACCGCGGAGGTGTCCCTGCCCGCCGATCGTTATGCTCCGGAGAGCGAAAAGCCGCTCCAGTTTTTCCGCACTCTGCTCGATCGTTTCTCGGCGATGCCGGATGTCGAGCATGCCGGGCTGGTCTCGGTCCTGCCGCTCAGCTCGTTCAGCTTCTCCGGGTCCATCTCGATCGAAGGACAGACCCCTGCTTCCGAGGAGCAGGCGCCGGTGGTGACGAAATATATCATCAGCCCCGACTACTTCCGGGCCATGGGAATTCGACTGCAACGAGGGCGTCCGTTCGACGATCGGGACATCGATGGCGCCACACCGGTTGCCATTGTCAGCGAAACCGCGGCGCAGCGCTTCTGGCCCGGCGAAAACCCTCTCGGAAAGCGGATCACTTCCGACAATCTCCAGGCAGGCGCCGGCGATGATCCAATCCACTGGCTGACGATCGTCGGCGTCGTGTCCGACGTCCGTACGGATCGCTTGGCGGACGCCGGCGGGCCGACGGCATACTACCCCTACATGCAGAATCCCCTGGCCTCCATGGCTCTGGTCATCCGCACGTGCTCGGATCCGCACCGGTCGGCCAATCTGCTGCGGAAGGCGGTCTGGTCGCTCGATCCCAGGCTGCCGGTCTACAACGTCGAGGAGCTTGAGCAGCACGTCGCCCGTTCCATTGCACAACCGCGCTTCAGCTCTCTCCTCGTCGGCGTCTTCGCCGCCGTCGGTCTGCTCCTGGCGTCCTTCGGTGTTTTCGGAGTGGTCAGTCAGGGGGTCGCGCAACATATGCGAGATATGGGGATCCGGATGGCTTTGGGCGCCCGGCGCAGCTCTCTCGTGATATCGCTCGTCTCGCGAGGAATGCTGCCGGTCGTAATCGGTCTGGGATGCGGTGTCCTCGCATCGCTCTTCCTGACCCGGTACCTCCAGAGCCTCCTGTATGGCTTGACAAGAAACGATTTTCTGACGTTCGCGGCCGCGGCCGGAGTGCTCGGCTCCGTCGCTCTTGTCGCCTGTTTGATTCCCGCCTGTCGCATCGTCCGTGTCGATCCCATGACGGTCCTGCGCGAGGACTGAGACCGGCGGACACATTCCCTCGGAATGGAGTCGGAATGGAGGTAGAAGCGGTGCCGATGAAATCCGGAAGTACGATGTGGCGGGGGCTTCTCGCGGTTCTGCTGGTGGTGAACATCGCCTGTCTTGCGTTCGCCAGCCCCGCAGGCCCGCTCTATCTGGCGAATCTTCTAGCGCATCTGGCCCTCGGTCTCGCGTTCGCCGTGTCCTGCGCCCTCTGGTGGTGGCGCCATCGATCATCGAAGAGCATCGGCGTTCTTCTATTACTTCTCTCGGCCGTGGCCGGCATGGCGCTCGTCGTTGTCGGCAACCGCAGAGGCCTGGAGGCTCTCGTCTGGACCCATGTGGAGTTGGCGGTCGCCGGGTGCATCGCGCTCCTCGATGTCTCTCGGCCGGGCCGCCTGCGGAGGCTCTCCATGGCCGGGCTCGTCGCCGTCCTGGTGGTCGTCGGAGTCGTGCGTCTGCTGGCCCGCGAAGACACCGCGAGCCCGGCCGGGTTCTCGAATCCACCGGCGCCGCTCTCGATGGCGGAGCAGGCGATGGGAGGCGAGGATGGGCCGTTTTACCCTTCCGCGGTGAGCACCCGTTCAGGGGGATGGCTGGCGGAGGGCGACCTCTCCGGGAGCGCGGGCTGCGGGCGCGCCGGCTGTCACCCCGGCGTCCTCGCCGAGTGGTCTTCGTCGGCGCATCGCTTCTCGGGGCTCGACAATCCCTGGTATCGGCGAACCTATGAGGAGATGCGGAAGGTGTCCGGTCCGGTCGCGGCGCGCTGGTGCGCTGGCTGCCACACTCCGGCGCTCCTAGTCACCGGCGCGGCGGACCGGCCGGTGGACGAGATGGCATCAGCCCCGACCGCCGCCGAGGGCGTCTCGTGCACGGTCTGCCATACCATCTCGAAGGTCAAAAGCTCCCTGGGACAGGCGGACTACGAGCTCGAGATCCCGGCCATCCACCGGCTGGCGACCAGCCGGAGCTTCTTCACCAGAACGCTTTACGATCTGCTCGTCCGGGCCAATCCGGAGCCGCACCGCCTCGCCTACGACAGGCCGGTCCTCCGCAGCGCCGAGCTCTGTGCCACCTGCCACAAAGGCCACATGGACGTGTCGGTCAACAGGTACAAGTTCCTCGGTATCATGAACGATTATGACCCCTGGCAGTCCACCAGCGCATCGGGCCAGGGGATGACACAGTCCGTCCACTTTCCGGAGCCCAAGAGCTGCGTCGATTGTCACATGCCGCCGGTGAAAACCGGCGACGCCGCAGGGGCGGGCGGCCACCTGCGCTCGCACCGTTTTGCCGCCGCCAATACCGCGGGACCTTTTCTGCGGGGCGATGTCCAGCAAATGCAGGCGGTCGTGGAATCGCTCAAGTCGGGACTCAGCATGGAGATCTTCGCCATGAGCAAGGGGCAGCCGCCGGCGGAGGTCGGATCCGAGTCACCGGAGGAGCGGGCCGAGAATCTCTACGCGCCGCTCGACCGCATCCCGGCCACCTTGCGTCGCGGCGAGTCCACGCGATTCGATGTCGTCCTGCGCAGCCGTGACATCGGGCACATGTTTCCCGGCGGGAAATATGTTCTGAAGGACATCTGGGTCGAGTTCCAGGCGATCGATGACCGGGGCCGCATCCTGTTCTGGAGCGGAAAGGAAGACTCCTCGGGCAATGTCGACCCTGGCGCGCACTTCGTGAGCAACCTGTGGATCAACAGTGACGGGCGCAAGCTCGAGCGCTACGACATCTGGGCGGCTCGCGCCGCCGTGTTCGCACAGCGGATCGAGGCCAATACCGCATTCGTCGTCCGCTTCCGGCTCGAGGTCCCGCCCGATGCCGGCGACAGGATCACGCTCGTCTCGCGGCTCAAGCATCGCGCGTTCCGTCCGGCCTTCACCGACTGGGTTTTCGAGGGCTCGGGAAAGGCTCCGCCGCGGCTGCCGGTGGTGACCATCGCCGAGACCTCGAGGACTCTCCCCGTCGTGGATGCCGGCGCCGCGCTGCCCGACATGAGCCGGCTGGCGATGAAGCCCGCTTCCGACGCGGAGCGCTGGAACGATTACGCCTTCGGCTTGGCGAACCGGGGGGATTTCATCCTCTCTCGCAAGGCCTTCGGGGTGCTGCGCTCCCTGCGGCCAGACGACGCCGAGGTGTGGACGACCCTGGGCAACCTGGAGTGGGCTCTCGGCAACATGGAGCAGGCCCGCGGCCCGCTCGGCAAGGCGCTCTCCCTCGATCCGCGCCTGCCGCGAGCGCACTATTATCTCGGCCTGGTGGAGCAGGCCGATGGCCGGTATGACGAAGCGCTCGAGCACCTGCGCGCCGCCTTGAACGGTTACCCGAGAGAGGCGAGCGTCTGGGGAGAGGTCGGGCGCACTCTCTTCCTCAAGGCCAACTATCGCGAGGCGGTGAGTGCGTTCGGAAAGTCGCTGGCGATTAATCCCGAGAACCCTCCCCTGCATTTCCTCCTCGCGCTCTGCCATCGCGCTCTCGGGAACCAGGATCTCTCCCGCCGTCATCAGGCGCTCTTCTACCGCCTCCAAGAGAGCCCTCTGTCCCAGGAGCAGGTCGGTCCCTATCTGAAAGCTAATCCTGACTCCAATTACGAACGACAGCCGTTGCACGAGCATCACTCCGTGCCGCTCGAGAATCTTTCCTTGAATGGAGGCTGACCATGGACTTGCGCATTCATTTTTCGAAAAGGCTGCCGCTCCCGGTCCTGGCAGTGATGACGGTCCTCGCCGTGTGCGGCGGCTCGGTGGCGGACCCTCTGCCGAAAGAGCCGATCCGCTTCGTCGATGTGACGAAGGAGAGCGGCATCAACTGGGAGCACAACACCGGTGCCTTCGGCGCGAAGTGGCTTCCCGAAACGATCGGACCTGGCGTTGTCGTGCTGGACGCCAACGTCGACGGCCGGCCCGATCTGCTGTTCGTCAACGGCCGCAACTTCCCCGGCAAGCCCGAAAAGGCGACAATCCCGGCGCTCTACCTCAACCAGGGCGGCTTCCGTTTCACCGAGGCGACGCGCGAAGCCGGGCTCGCGTTCAGTGCATATTGCCTCGGAGGAGTGGCGGGCGACATCGACAACGATGGGGATCCGGATCTGTACCTCTCCTGTCTGGGGCAGGACTTCCTGTTGCGGAACGACAAAGGCCGGTTTACCGACATCTCCCGTCAGGCGGGCCTCGCGCAGGATTTCGAGTTCGGTGCCTCGGCGGCATTTTTCGATGCGGACAACGACGGCTTTCTCGATATCTTCGTCACGCGCTATGTCCGCTGGACGCCGGAAACCGATGTGTTCTGCTCCTATGACGGGAAGACCAAGGCCTACTGCACCCCCGTTCTCTATAAAGGCATATCGCCGCGCTATTATCACAACCGAGGCAACGGATCTTTCGAGGACTGGACCCAGAAAGCGGGCTTCGAGCAGCCGAGCTCCAAGCTGCTCGGAGTGGTCCCCCTGGATGCGGACAACGACGGCTGGACCGACCTCGCGGTGGCAGCGGACGCGAATCCGAACCTCCTCTTCCGCAACAAGGGCAACGGCACGTTCGAAGAGGTCGGACTGGTCTCCGGGATCGCCTACTCTCCCGACGGCCGGGTCCGCGGAGGCATGGGCATTGCCATTGGAGACTACAATCGCAGCGGTCGCCTTAGCCTGGCGATCACCTATTTTTCGAACGAGCTGACCGGCTTCTATCGCAACGAAGGGAACGTGTTCTTCCTCGATATCGGACCGGTCAGCGAAATCGGCCGGGCGACGCGCCTGACCCTCGGCTGGGGATGTTTTTTCTTTGATTATGACCTCGATGGCTGGCTTGACTTCTTCCTTGCAAACGGCCACCTGGACGATCAGGTATCCAAGATCCTGCCCAACATCACCTATGCACAGCCCCAGCAACTGTTCCGGAACAACCACAAAGGTGACTTCAGCGAGGTGACGGATACCGATGGTGGAGATCTCGCCAGACCCATCGTGGCTCGCGGCGCCGCCTTTGCGGATTTCGACGATGACGGCGACCTTGACATCGCGCTGACCACCAACGGAGGACAGGCGAAGATTTTCGAAAACCGGGGCAGCGGCCATGGGAACTGGCTGCGCCTTTCTCTCGAAGGCACCTCCAGCAACCGCGATGGGCTCGGTGCTCTGGTCAAGGTTACGCTCCGGGACGGTTCCCAAATCTGGTTCGTGCACAGCGGAGGGACGTATCTCTCACAGTCCCAGATCGATCCGACCTTCGGGCTTGGCTCTGCCTCTGTCGTGGACGAGGTCCTCATCCGCTGGCCCTCGGGTGTCACTCAGCGGTTGCAGAACGTCAAGGCCAACCAGCGTCTGAGCGTCCGGGAACCGAAGCGGAGCGCCCCGCTTGACGATGGGAAGGCGAAGCGGAGCCCGTAGTCGCTGTCCTACCGAGATTAAACCGGAGAAATCCAAAGTGCCGTACCCAAACCGTGCCCAACGAGTCGGCAGAGGTCGCTTCGCAGTCAGTGGCACCCAGGGGGCGGTGTGGGCGCCCGGGGAACCGGCTTCGCCCGCGACGCCTTCGACCACGCCATCATCCGAGCCTCTTCGTCATCGGCGAAGCTTGCCCGCCTTTCGCCGCGGGGATAACAACCGCCCCGCCCCATGGGCGCGCGCTACGCGCTCTGGGGCGGGGCATACTTCCCAATCTATGTTCGAGGCCTTGACTTACTGGGAGAACCTTCTCCTCGCTTATCGGGAAGCAGGTCCCTTGGAAACTCGGCAGCCCGGCCCGCGGCTCCTCCACGCAAAGTTGGCGGAGATGGCGCTCAGTCGTCTCGATCGGCACGGTGGCGAGGGTCTGCTGGTGGATTGCGGGGCCGCAGCTATCAGGGACGAGCTGGTCGCGGTACTCAACCAGGCCGGCCGGCGTCACGGGCGCTGTCGTCGAGAGTTCCAGGTCCCTCGGCCCAACCAGAAGAACACGATCGGAAGCCCCGGGCTGCCGTGGCAACTTTGAGAAACTGGTCGACCCGGTGGGAGAGGAGGTATGTGGTGGTCCGGGGGGTTCCTGCGGCCAACGGATTAGCGGGAAGGCTGCTAATCCCGAGCCGCAGCCACGCTAGGGGTATGGGATTGACGGCTGACGAGCTTTCGTGCACCAGTTTTGTACCAGTGCCATCCAACACTCCCCAGATCTCGCCAGATCGTCGATGGGCGAGAGCCAGGCGAAAGTTGTTGACTCTGCCGAGCTTATCGTCTGGTGACGTCTGGGGAGTGTTGGCCAGAGCCAGACTTAAAATCTTTGGTCCGCAAGGACATGCGGGTTCGAGTCCCGCCTCCGGCACCACGATTTAGATCAACAACTTACAAGCATTGCCGGTTTCGGGGTCTGCGATCCCGAGATGGAGAAGCGCCGCCTGCCTAGCCGTCCCAGCGGATTACCCTCAGAATCAACTCTGGTTATCTCTGGACGGAGCCGCCCGGGAGGCGCAGGCGTTCCATCACCGCCTTCTGCCGTTGCTGCGCGGCCCTCTGCTGCTCGGCGAGGCTCTGCACTCTCTGCAAGGTCCCCGTCTCCTCGCCTCCCAGGTGACGGGCGAGGGCCGCCACGGTCGGGAAGCGGAAGAGGTCGAGGACGGGGATCTCGCGGCCCAGAGCCTGCTTGAGCTTCTGGTGGGCCCGGACGATCAGCAGCGAGTGGCCTCCCAGGTCGAAGAAGTTGTCGTGCAGGCCGATGCGGGCGACCCGCAGGAGGTCGCGATAGATCTCCGCAATGATTCGCTCCAGGGCGCTCTGCGGCTCGGCGTAGGTGCCGCCTTCGGGTCTCGTCTCCAGCGGCTCGGGGAGGGCACGACGGTCGACCTTGCCGCTTGGGCTGAGCGGCAGGGCCGGGACCGGTACATAGGCCACCGGCACCAGGGGCTCCGGGAGCCGGGTGCGCAGGAAGGCTCGCAGGTCCGAGGCCCCAGGTATCTCATCTCCGCTCGGTATGATCCAGGCGATCAGACGCCGGGTATCTCCCGTGCCGCGGGCGTCGGCGACGGCGTCGCGCACGGCGGGGTGGAGGCGCAGGGCGGCTTCGATCTCTCCGGGCTCGATGCGGTAGCCGCGGACCTTGAGCTGACGGTCGGCGCGTCCGGCGAAGAGGAGATCGCCGTCCGGCCTCAGGACGGCCAGATCGCCCGTGCGGTAGAGGCGGGCTCCGGGCTCGCCAGCGAAGGGATCCGGAACGAAACGCTCGGCGGTCAGCTCAGGACGCCCCAGATAGCCGCACGCCACCCCGGCGCCGCCAAGCCACAGCTCGCCTTTCACCCCCGCCGGCACCGGTGTGAAGAAACGGTCGAGCACGTAGGACCGGGCGCCCGGGATCGGCCGGCCGATCGGGACCAGGGCGCCGGGAGACAAGTCGGACAGCTCGCGGCGGGTTGCTACGATCGTCGTCTCGGTGGGGCCGTAGGTGTTGACCAGGCGTACCGCGGAGCCGATACGCTGCTTCCAGAGGGCGAAGCGGCCCGCCAGAGCCTCTTCCCCGCCGAGGATCAGCAGCCGGAGGTGCGGCGGCAGCTCCAGGTTCTCGGCTTCCAGGCCGGTCACCAGCTCGTGCCAGAAGGCCGTGGGCAGGTCGAGGACGGTGATGCCGAGGCGTCCCAGCTCGCGCAGGAAGTGCGGGACCGATTCCGCCATTTCGTCGGGGCGCAGCACCAGGGTGGCGCCGGCGGCCATGGCCGGCCAGATCTCTTCGGCGCTGGTGTCGAAGCCGAGAGAAGCGAACTGGAGGACCCGGTCGCCCGGGACGAGCTCGTAGGTCTCCCGGGCGGCGCGGACGAAGGAGGCGATGGCGCGGTGGGGGACGACGACCCCCTTGGGGAGGCCGGTGGAGCCGGAGGTGTAGATGACGTAGGCAGCGGCCTCGGGGAAGCCGCCTGCGGCGGGAACCTCACCCCCTGGCCCCCTCTCCCACGCGCGCTCACTCCCCTCCGGGAGAGGGCGAAAAGCGACAGCTCCGGAGTCCTGCACCATGTACTCCCTCCGCTCCTGCGGATAGGCCGGATCAACGGGCAGATAGGCGGCTCCGGCCTGGAGGACGGCGAGCATGGAGACGATGAGGTCGGGGGTGCGCCCGGCGGTGAGGGCGACGATCGTGCCGGGGCCGATGCCATCGGCGATCAGGCTCCGAGAACGGAGGCTCGCTTGCTCGACCAGCTCGGCGTAGGTCAGGCAGAGGCCGCCGGCTTCGAGGGCCACGGCGCCGGGGGTGCGGGCGGCCTGCTCTTCGACGAGGCGGTGGAGCAGCAGCGGGCCTGGAGGGACGGCGGGGCCGCGGCTCCAGGCGTGGAGCTGGAGCGCCTGCTCGTTTCTGCTGATCAGAGGGAGGCTCCAGAGGTTGCGCTCCGGATTGGCGGCGGCGGCTTCCAGCAGGGTGTGGAGCTGGCCGGCGAACCGGCTCAGGGTCGCCTCGTCGAAGAGGGTGGCGCTGTAGCTGAGAGCGCCTGCGATGCCGTCCGCACTCTCTCCCAGCCAGAGCTCCAGGTCGTAGTCGACTTTTTCGCCGGCCGCGGCCAGGGCGCTCAGCCGGACTCCGGTGCTCAGCTCGGCCTGGGTCGGCGGGAAGTTCTGCAGCACCAGGAGGGCCTGGAAGAGCGGCGTGCGCGAGGGGTCGCGCGGGAGCTGCAAGGTCTCCAGGAGCTTCTCGAACGGGATGTCGGCGTGCGCGGCGTATGCCTCCAAGGTGGTCTCGCGGACCTGGCCGAGGAGCGTGGCGAACGAGGCGTCTTCCGGCAGGGCAGTGCGCAGCACCAGGGTGTTGATGAAGAAGCCGATGAGCGGTTCCAGCTCCCGGCGCGGCCGGTTGCCGCTGTAGGTGCCCACCATCACGTCGTCCTGGCCGCTCCAGCGCCCGAGGAGGGTCTGGTAGCCGGCGAGGACGACCATGAACAGGGTCGTGCCGTGCCGCCGGGCCAGCTCCTGGAGACTGCGGCTGAGCGGCGGCGGCAGATGGAACGGCACCTTGCCGCTCCGGCTGCTGCGCACCGGCGGGCGCGGCCGGTCGGTGGGGAGCTCGAGGAGCGGCGGCGCACCGGCGAGCCGCTGGCGCCAGAAATCCGCCTGTCCCTCCAGCGCCGCGCCGGCCAGGCGCCGGCGTTGCCAGACCGCGTAGTCGGCATATTGGACGGACAGGGGGGGCAGGGAGACTTGAGACCGCCGCGCGATGGCCTCGTAGACGATGGCCAGCTCCCGGCGGAGGATGCCCATCGACCAGCCGTCCGCGATGATGTGGTGCACGGTCAGCAGGAGGGCGTGGTCCCCCGGGCCGAGGCGCACGATGCGGCTGCGCAGCAGCGGCGCAATGGAGAGATCGAAGCCGGTGGCGGCCTCGTCGCGCGCCTGGCCGCGGAGCTCGCCGCTCCGCACGCTCTCCGGCAGGGCCGACAGATCGATCACCGGCACGTCCAGCCGGACCTCCGGGAGCACGATCTGGAACGGCTCCGGTTCCCGGTCCTCGGGGCCGGCCGCGAACCGGGTGCGGAAGACCTCGTGCCGGCGGACGAGCCCGCGCAGGGCCTCAGTCAGAAGGGGGATCGCGAGCGGCCCCTCGATGCGCAGGGGGCTCGGGATGTTGTAGGCCGGGTTGCCCGGCTCCAGACGGTCGAGGATCCACTCGCGGAGCTGGGAGAAGGAGACCGGGAAACGGTTCTCCCCCGGATGCCGGGGAAGGGGGGCGAGGCGGTCGTCTACCGGTGCGGCGGCCTTTTCCGCTTCCGCGATCACCCGCGCCAGCCCTTCGAGGATGGGCTGCTCGAACACCAATCGCAATGGGACCTCTACGCGGAAGGCGTTGCGGACCGCGGCCACCAGGCGGGTGGCGAGGAGCGAGTGGCCGCCGAGCTCGAAGAAGTGGTCGGCCGCCCCGACCCGTTCGAGCCCGAGGAGCTCGGCCCAGATCCCGGCGAGGATCCCTTCGATCGGCGTGCGCGGCGCGACGTAGGTCTCCTCGGCCCGTTGCTGCTCCGGAGACGGCAGGGCCTTGCGGTCCACCTTGCCGTTCGGGGTGAGAGGGATCGCGGCCAGCGTCACGAAGGCGGCCGGTATCATGTGCTCCGGCAGCCGCTCCTGCAACGACCGGCTCAGCTCCTCGGCCGTGAGGTCACCGACGACATAGGCCACCAGCAGCCGGTCGGATCGATCCTGCCGCACCACCACGACCGCCTCGCGGACTCCGGGCAGGCTGGCGAGCGCGGCCTCGATCTCGCCCAGCTCGATACGGAAGCCGCGGATCTTGACCTGATGATCGAGCCGTCCCAGGAACTCCAGATTGCCGTCCGGCCGGTAACGGGCCCGGTCGCCGGTGCGGTAGAGGCGGCCGCCCGGCATGGTGCTCCAGGGATCGGGGAGGAACTTGTGCGCCGTCAGCTCCGGCTCGCGGGCGTAGCCGTCGGCCAGGCAGCCGCCGCCGATATACAGATCTCCCGGCACACCCACCGGAGAGGGGGCGAAATCCGGGCCACTTTGCGGATCAAGTACGTGGTAGCGCGCGTTCTCGATCGGCCGGCCGTACGGGATGCTGGTCCAGGCCGGATCGACCCACTCGACCGGGAAGACGTTGGACCAGACGGCGGCCTCGGTGGCGCCGCCCAGCGAGATGACGCGGGCGCCGGGGAAGCGCTCGCGGACGCGATCGGGGAGGGTCACCGGAATCCAGTCGCCGCTCAGGAAGACGAGGCGCAGCGCCGGACGGGCCTGCGGGTCCATGCCTGGGAGGAACGGCACGGTCTGCTCCAGCGCCGCCGGGGCCGAGTCCCAGAACGTGATCGGCTCCTCGGCCAGGGCACGCAGCAGGCGCTCCGGGTCGCGGATCTCCTCCTCGGTGGCGATGCGGATCGAGCCTCCGGCGCCCAGCAGGCCGAAGATGTCGAAGACCGAGAGATCGAAGGAGAGGGAGGCGACGAAGAGCACCCGGTCGGCCGGCGAGAAATCGAAGGTCCGGTGCGCCCAGCGGAGCAGGTTGACGACCGGACGGTGGCGGACCATCACCCCCTTCGGCGTGCCGGTCGAGCCCGAGGTGAAGATGATGTAGGCGAGGTCGTCCGGCGAGGATCTCCGCGGTGGCGCCGACGGCTCGTATCCCTCCAGATCCACCCAGTCCAGGCAGACCACGTCCCGCAGCGCAGGGAGCCCGCCGAGCTGCGCCGATTCGGTCAGCACGCAGGAGATGTCCAGCGCGCGGAGAATCCACTCCAGGCGGGCGGGTGGATAGCCGATCTCCAGCGGCACATAGGCGGCGCCCGCCTCCAGCACGGCGAGAACGGCTGGAATCATCGGAATCCCGCGGCGCAGGTGGATTCCCACCAGCGAGCCCGGGCCGGCGTCGAGGCTCCGCAGGTGCCAGGCCAGGCGGTGGGCCTGTTCCGCGAGCTCGCCGTAGGTCAGGACTACACCGCCACAGACGGCGGCGACGGCGCCGGGGGTGCGCTGGGCCCAGGCAGCGAACAGCTCGTGGATAAGCGTGGGCTCATCGCACTCCACCACGGTGTCGTTCCACTCCAGCAGAAGCTGGTGGCGCTCGGCATCGGGCAGCAGCGGCAGCTCCGCGACCGTGCGTTCCGGCGCCTCCACGGCCGCGGTGAGCAGCCTCTCGAGCTGCCCGGTCAGGCGGTCGATGGTCGTGGCGTCGAACAGGTCGGTGGCGTATTCGGCCGTGCCGCCGAGCCCGCCGTTGTGCTCCTCCAGGCTGAGCAGGAGATCGAATTTCGCCATGGTCCCGGTGCCGCTCACCGGCCGCAGGCGCAGGCCTCGGAGATCCAGGCTCGCCACGGGAGCGTTCTGCAGCGCGAGCATCACCTGGAACAGGGGCGTGTGGGCGAGGCTCCGCTCCGGCGCGAGCTCCTGGATCAGCCGTTCGAACGGCACGTCCTGGTGCGCATGGGCGGCCAGCGCGGTCTCGCGGACCCGGCCGAGCAGCTCCAGGAAGGACGGCTCGCCAGCCAGATCTCCCCGCAGCACCAGGGTATTGACGAAAAACCCGATCAACCCCTCGGTCTCCATTCGGTTGCGGCCGGCGACCGGGGTCCCGACCGCGAGGTCCTGCTGCCCGCTGGCGCGCGCCAGCAGAGCCTGGAAGCCGGCCAGCAGCACCATGAAGAGCGTCGCCCCTTCGCGGCGGCCGAGGGCCTGCGCCTGGCGGACGAGCGCGGCGGGCAGGCGCACGGGCCGCCAGGCGCCGCGGAAGCTCGCGGTGGCCGGGCGGGCGCGGTCGGTGGGGAGAGCCAGGAGAGGTGGCAGGCCGGCGAGCTGCTGCCGCCAGAAGGAGATCTGGCGCTCCAGGGCTTCGCCGTGCAGCCAGTCGCGCTGCCAGGCCGCGAAATCGGCGTACTGCACCGGCGGCTCGGGTAACGGGGAGACGGGAGAGGGGCGGCCCTCGGCGAACACCGGGTAGAGGGTCCCGACCTCACGCACCAGGAGGCCCAGGGACCAGCCGTCGCTGACGATGTGGTGCATGGTCAGCGCGGCGATGTGGTCCTGCTCGCCCAGCCGTAGCAGCAGGCCGCGGAGCAGGGGACCCCGGGCGAGATCGAACGGGCGGACCGTCTCGGCGCCAGCCAGGGCGAGGGCCGGCGCTTCGCGGGCGCCTTCAGGCAGCCCCGACAGGTCCGCCACGGGCAGCGGGAAGGGGACCGGCGGCCGGATCACCTGCACCGGCGCGCCGTCCACCTCGGCGAAGACCGTGCGCAGAGCCTCGTGCCGGCGGGAGATCTCCCCGAGGCAGGCCGCCAGGATCGTGGCGTCTAGCGCTCCCTCGACGCGCAGCGCCACCGGGATGTTGTAGAGCGGACTGCCCGGTGTAAGCCGGTCGATGAACCAGAGTCGCTGCTGGGCGAAGGACAGAGGCAGAGGTCCTTCGTGAGGAACCGGAACGAGGGGCGGCGCGCCAGCCGTCTCGTCGCGCGAGCGGAGCGCCTCCACCCGGGCGGCCAGGGCAGCCACGGTGGGCACTTCGAAAAAGGCGCGCAGGGACATCTCGACGCCGAACGCCTCCCGGACCCGCGACACCGCCTGGGTGGCGAGCAGGGAGTGGCCGCCGAGGGCGAAGAAGCTCTCCTCGCGGCCGACGCGGGGCAGGCCCAGCAGCTCGGCGAACATCCCCGCCAGCAGCTCCTCGGTCCAGGTCCGGGGGGGCTCTCCGCCGGCCGGCTCCGCCGCGGCATCGGCTCTCTCCCGCCAGGTCCGCGCCAGCTCCCGGCGGTCTACCTTGCCGTTGGGGGTGAGCGGCAGGGCCTCGAAGAAGGCGAACCGGGAGGGCACCATGGCGTCCGGCAGCCGGTCCAGCAAGTGGTGGCGCAGCGCGCCGGTGTCGACCGCGCCGCTCTTCCCGGTAACGCAGGCCACCAGGATCGGGCCTCCGGGGTCCTCTCCGACGACGACCGCCGCCTCCCGTACCTCCTCGTGCGCAGCGAGCGCCGCCTCAACCTCCCCCGGCTCGATGCGGAAGCCGCGGATCTTGATCTGGTCGTCGATGCGGCCGAGGAATTCGAGCTCGCCGCCTCTCCCCAGGCGGACGAGGTCACCCGTGCGATAGAGGCGCTCTCCGGTTCTCCCTGTCCCCGCGAACGGATCGGGGACGAAGCGCTCGGCGGTCAGGTCGGGTCGTCCCAGGTAGCCGTGGGCGAGACCGTCGCCGCCGATCCACAGCTCGCCCGGCGCGCCGGGCGGCACCGACTGGAACCGTGGGCCGACCACCCAGAGGCGCGTGTTGGCGACGGGGCGTCCGATCGCCACCGGTCCTGTCCCGGCCTCGTCCGGCGCGATCTCGTGGACGCAGCAGCCAACGGTGGCCTCGGTCGGGCCGTACTCGTTGATCAGCCGGGTCTGGGGCGCATGCTCGCGCCACGGCGCCACGCTCTCGCGCTTGAGCGCCTCGCCGCCGATCACCAGAGCGCGGGAGCTCCGGTCGTAGTCCTCGGGGCGCAGCTCGCGGCCTAACAGGTCGAGGTGCGCCGGGGTGAGCTTGACCAGGCTGAAGCCCGCGCCCTCGCGCAGGGAGGCGGCCAGCGCGTCGAGCCCTTCGTCAAGGAGACGGACCGCGGTACCCGCGGCGAGCGGCACGAGGAGGCTGGTGACGGTGAGGTCGAACCCGATCGCCGAATGGACGGGCGCCCCCGCCCCCTCGCCGGCCGCATAGGCCTGCCGCGCCCAGAGCAGATAGTTGGCCAGGCCGCGGTGCGGGATCATCACCCCCTTCGGCCGGCCCGTCGATCCGGAGGTGTAGAGGACGTACGCCAGATCGGCCGGCCCGGCAGCGGACGGCGGATCGTCCGCGCTCTGCGAAGAGATCGCCTCGCCGTGGTCCGCGAGCCAGCCGCCGGTGAGCAGGAGGGAGAGTCCCGCATCCTCCACCATCCAGGACAGGCGCCCGGCCGGAGATCCCGGATCGAGCGGCACATACGCGGCGCCCGCCTTGAGTATGCCGAGCAGGGCCTCCACCAGCTCGGGTGAGCGCTCCAGGCGGATGCCGACGAGCGAGCCCGGCCCCAGGCCCACGGCGCGCAGATGGTGGGCTAGCCGGTTGGCGCGGGCGTTCAGCTCGGCGTAGGTCCAGGTTCGCCCCGCGCGGGCCAGGGCCGTGGCGTACGGTGCGCGGCGCGCCTGCTCCTCGAACAGCTGATGGGCGCAGAGGTTCGCGCGGACCGCGCTCTCCGTCTGGTTGAATTCGAAAATCAGCCGCCGCTCCGATTCCGTAAGCACGTCGATCTCGCCGAGGGGGAGGCCGGCGAGCAATCCGTCCAGAACACGGAAGAACCGCTCCAGGAGGCGCTCGGCCTCCTCCCTTTGAACCAGCGCCGGGTCACAGACGAGGGCGCAGCGCAGCGACCGGCCGTCGTCGAATACGGAGAGACGCAGGCCGAAGCGGTCGAGCCCCAGGGAGCCGTCGCCGATCGTGAAGCGTGGGCCGCCGGGGGCCGCCCACAGCTCCCGTGGCCGCCGGTAATCGAACCCGAAAGGCCAGCCCGCGACGCCGTGCTCCGCGAGCAGCCGCTCGACCGACTCGGAGGAGAAAAAATCCTGGCGCCGCGAGACCTCGGCCATCGTGGCGGAGAGGCCCCGGCTCAGCTCCGCGAGGATCGAATCTACGGTCGCGCGCGCGCGGACCGGGAGGTAGCGGGCGAAGGGACCGAGGGCGTTCTCCAGCTCCGCGAAGGTCCTGCCGTCGAACAGGGTGCCGACGATGATCTCCTCCTCGCCCGTCGAGAGGTGGAGCGCCGCGTGCCAGACGGCGAGGAGGATCGCGGAGACCGTGGTCTCCAGCCGCGCTGCGCCTTGCTCGACCGGACCCAGCTCGATCGTCCGGCTCACCTGCTCCGGACGGAAAGGCTGGCCATTGGGGAGGCCATCAGGAAGACCAAAGCGGCCCCAGGTCACGCGCACCAGAGCCGAGAGGTCCTGCTTGCGCCAGAAGGCGGGTCCGGAGTCCTCGGCCGGAGAGCCCTCCCAGTCGTGGAGGATCTCGGCGAGGTCGGCGTACTGCAGAACCTCCTCCTCCGCGCTCTCGGAGAAGCCGCCGAGATACGCCGCGGCGATCTCCGCCGCCAGAAGATCGAGGGAGGCGCCGTCCGCGGCGAGCGCGGGCTGGGCCAGGAGGAAGGCGTGGCGTTCCGTCTCCAGCTCCACCAGTGCGGCGCGCAGCAGGGGACCGTTCGCGAGATCGAAGGGGCGGTCGGCCAGGCCCGGCTCGCTCCAGTCGATGCCGGCGGAATCCTCCACGGACTGGACCGGGACGCTCAGGGAGGGGAGCAGCGGGAAGGTGGTGCGCAGGATCTCGTGGCGCTCCACAACCTGCTCCACGGCCTTTGCCAGACGCGCCCGCTCGAGCGGCCCCTCGATGTCGATCCGGGCCTGGACGGTGAAGGCGGCGGAGGGCTCCCCGCGTTGCGCCCACCAGACGTGCTGCTGCCGCGGGGAAAGGCGGAAACCCTGGCTGACGGTCTTCTGCATCGTTGTTGTTTCTCCGCTCGGTCGGCTGCTCAGGAGGCCGTCTGGTCGACCAGGACCCGGCGGCGCGCGCGCCCTAGGGCGAGGCTCCGCCGCTCCTGGTCCCGCCGTTCTTCTTGCTGCGCTTCCAGCCGGGCGAGCTCCGCCGCGATCTCGCTCAGGCGGACGTCCGGGCGCTCGGTCACGCTGCGCAGGACCAGCGTGAAACCTTCGAGGAGGCGGGCGATGGTCGCGGCCTCGAACAGATCGGTGCTGTATTCCGCCAGGCCGGCGATGCCCTCCCCGGTCTCGATCAGGTTGAGCAGAAGGTCGAATTTCGCCGTCGTCCGGGGCAGGTCGACGGAGGTCAGGGTGAGGTCCCGCAGGCCCTGCGCCGCGGCCGGAGCGTTCTGGAGGACGAGCTTGAGCTGGAAGAGCGGAGTTCGGCTCAGGTCGCGCTCCGGTTTCAGCAGCTCCACGAGTCGCTCGAATGGGGCGTCCTGGTGCATGTAGGCCTCCAGGGTGTCCCGGCGCACCTGCCGCAGGATCTCGCGGAAGGTAGGGTCTCCGGAGAGGTCGAAGCTCAGCACGAGCTGGTTGACGAAGAGGCCGATGAGCCCTTCGAGCTCGGAGTGGCGGCGGTTCGCGATGTCGGTGCCGAGGACCGGTCGATCCGTCCCGGACTGCCGGTGCACGAGGACCGCGAAGGCGGCCAGCAGAGTCATGAAGAGCGTCGCATCCTCCTGCCGTCCGAGGCTCCGCAGCGGCTCCAGAACGCCGGGGAGAGCCACCGGCAGGCTGGCGCCCCGGCCGCTGCGCACCGGCGGCCGGGGGCGGTCGGCCGGGAGCTCCGCCGGAGGGAGACCGGCGAGCCGCGCCCGCCAGTAGTCGAGCTGGCGGTCCAGAAGATCACCCTGCAGCCAGCCCCGCTGCCAGACTGCGAAGTCGGCGTACTGGACAGAGAGCTCGGGCAGGTGCGAGGGCCTGCCCTCGGCAAACGCCGCGTAGAGAGCCGTGACCTCGCGGACCAGGACGTCCATCGACCAGCCGTCGCCGGCGATGTGGTGCAGGGTCAGCGCGGCGACGTGGTCATCCTCTCCCAGCCGCAACAGCACACCGCGCAGCAGCGGAGCGCACCCGAGATCGAACGGCCGGCCGGCCTCTTCGCCGGTCAGGGCGAGAGCCCTGGCCTCGCGCTCTCGCTCCGGCAGGCCCGACAGGTCGACCACCGGCAGCCCAAACGGGGCCGGCGGCTGGATCACCTGCACCGGCGCGCCCTTGCGGTCGGCGAAGACCGTGCGCAGCACCTCGTGGCGGCGCATGACCTCCCCGAGACCGCGCGCCAGCGCCTCGGCGTCCAGTGGCCCTGCGATGCGCAGCGCCACCGGCATGTTGTACTGCGGGCTTCCCGGTTCGAGCTGATCGACCAGCCAGAGGCGCTGCTGCGCGAACGACAGGGGGAGCGGACCCCGCCGCGGCACCGGGACCAGCGGCGGCAGGAGCGCGCCCGCGCCGGCCTGGAGCGCCGCCTCGACCCGGGTGGCGAGGTCCGCCAGTCCGGGGGCCTCGAAGAGGTCGCGCAGCGGCAGCTCGACGCCGAAGACGGCGCGCACCCGGGAGACCATCCGGGTGGCCAGCAGCGAGTGCCCGCCCAGCTCGAAGAAGCTGTCGTGGGCGCTCACCCGGCCGCCAGTGCGCTCGACGCCCAGAATCTCCACGAACAGACCGGCCAGGAGCTCCTCCACCGGCGTGCGCGGCGCCAGATCGCGCTCCTCGCCACGCTGCGGCTCCGGAGCCGGCAGGGCCTTACGGTCCACCTTGCCATGCGGGGTGAGCGGCAGCGCGTCGAGCCTCACGAAGGCGGACGGCACCATGGAGTCCGGCAGCCGCTCCCGCAGCCGTTCTCGCAACGTGCCGGCGTCGCCCACCACATAGGCGACCAGGCGGTCCTCCCGCGCCAGCACGACCGCCTCGCGGACTCCGTCCAGCGCGGCCAGAGCCGTCTTGATCTCGCCCAGCTCGATGCGCACGCCGCGGATCTTGACCTGGTGGTCGACCCGGCCCAGGAATTCGAGATCCCCCTCCGGCCGCCGGCGCACCAGGTCGCCGGTCCGGTAGAGGCGCGAGCCGGCCGGGCCGAACGGATCGGGCACGAAGCGCCCGGCCGTGAGGGCCGGGCGGGCGAGGTAGCCGCGGGCGAGGCCCGGCCCGGCCAGATGCAGCTCGCCGGGCACCGCTGCCGGGACCGGACGGCCATGCGGGTCGAGGACGTAGGCCCGGGAGTTGGCCACCGGACGGCCGATGGGCGGCTCGCGGCGGTCGGGCCCCCGCAGGTCCGCGGCCGTGATGTAGATCGTGCTCTCGGTCGGGCCGTAGCAGTTCAGGATGCGGTCGAGCCCCGAGGCGGGCGGCGCCCAGCGGTTGGCGAGCTCGGCCGGGCAGCGGTCTCCGCCCACGGCGATCGCGCGGAGCGAGGGCAGCTCCTCCGGAGACAACCCGGAAAGCACGGCCGGGGGCGCCACGGCCACCGTGACCTCCGCGTCGCGGATCGTCTCACCCAGAGCCTCGCCGGACATCCGGGCTTCGCGGGAGGCGATGCACAGCGTGGCCCCGGCCGCCAGCGCGATCCAGGTTTCGAGGACCGAGGCGTCGAAGCTGAAGGAGACCGATTGCAGCACGCGGCTGGACGCGCTCACCCCGAGCTGCTCGACGGCGTGGAGGATCAGGTGGACGGCCGAGCGATGCGTCACCATCACGCCGTTCGGCTGGCCGGTCGAGCCCGAGGTGTAGATGACGTACGCGAGGATGTCGTCCTTTGCCGCTTGGCCGTCCGTTCTGCGGCCGGCCTGCACGTCTCCTTCGAGACAACCATTCAGCAGCACGGCCTCCACCGCGGCGGGCAGAGCTCCCAGGAGGCTGGATTGGGTCAGGACCACGCGCACACCCGCGTCCTCGATCATGAAAGCCAGGCGCTCGCGGGGGTGACCCGGGTCGAGGGGGAGGTAGGCCCCTCCGGCGAGGAAGACGCCGAGGACCGCCACCAGCCTCTCCATGCCCTCGTCGAGGCAGATGCCTACCAGCGCCTCCGGGCCGATCCCGGCGGCGCGCAGGCGGTCTGCCAGGAGGGCCGCGCGATCGGCCAGCCCGCCATAGGTGAGGCTCCCGCCCTCGAAAGTGGCCGCGAGCGCCTCCGGCCGGTGCGCGGCGCTCGCGGCGAACAGGTCGTGCAGGCAGAGATCCTCCGGCGTGGGCCGGCCGGTGTCGTTCCATTCGATCAGGAGCTGGACGGACTCGGCGCCGGTCAGCAGCGGGAGGTCGGAGAGGCGACGCGCCGGGGCTTCGGTGGCCGCCGCGAGCAGGGTGGCCAGGTGGCCAGTCATACGCTCGATCGTGGTGGCGTCGAACAGGTCGGTGCTGTACTCCCAGGCTCCCGCGAGGCCGCCGTCCTCCGCCTCGCTCAGAGAGAGCAGGAGGTCCAGCCGCGCCGTGGCGCCTCCGAGGTCCATGGGCGCCAGGATCAGGCCGGGAAGCCGCAGCTCTCCGACCGGCAGGTTCTGGAGCGCGAGGGCGACCTGAAAGACCGGATGCAGCGCCAGATTGCGTGCGACCTGCAGCTCTTCGACCAGGCGTTCGAAGGGGACGTCCTGGTGGGCATAGGCGTCCAGAGAGGCGGCCCGGGCGAGCGCCAGGAGGTCCGTGAAGGGGGGATCGCCGGCCATGCGGCCGCGCAGGGTCAGCGTGTTGACGAAGAATCCGATCAGCCCCTCGATCTCCACCTGGTTGCGCCCGGCGACCGGGGTTCCCACCGCAAGGTCCTCCTCCCCGGTGGTCCGAGACAGGAGGGCCTGGAATCCGGCCAGCAGCACCATGAAGAGCGTCGCCCCCTCGCGCCGGCTCAGGCCCTGCATCTGCCGGACGAGCCCGGCCGGCAGACGCACGGACCGTACCGCGCCGCGGAAGCTCTGCACCGCGGGCCGCGGGCGGTCGGTGGGGAGCGCGAGGAGCGACGGCAGGTCTGCGAGCTGCCGGCGCCAGAACGAGATCTCGCTCTCCAGGACCTCACCGAGCAGCCAGGAGCGTTGCCATGCCGCGAAGTCCGCGTACTGCACCGGCAACTCGGGCAGAGGGGAGGGCCGGCCCTCTGAGAACGCGGTGTAGAGAGCCGTCACCTCGCGAACAAGGATGCCCATGGACCAGCCGTCGCTGACGATGTGGTGCATGGTCAGCGCGGCGACATGGACCTCTCCGGCTAACCGCACCAGCACGCCACGCAGCAGTGGCCCGTGCGCCAGGTCGAATGGACGGGCGGCCTCGGCGCGGGCCAGGGCGCGGGCCGCCGTCTCGCGGCGGTCTTCCGGCAGCCCCGACAGGTCCACCATGGGGAGCCCGAATGGGACCGCCGGCTGGATCATCTGCACCGGCGAGCCGTCCCGCGCGACGAAGACCGTGCGCAACGCCTCGTGCCGGCGCACGATCTCCCCGAGGCAGAGCGCCAGGATGGCGGAGTCCAGCGGTCCTGCGATGCGCAGCGCCACCGGCAGGTTGTAGAGTGGGCTGCCCGGTTCGAGCTGATCGATGAACCAGAGACGCTGCTGCGCAAACGACAGGGGCAGATCCCCGCCCCGCAGCGTGGCAGCGAGAGGGGCCAGGGGCGGAGCCATCCGCTCCGCGCCGGCCCGGCGTACCGCCTCGATCCGGGTGGCGAGGTCGGCCAGCACCGGCGCCTCGAACAGCTCGCGCAGCGGCATCTCGACGCCGAAAGCGCCGCGCAGACGCGACATCACCCGGGTCGCCAGCAGCGAGTGGCCGCCCAGGTCGAAGAAGTGGTCGGCCGCCCCGACCTTTTCGAGTCCGAGCAATTCTGCCCAGATCCCGGCGAGGACCTCCTCGATGGGCGTCCGCGGCGCCAGATAGCTTTCCTCCGGACGTCCCGCCTCCGGAGCCGGCAGGGCTCTGCGGTCCACCTTGCCGTTCGGAGTGAGGGGGAGCTCCGAGAGCAGCAGGAAGGCGGACGGCACCATGTAGTCTGGCAGCCGTTCGCGTAGAGACCGGCGCAGCGCCTCGGGTGTGCTGTCGCCGACCACATAGGCCACCAACCGCCGGGCGCCCGAGTTGGTTGCGGCGCGGTCCTCCTGCGCCAGCACGACCGCCTCGTGGACGCCGGGCAGGGCGAGCAGCGCCTCCTCGATCTCGCCCGGCTCGATGCGGAAGCCGCGGATCTTGACCTGGTCGTCGAAGCGGCCCATGTACTCCAGCTCGCCCTGGATCGAGAGCCGCACCTTGTCGCCCGTCCGGTAGAGGCGGCCCCCGGGCTCGCTGCCGAACGGATCCGGGACGAACCTCTGCGCCGTGAGGTCAGGTCGCCCCAGATAGCCGCGCGCCAGGCAGGCGCCACCGATGTAGAGGTCCCCGGGCACGCCAACGGGCGCCGGCACCAGACCGGGCTCCAGGACGTATGTCCAGGAGCTCCAGATCGGCCGGCCGACGGACGGGTAGACCGCCCATTCTTCCGGGTCGGAGCTCAGCGTGTAGGCGGTGGCCACGTGCGTCTCGGACGGGCCGTAGTGGTTGTGGAAGGCGCACCCCGGGAGGCGCCGGAGCAGTGCCGCCATGGCGCGGCTCGTCTGCAGCCGTTCGCCGGTCGTGGTGATCTCGCGGAGCGGGGGCAGCTCCTCCTGGCCGGCGAAGATCTCCGCGAGCTGCTGGAGGACGACCACCGGGAAGATCGCCTTCTCGATCCGCCGCTCCACGAGCAGCCGGGCCAGGGCGGGCATGTCGCGGCGCAGCTCTTCCGGGACTACGACCAGGGTGCCTCCGGAGCCCCAGCAGGCGAACATCTCGTGGAAGCTGGCGTCGAAGCTCAGGGAGGCGAGCTGCAGGGTCGGCACGCCTCCCAGAAGCGTTTCCAGGTGCCAGTCGATCAGGTTGCGCAGGGGCCGGTGGGCGAGAGCCACGCCCTTGGGCCGGCCGGTCGAGCCCGAGGTGAAGATCACGTAGGCCAGGCTCTCCACCGGCGAATCGACGGCCGGCGGCTCCGCCCCTTCCACATCGGCAGTCCTGTCGTCTCCATCGAGCAGGACGATCTGGGCGCGTCCGGCCGGCACCCGGTCGCGCAGAGCCGCCTGGGTCAGCAGCACCGGGGAGCGGGTGTCCTCGAGCATGAAGGCCAGGCGCTGCTCGGGATATCCGGGATCGAGCGGCACATAGGCGCCGCCGGCCTGGAGGATGCCCAGCGTGCCGACGATCATGTCGAGGGAGCGCTCGACCATGAGACCGACCAGGACGTCCGGGCCGACGCCGAGCCGGCGCAGGCGGCGGCCGAGGCGGCCGGCCTGGGCGGCGAGCTCGGCATAGGTCAGCTCTTCCTCCCCGAAGACCACGGCGATGGCCTCCGGAGTCCGCCGGGCCTGGCGTTCGAACAGCTCGTGCACGCAGATGCGCCCCGCCGTGGCCACCTCGGTGTCGTTCCACTCGGCCAGGATCTGTCCGCGCTCGGCCTCGCCCAGGAGCGGCAGCTCCAAGACCGGCCGATCCGGCGCTCCCGTGGCCGCGGCGAGCAGCCGCTCGAAGTGTCCGATCCAGCGGTCGATGGTGGCGTGGTCGAACAGATCGCTGGCGTGCTCGACCGTCCCGATCAGCCCGCCCTCGTGCTCCTCCAGGGTGAGCGTGAGATCGAATTTCGCCGTGGTCGGGGCCACGCCTGCCGGCCGCAGGCGCAGGTCCGGGAGCTTCAGACTTTCGAGGGGGGCGTTCTGCAGCACCAGCATCACCTGGAACAGGGGGGTGTGGGAGAGGCTCCTCTCCGGCGTGAGGTCCTGGACCAGCCTTTCGAACGGCACGTCCTGGTGCGCATGGGCGGCCAGCTCGGTCTCCCGGGTCCGGCCGAGCAGCTCCCGGAACGTGGGCTCGCCGGTCAGATCCCCGCGCAGGACCAGGGTATTGACGAAGAACCCGATCAGCCCCTCGATCTCGACCCTGTTGCGTCCGGCGACGGGAGTGCCCACCGCGAGGTCCTTCTGTCCGCTGAGCCGTGCCAGGAGGGCCTGGAAGGCGGCCAGCAGCACCATGAAGAGCGTCGCTCCCTCGCGCCGGCTCAGGGTCTCCACCTGCCGGATGAGCCCGGCCGGCAGACGCACGGGCCGTGCGGCGCCGTGGAAGCTCTGCATCGCGGGCCGCGGCCGGTCGGTGGGGAGCTCCAGCCGTGGCGGCAGGCCCGCGAGCTGTAGGCGCCAGTAGGAGATCTCGCCCTCCAGGACCTCGCCGTGCAGCCGGGAGCCCTGCCACGCCGCGAAGTCCGCGTACTGCACCGGCAGCTCAGGCAGAGGCGAGGGCCTCCCTTCGGCGAACGCCGCGTAGAGGGTCGTGACCTCGCGGACCAGGATGCCCATGGACCAGCCGTCGCCAGCGATGTGGTGCAGGGTCAGCGCAACGAGGTGCTCGGCCTCCGCCAGCCGGAACAGCGCTCCCCGGAACAGCGGCCCGCGCGCGAGATCGAACGGGCGGAGGGCCTCCTCGCCCGCCAGGCGCAGGGCTGCGCGGTCGCGCTGCGGGAGCCCGGACAGGTCCACCAGGGGCAGCTCGAAAGGCTCGGGCGGACGGATCACCTGCACCGGCGCGCCCTCCGGAGCGGCGAAGACCGTGCGCAACGCTTCGTGCCGGCGAACGATCTCTTCGAGGCCGAGGCGCAGCACCTCGGCGTGGAGCGGCCCTTCGACGCGCAGCGCCAGCGGGATGTTGTACAGCGGGCTCCCCGGTTCGAGCTGATCGATGAACCAGAGGCGCTGCTGCGCGAACGACAGAGGTAGGGGGCCCGTCCTCGGAACCGGGACCAGCGGCGGAGGGAGGAAGCCCGCGCCGGCTTGGCGGGCGGCCTCGATGCGGGCGGCGAGGTCTGCCAGCTTCGGAGCCTCGAAGAGGTCGCGCAGCGGCAGCTCGACCCCGAAGGCGGTCCGCAGGCGTGATATCACCTGCGTCGCCAACAGAGAGTGGCCGCCCAGGTCGAAGAAATGGTCGGTCGACCCGACCCGCTCGACGCCGAGGACCTCGGCCCAGATCGCGGCGAGCGTCTCCTCGATCGGGCCGCGCGGGGCGAGCCAGCCTTCCTCGGGGAGCTGCCGCTCGGGAGCCGGTAGGGCCTTGCGGTCCACCTTGCCGTTGGCGGTGAGGGGGAGCGCCGCGAGCGTCACGAAGGCGGCGGGCATCATCGGCTCCGGCAGCCGCTCCCGCAGGCCAGCCCGCAGCGCGTCCGCCTCGGCGACGCCGGTCACATACGCCACCAGGCGCCCCTCCCGCACCACCACGACCGCCTCGCGGACGCCGGGCAAGGTGAGGAGCACCGCATCGATCTCTCCCAGCTCGATCCGGAAGCCGCGGATCTTGACCTGGTGATCGATCCGCCCCAGGAACTCCAGGTTGCCGTCCGGCCGGTACCGCGCCCGGTCGCCCGTGCGGTAGAGGCGGGCGCCCGGGGTGGTGCTCCATGGATCGGGGAGGAACTTGCTTGCCGTCAGCTCCGGCTCGCGGGCGTAGCCGTCGGCCAGGCAGTCGCCCGCGATGAACAGGTCGCCCGGAACGCCCACCGGGCAGGGGGCGGATTCCGCATCGAGCACGTGGTAGCGCGCATTCTCGATGGGCCGCCCATAAGGGATGCTGGTCCAGGCCGGATCGACCTTCCCGATCGGGAAGACGTTGGACCAGACCGTGGCCTCGGTGGCACCGCCGAGAGAGATGACGCGGGCGCCGGGGAACCGCTCGCGGATGCGGTCGGGGAGGGTCACCGGAATCCAGTCGCCGCTCAGGAAGACGAGACGGAGAGCCGGGTCTGGATTGATGCCGGTCAGGAACGGCACGGTCTGCTCCAGGGCCGCCGGGGCCGAGTCCCAGAAGGTGATGGGCTCCTCGGCCAGCGCACGGAGCAGGCGCTCGGGGTCGCGAATCTCCTCCTCGGTGGCGATGCGGATCGAGCCGCCGGCTCCCAGCAGGCCGAAGATGTCGAAGACCGACAGGTCGAAGGAGAGAGAGGTGACGAAGAGCACCCGGTCGGCCGGCGAGAAATCGAAGGTCCGGTGCGCCCAGCGGAGCAGGTTGACCACCGGGTGGTGGCGCACCATCACCCCCTTGGGCGTGCCGGTCGAGCCCGAGGTGAAGATGACGTAGGCGAGGTCGTCCGCCGTCGATCTCCGGGGCGGCGGCTCAGAGCCCTCCAGCTCGATGCGATCCAGGCAGATCACGAGGGACAGAGCCGGCAGGCTGCCGAGCTGCGCCGTTTCGGTCAGCACGCACGGGATCTCCATCGCCTCCAGAATCCAGCGCAGGCGAGCCGGGGGATGCCCGACCTCCAGGGGCACGTAGGCGGCCCCCGCCTTGAGCACGGCGAGCACGGCCGGGAGCATCGGAAGCCCGCGGCGCAGGTGGATTCCCACCAGCGACCCCGGACCGACGCCGAGCCCGGCCAGATGCCCGGCGAGGCGATTGGCCTGGGCCTCCAGCTCCCCATAGGTCAGGGCCGCGCCGCCACAGACCGCGGCAACCGCGCCGGGGGTCCGCCCGGCCCAGCCCTCGAACAGCTCGTGAATCAGGGTGGGCTCGCCGCGGGCCACCGCGGTGTCGTTCCACTCCACCAGCACTTGATGGCGCTCGGCCTCCGGCAGCAACGGCAGCTCCAGGACGGGGCAGAGGGGATCCGCGGCGATCCCGTCGAGGAGCGTCTGGAGCTGGACGAGCAGGCGGGCGGCCGTGGTGCCGTCGAAGATCCGGCTGTCGTATTCGAGCCCGCCTCCGACCCCCTCCCGCGTCTCGATGAGCATCAGGTTGAGGTCGAATTTGGCGGTCGAGCTGTCGAGCTCCAGGGGAACGAGCGACAGGCCGGGCAGCTCCGCCGCCGGCCCGAGGTCGTTCTGGAAGGCGAGCATCACCTGGAAGAGCTGCGCATGGCTCAGATTTCGCTCCGGTTGGAGCGCCTCGACGAGCTTCTCGAAGGGGACCTCCTGGTGCGCCTGGGCGGCGAGAGCCGTCTCGCGGACCCGCGCCAGCAGCGCGTCGAAGCGGGGCGCTCCCGACAGATCGGCGCGGTGCACCAGGGTGTTCACGAAGAGGCCGATCAGCAACTCGGTCTCCATCCGGCTCCGTCCCGCCACGGGAGTGCCGAGGCAGAAGTCCTCCTGCCCGGTGGTGCGGAAGAGCAGGGCCTCCAGCCCGGCGAGCAGGACCATGAAGAGCGTCGCCCCGTCCCGCTGCGCCAGGCCGCGCAGCCGCTCCGGCAGGCCGGCTGGGAGAACACAACCTACCCGGGCACCGTGGAAGGCCTGGAGCGCCGGGCGTGGCCGGTCGGTCGGGAGGGCCAGCGCGGGCGGCACGCCGTCGAGCTGCCGGCGCCAGAAGGCGAGCTGTTGCTCCAGCGGCTCGCCATGCAGCCAGCGCTGCTGCCAGAGGGCATAATCGGCATACTGGACCGGCAGCGAGGGGAGCGGGGACGGGAGCCCGCGCTCCAGCGCGCCAAGCAGGGTGGCGACCTCCTGCATCAGGACGCCGAGGGACCAGCCGTCGGCCACGATGTGATGGGCCGCCACCAGGAGGGCATGCTCCTCCGCGGCGAGCCGCACCAGCAGGGTGCGCAACAGCGGTAGGCGCGCGAGGTCGAACGGCCGCCAGGCCTCCTTGTGGGCGAGGCGCCGCGCCTCGGCCTCGCGCCGGTCCGCCGGCAGCGCTGTGAGGTCGGCGAGCGGGACCCGCACGGGCTGCGGCGGAGCGATCCGCTGGACGGGGGACCTCTCACGCTCACCGAAGCAGGTGCGCAGGATTTCGTGGCGGCGCACCACCTCGCCGAGCGCCGCGCCGAGGCGGGCGCGGTCGAGCCGGCCGCGGAGGCCGAAAAAGACCGGCATGTTGTAGGCCGCGCTGCCGGGCTCCAGCTGGGCCAGGAACCAGAGCCGGAGCTGGGCGAAGGAGAGGGGCGGATCCCCCTCCCGGGGCTGCGGCACGAGGGGCGGCACGGCTCCGGCGGGGCTCGCCGCCGCGATCTCTGGGGCCAGCGCGGCGATCGTCCGCCGCTCGAAGAGGCGCCGCAGGGGGATCTCGACGCCAAACGAGCGGCGGATGCGCGAGACCACCCGCGCCGCCAGGAGCGAATGGCCCCCTAGGGCGAAGAAGTCGTCCTCGATGCTGACCCCCGGGAGACCGAGCAGCTCGGCCCAGATGCCGGCGAGGGCCTGCTCGGTGGGCGTCCGCGGCGCCTGGCCGCTCTCCACGGGGATTTGGAGATCCGGCGCCGGCAGGGCCTTGCGGTCCACCTTGCCGGTCGGAGTCATGGGGAGCTCCGCGAGGAGCACGAAGGCCGCGGGCACCATGGCATCCGGCAGCCTCTCGTGCAACGCCTGGCGCAGCCCGTCGGTCGTCACCTCCCCGGACACCCAGGCGACCAGTCGATCCTCTCGCACGGCCACGGCCGCCTGGCGGACCCCGTCGAGCGCGGAGAGCGCCGATTCGACCTCGCCCAGCTCGATCCGCAGGCCGCGGATCTTCACCTGGTGGTCGATGCGGCCGAGGAAGTGGATCGTGCCGTCCGGCCGCCGGCGGACGAGATCGCCGGTGCGGTAGAGGCGGGCGCCCGGTTCCATGGCATAGGGGTCCGGCATGAAGCGCTCCGCCGTCAGGTCGGGGCGGCCGAGGTAGCCCCGCGCGAGACCGGCTCCGCCCGCGCACAGCTCGCCCGGCTGGCCCGGCGGCACGGGCTGCCCGCGCCGGTCGAGGATGCGCACCCACAGGTTGTCCAACGGCCGGCCGAGGGGAGCGATCGCCTCCTCCATGCCCGGCCGGCAGGGGTGGAAGGTCACATCGATGGCGCACTCCGTGGGGCCGTAGAGGTTGCACAGCGCGACGCCGGGCAGGCGCTCGAAGACCCGTTCGCAGAGCGGCGCCGGCAGGGCCTCGCCGCCACAGAACAGACGCCGCAGGGGGGAGCCGCGCAGGTCCTCATCCAGGAACGGACCGAGGACGGAGGGGACGAGCTGGAGCACGGTCACGCCACGCTCGCGCACCTCCCGCGCCATGGCGGCCGGCTCACGGTGCGCTCCGGGCGGCGCCAGCACCAGCCGGGCTCCGGTGAACAGTGGCAGGAAGATCTCCCAGATCGACGCGTCGAAGACGAACGGCGTCTTCTGGAGCACGGCGTCGGTCTCCCCGAGAGGAAACAGCCGCTGCATCCAGAGCAGGCGGTTGGCGATGGCGCCGTGGGACACCAGGACTCCCTTGGGACGGCCGGTGGAGCCCGAGGTGTAGATCACATAGGCGAGGTGGTCCGGCGTGATGGCGATCTCCGGCGGTCCGGGATCAGTCTCCGCCGATTCCGCCTCCGCGGCGTCCGGTCCGAAGAGCAGCAGCGCCGGCTGGGCGTCATCCAGAACCGCGGCCCGCCGCGCGGCGGGGGCGTCGGGCTCCAGGGGCACCCAGGCCGCGCCAACCTTCCAGACCGCGAGCAGGCTCACCACCATCTCCGGCGAGCGGTCGCAGCAGATGGCCACCCGGCCCTCGGGCTGTACACCCCGGCGGAGCAGGCGGCGGGCCAGCCGGTTCGCCCGCGCCTCCAACTCGCCGGCGGTGAGGGTGACGCCCCCCTGCTCCAACGCGATGCGTTCCGGCGCCCGCGCGGCCTGCGCCGCCACCAGCAGGGGGAGGAGCAGTGGAACACCGTGCTCCATGACCGTGTCGTTGTGCTCCACCAGGGTCTGCTGGCGCTCCGCTCCGCCGAGCAGCGGCAGCTCTGTGAAGCGCCGTTCCGGCGCTGCCAGGGCCGTGGTGAGCAGCCGCTCGAAATGGACGATCAGCCGGTCGATGGTGGTGCCGTCGAACAGGTCCGTAGCGTGCTCGACCGTGCCGGCCAGCTCGCCATCCCGCTCTTCGAGGCTGAGCGTGAGATCGAACTTCGCCGTTCTGCCGGCCCCACCCACCGGCCGCAGGTGCAGGTTGCGGATCTCCAGGCTCTCGACGGGAGCGTTCTGCAGCACCAGCATCATCTGGAACAAGGGAGCGTGGGCGAAGCTCCTCTCCGGCGCCAGCTCCTGGACGAGCCTTTCGAACGGCACATCCTGGTGCGTATGGGCGGCCAGGGCGGTTTCGCGGACTCGGCCGAGCAGCTCGCGGAACGAGGGCTCCTCCCTCAGATCGCCGCGCAGCACCAGCGTGTTGACGAAGAACCCGATCAGCCCCTCGGTCTCCACCCGGTTGCGCCCTGCGACCGGGGTGCCCACCGCGAGATCCTCCTGGCCGCTGGAGCGGGAGAGCAGGGCCTGGAAACCAGCCAGGAGCACCATGAAGAGCGTCGCCCCTTCGCGCCGGCTCAGCGCCTGGAGCTGCCGAGTGAGCGCGGCCGGCAGCCGCACAGGCCGTACCGCGCCGCGGAAGCTCTGCACGGCGGGCCGCGCCCGATCGGCGGGGAGCTCCAGGAGAGGGGGCAGGTCCGCGAGCTGCCGGCGCCAGTAGGAGATTTCGTTCTCCAGGACCTCGCCGTGCAGCCAGGAGTGTTGCCATAGCGCGAAATCCGCGTATTGCACCGGCAGCTCGGGGAGCGGCGAGGGCCGGCCTTCGGTGAACGCCGCGTAGAGGATCGCAACCTCGCGGATCAGGAGGCCCATCGACCAGCCATCCCCTGCGATGTGGTGCAGGGTGAGGGCGGCGATGAGATCCATCTGATCCCCTGGGGGCGCCAGCTGCAGCAGCACGCCGCGCAGCAGTGGACCCCGTCTGAGACCACCGAGATCAAAGGGGCGGAGGGCTTCCTCGCCAGCCAGGGCGACGGCCTCGCGCTCCCCCTGCGGGAGCCCCGACAGATCGATCACGGGGAGCCCGAAGGGGGCCGCCGGCTGGATGACCTGCGCGGGCGCGCCGTCCACCGCGGCGAAGACCGTGCGCAGCACCTCGTGACGGCGGACGATCTCTCCCAGGCAGAGCGCCAGCACCCCGGGATCCAGCGGCCCTTCGACGCGCAGCGCCACCGGGATGTTGTAGAGCGGGCTGCCCGGCTCGAGCTGGTCGATGAGCCAGAGGCGCTGCTGGGCGAACGACAGGGGCAGGGCCCCGTCCCGCGGTTGGGGGACGAGCGGGGGAGCCATGCGGTCCGTGCCGGCTTTGCGCGCCGCCTCGACCCGGACGGCGAGGTCCGCCAGCACCGGCGCCTCGAACAGCTCGCGCAACGGCAGCTCGACGCCGAAGGCCTCACGCAGGCGCGACATCACCTGCGTCGCCAGCAGCGAGTGGCCGCCCAGGTCGAAGAAGTGGTCGGCCGCCCCGATCCGCTCGACTCCAAGCAGGTCGGCCCAGATTCCGGCCAGGACCTCCTCGCCCGGCGTCCGCGGCGCCAGCCAGCTCTCCTCGGGACGTTGCTGCTCCGGAGCCGGCAGGGCCTTGCGGTCCACCTTGCCATTGGGGGTGAGGGGGAGCGCCGGAAGCGTCACGAAGGCGGACGGCACCATCGGCTCCGGCAGCCGCTCCCGCAACGCCGGGCGCAGCGCCTCGACCGCGACACCGCCGGTCACGTAGGCCACCAGTCGACCCTCTCGCACCATCACGACCGCCTCGCGGACGCCGGGGAGGGAGAGGAGCGCCGCCTCGATCTCGCCCAGCTCGATACGGAAACCACGGATCTTGACCTGGTGGTCGAGCCGCCCCAGGAACTCCAGGTTGCCGTCCGGCCGATAGCGCGCCCGGTCGCCGGTGCGGTAGAGGCGGGCGCCCCGGGCTCCCCAGGGATCGGGGAGGAACTTGCCGGCGGTCAGCTCCGGCTCCCGCGCGTAGCCGTCGGCCAGGCAGTCGCCGCCGATGTACAAATCCCCCGGCACGCCCACCGGGCAGGGGACGAGATGCGCATCGAGCACGTGATAGCGCGCGTTCTCGATCGGCCGGCCGTACGGGATGCTGGTCCAGGCCGGGTCGACCCGCTCGATGGGGAAGACGTTGGACCAGACGGTCGCCTCGGTGGCGCCGCCCAGCGAGATCATCCGCGCGCCGGGGAACCGTTCACGGAAGCGGTCGGGGAGGGTGACCGGAATCCAGTCGCCGCTCAGGAAGACGAGGCGCAAGGCCGGGCGGACCTGCGGGTCCCCCGATAGGAACGGCACGGTCTGCTCCAGGGCGGCCGGGGCCGAATTCCAGAAGGTGATGGGCTCCTCGGCCAGAGCACGCAGTAGGCGCTCCGGGTCGCGGATCTCCTCCTCGGTGGCGATGCGGACCGAGCCGCCGGCCCCCAGCAGGCCGAAGATGTCGAAGACCGAAAGGTCGAAGGAGAGGGAGGCGACGCAGAGCACCCGGTCCGCGGGAGAGAAGGCGAAGGTCCGGTACGCCCAGCGGAACAGGTTGACCACCGGCCGGTGGCGGACCATCACCCCCTTGGGCGTGCCGGTCGAGCCCGAGGTGAAGATGATGTAGGCGAGATCGTCCGGCGTGGCGCTCCGGGGCGGCGGCGGCGCGGAGCCCTCCAGGCCGATCTGATCCAGGCAGATCAGGTGGGGGAGCGCAGGGAGGCTGCCGAGCTGGGCCGCCTCGGTCAGCACGCACGAGACATCCAGTGCGCCAAGAACCCATTGCAGGCGCGCCGGTGGGTGGCCGACCTCGAGGGGCACGTAGGCGGCGCCCACTTCGAGCACGGCGAGCACGGCCGGCAGCATCCGGAGCCCGCGGCGCAGGTGGATGCCGACGAGCGACCCCGGGCCGATGCCGAGCCCGGCCAGGTGGTGCGCCAGACGGTGGGCCTGTTGCCTCAGCTCTCCATAGGTCAGGGCCTCGCCGCCGCAGACCGCGGCGACCGCACCGGGGGTGCGCTCCGCCCAGCTCTCGAACAGCTCGTGGATCAAGGTGTCCTCGGTGCGATCCACCGCGGTGTCGTTCCACTCCCGCAGCATCTGGTGGCGCTCGCCCGAGGAAAGCAGAGGCAGCTCCGAAGCCGCCCTCTCCGGCGCCTCCAGTGCCGCGGCGAGCAGCCGCTCGTACTGAAGGAGCAGGCGGTCGATGGTCGCGGCGTCGAACAGGTCGGTGGCGTGCTCGACCGTCCCGCCGAGCCCGCCGCCGTGCTCCACGAAATTGAGCGTGAGGTCGAACTTCGCCGTGGTCCCTGTGGCTTCCACCGGCCGCAGGCGCAGGTTGCGGATCTCCAGGCTCCCGGCCGGGGCGTTCTGCAGCGCGAGGACCACCTGGAAGAGCGGCGTGTGGGCGAGGCTCCGCTCCGGCGCCAGCTCCTGGATCAGCTTCTCGAACGGTACCTCCTGGTGCGCCTGGGCGATCAGCGTGGTGTCGCGCACCCGGCCGAGCAGCTCGCGGAACGTGGGATTTCCAGTCAGATCGCTGCGCAGCACCAGGGTGTTCACGAAGAACCCGATCATCCCCTCGATCTCCACCTGGTTGCGCCCGGCCACCGGGGTGCCCACGGCGAAGTCCCCCTGGCCGCTGTGGCGCGCCAGCAGGGCCTGGAATCCGGCCAGGAGCACCATGAACAGCGTCGCTCCTTCGCGCCGCCCCAAGGCCTGCAATTGCCGGGTGAGCCCCTCCGGCAGCCGCAGGGGGCGGAGGGCGCCGCGGAAGCTCTGCACCCCGGGGCGTGGGCGGTCGGTGGGGAGCGCGAGGAGGGGAGGCAGGCCCGCGAGCTGCCGGCGCCACCAGGCGATCTCGCTCTCCAGGACCTGGTCCCGCAGCCAGGAGCCTTGCCAGACTGCGAAATCCGGGTACTGCACCGGTAGCTCGGGGAGCGGCGAGGGCCTGCCTTCGGCGAACGCCGCGTAGAGGGTCCCCACCTCGCGGACCAGGAGGCCGACCGACCAGCCGTCGCTGACGATGTGGTGCATCGTCAAAGCGGCCAGGTGGTCCTCCCTGGTCAGCCGCAGCAGCACCACACGCAGCAGCGGCCCGCGTGTCAGATCGAACGGGCGGGCCGCCTCGTCCGCGGCCAGACGGAGGGCCACCGCCTCGCGGTCCGGCAAACCCGACAGGTCGATCACGGGAAGCCGGAAGGGGGCGGCCGGCCGGATCACCTGCACCGGCGCGCCGGCCATCCGGGCGAAGACGGTGCGCAGGGCCTCGTGCCGGCGCACGATCTCCGCGAGGCAGAGCGCCAGGATTCCGGCGTCCAGCGGCCCCTCGACGCGCAGCGCCACCGGGATGTTGTAGAGCGGGCTCCCTGGCTCGAGCTGGTCGATGAACCAGAGGCGCTGCTGGGCAAAGGAGAGGGGGAGGGCACCCTCCCGAGGAACCGGGACGAGAGGCGGAGCCTGGAAGTACGCGCCGTCCTGCCGTGCCGCCTCGATCCGGGTCGCGAGGGCGGCCAGCGTCGGGGCCTCGAAGAGG
>DATFPH010000072.1:0-2888 GCA_035264905.1 Thermoanaerobaculia bacterium
CGATGGCTCGGAACCAAGTGGGTAGCCAGGTGGCTTGACGAAGATGTGACGAGCCCGTTCGGGGTGCGAGACCTCGAAAATGCTCCGCTGAGTGACAGCCGGCGAGTCGCTCGGCCCGGACCTGACGACAATCATCGAGGGATTTCCGTCAGGCATCCGCTTGATACGGAGCTCATAGAGGCTATCCGGTAACTTTCTTAAGCCCCGGAGGGGCGGCCGTTAATAGCCAGGGGCGCGAGCCCCTGGAGGTGCGCCGGCGTCGTCAGCCCTCTCCTGCGGAGCCCCGGAGGGACGACAGAAGTCGCGAGACCGCCACCAGTTCTGTCGCCCCTCCGGGGCTGAAACCGGACGGGATGGGTCGCGTCTTCGGGTCCAGGGGCTCGCGCCCCTGGCTATTAACGACCGCCCCTCCGGGGCGTGCGCCGTGCAAAGGTCTTGGTTTTCCTGTGGGTGCGAACCCCACCCGGCAACTGGTCGTTCCAGCCGGAAGCAGCCGAAGTGGTGGTGGAGGTAACGAAACCATAGAAAGCCTTCGGTGTCTACGGGTCGCCATGGCGACTCAGCGATCTGGCGGGCCGTAACGCGCAGTGAACGCCGAGCAGGCTCCGAAAACGGGCATCGCAGGAGCCGACCCTCCGCCCTGAAGGGGAAGGCCGCTGCCAAGGGGTAACAGACGAACGACCATAGCCCCTTGGTCCTGCCGGAGTAATGGCGACGGCACGCGGAAAGGGGAAGACCAAGGCAACACGGGAAGCCCTCCCTGGTGGTCGCGCGTGACGGCCAACCGGACGCCCGCGAGGGACAGGCCGGGCCGCGGAGGGTGGCGGAGAGGTCCGTAGTACCGGTGACGCCGGGTAATGCCGGCTGAGGGAAGGGGCCTCAGTTCAAGACGAGTGCAAGACGGGGCGACAGCCGGGAGATTGGCGATGAGCCTGCAACCTCCAGCGAAGGTTGGGAAGCTCCAGGAGGCACTCCATGCCAAAGCGAAAGGGTCCCCCACCTATCGCTTCGACCTGCTGTACGACAAGCTGTACCGCGAGGACGTCCTGGCTTACGCCTACGCGTGCTGCCGTGCCCACGGCGGGGCACCGGGGGTCGACGGCCAGACCTTCGAGGACATCGAAGCGTACGGGGTCCAGCGATGGCTGGGAGAACTGACGAAGGAACTCCGGGGGAAAGCGTATCGACCGCAGCCGGTGCGCCGGGTGTGGATCCCGAAGGCGGACGGCACGCGTCGGCCGCTGGGGGTGCCCACGATCCGGGATCGCGTGGTTCAGACGGCGGCGTTGGTGGTCCTGGAGCCGATCTTCGAGGCCGACCTGCCGCCGGAGCAACATGCCTACCGCCCAGGCCGAAGTGCCCTGGACGCCGTGCAGGCGGTCCAGGAGCACCTCGATCGCGGCTATACAGACGTCGTCGACGCGGACCTGAGCGGGTATTTCGACAGCATTCCCCACGCCGAACTGATGAAGTCGGTGGCGCGGCGGGTCAGCGACCGAGACCTGCTCCATCTGATCAAAGGATGGCTGGAGGCGCCGGTCGAGGAGATCGACGAGCACGGGGAACGCCAGCGGACGACCCGCAACAAGGATCAAGGACGGGGCACGCCCCAAGGGGGTGTCGCGTCTCCGCTGCTGGCCAATCTGTACATGCGGCGGTTCGTGCTGGGCTGGGAGGCGCTGGGCCACCGGCGGCGTCTGGAGGCGCGGATCGTCAACTATGCGGACGACTTCGTGATCTGCAGCCGCGGCCACGCCGACGAGGCGATGGCGGCGATGCGGGCCATGATGACCAAGCTGAAGCTGACGGTCAACGACCAAAAGACGCGCCGCTGCCGGCTGCCGGACGAGGCGTTTACCTTCCTGGGATACACGTTCGGTCGGTGTTATTCGCGGCGGACGGGGCGCGCGTACGTGAGCCCACGCCCGTCGCCGAAGAAGATCAGGTCGGTGTGCGCCGAGCTCAGCGACCTGACCGACCGCCGAACGGTGGCACGGAGTACGGAGGAAGAGGTGACGAGGATCAACCGCACGTTGCACGGCTGGTCGAACTACTTCTGCCTCGGCCCCGTGGTCCATGCCTACGAGGTCGTGACGAAACACGCCCGTCGCAGGCTTCGCCAGTGGCTGTGTGCCAAGCATCGCGTCCGGAAGGGGGGCTACACGCGCTTCCCGAACGAATACCTCCACCAGCGCCTCGGCCTGGTGGACCTGACGACGAAGCGAAGCCATCGCTCCCTGTGGGCGAACGCATGAGGTCTTGTCCGAGAGCCGGATGCGGGAAAACCGCCCGTCCGGTTCGATGAGCGGGGTGTGGAAACGGGGCAGGGTTCGGACACTAAGGCACCGGCAACCGAAAGGGCCGGCCACAGACTATGCCGAGCCTAAACCACCGCGCCACATCCCGACTCTACTTCTCGGATCGCCTCTCAGTCCTCAGTCCTGTGCAACTTCTGCTCGCGGACGATCGGCAGGCGGTCGAGCCACTCCAGGGCCTCGCGCTTGCTGGCGATGAGACGCTCGAGCTGCGCCTCGCGGGCCTGCTCCAGGATCGCGGCGAAGGCGGGGCCGGGCTTCAGGCCGAGGCGCTGCAGGTCGTGGCCGGTCACCAACGGCGGCGGGTTGATCGGCCCGGACGGCTCCTCGCGCAGGTAGCGCTCGCAATAGTCGACGTGGCGGGCGTCGCCGGTCGAGGCCAGTGCGTCGGCGCGGTGCAGGGCCAGGAGCTCCTCGATGCCGGGCATCGCCAGGATCCGCTTGAGCTTCGCCTCGCGCAGCTTCAGTGGCTCGCCGAGGCACTGGTGGGACTCGACCAGCCAGGCGACCCGCTCGCGCTCGGCGTTGGCCAGTTTCAGGTCGCGGGAGAGCTGCTCGGCGATCCGGCGGCCG
>DATFPH010000073.1:0-2418 GCA_035264905.1 Thermoanaerobaculia bacterium
GTCATACCCTTGCAGGCCAGCGGCATGGGCTCGGGCGCCTCCCATCGCTCAGGGGCCTCGGGCGCGCCGCGGCTCTCCCGGAACACCTCCGACGTCTCCTTCCACGTCTCCCAGACCCGCGGACCGGGAGCGGTGATCGGCACCGCCGGATCGGCCACGCCCCGCTGCCCCTGGCGGGCCGGCCAGTCGAGAGCGATGAAGGCCTGCCACGAGAAGAGGTCTGACGCCCGCTGGCGGACGTTGAAGTTGGCCTGCCGCAGCCCGCCCTCCACGTCCGCCGGGAGAGCGCAACTGATCTGGGGATCGCGCAGCTTCGCCCCGCAGACCTTCGGGAGCGGCACGTCCGGGCCGTGGCAGACGATGGGCTCCGGAGCCGGAGCGGGGGGCGTCGCCGCCAGGGTCAGGACGGCGGGCAGAGCCACCCAGAAAAGCCGGCGGAGACCGGTGGCGCGGAGGACGTGCATGCGAGCCTCTCCCAAAAAATTCCGAGGAAAACAGTACCGCATGAAGACCACGTCGGGTTATACTGACACCGTTTTGAACATGGGTTTGTACAAATGACACACTCCAAAGCTTGCGCACCCTGGTGCGTTGGACTCCTCCTGCTCGCCACGGCAGGCTGCTCCAGCGCCCCCTCACCCAAGGTCAAGATCACCTACACCGACATCGAGCCCAAAGCACAGGCGGTCCCTCCCGCGGCGGAGCCCGTGGTGGATCCGGCGCTGGCAGGCGCCGTCTCGCCGGAGGAACGGGCGAAAGGGGCGCTGCCGGCTCTCGGAGCGCCGATCTCCACGAAGCAGGCCATGGAGCAGGCCCTGGCCTGGACGGCCGAGGGGCTGCGCCAATACGAGAAGGGCGACTCCGAGGCGGCGCACAAGAGCCTCACCGACGCCCGCATCATGCTCCTCGAAGCCGACCTCCCCGATTTCCTGGAGACCCAGGGGCTGGGAGCCCTGCGGCCCGGCCTGCCGGAGGAGCTCCGGCGGTACGACGTCGAGTCCATCCTGCGCGACCTCGAGCGGACGGACCGGCCGAACACGGCCGAGCGGGCCGAGCGGGCGGTCATCGACCGGGAGGTGCGGCGCATCCTCTGGCAGTTCGGCGACACTTCGCCGGACGAGAGATACCTCACCGAATTGATCGACGAGACCCAGCAATACATCAGTTTTTTCCGCGGCCGCTACCGCCCGTTCTTCGAGCGCGCCTTCCTGCGCAAGCACAAGTACTGGCCGACCATCCAGGACGTCTTCACGGCGAAAAAAATTCCGCCCGACCTGGCCTATGTCGCGCTGGTCGAAAGCGGCTTCAACCCGCGGGCGCTCAGCCGCGCCAACGCCATCGGGCTCTGGCAGTTCATTCCCGAGACCGGAAAGCGGTATGGCCTCCAGAGCCTCGATGAGTTCTACGACGTACGCAAGTCGACCACCGCGGCGGCGGACTACCTGCTCGATCTGATCAGCATCTTCGGGTCGCGCTCCTTCCTCCTCGCCACCGCCGCCTACAACGCCGGCGAAGGCAAGATCATGGGCTGCCTGCGAAAGATCGACGATCCGTTCCAGAGACGTGATTTCTGGGAGATCCGTGGCTGCCTGGCCCTGGAGACCCAGGAGTACGTACCGAAGATCATGGCCGCCGCCGTGATCGGCGCCGATCCGAAGCGCTTCGGCTTCGACCTGCCGAGCGAAGAAGAGATGCGGCAGCGCTACGACGTCGTCCTCGTGCCGCAGGTGACCTCCCTCGCCCGCCTGGCGGAGCTCGCCGGAGTGGGCGTCGCCGATCTGCGCAGCGCCAACAACGACCTCGACGCTTCCGCCACCTTCACACCGGGCCGCAACTTCCCGCTCTACGTTCCAGTCGGGTCCCACGAACGGATCGCATCGGCCCTGGCCGCCGCGCCGGAAGAGAGGCTGCCCACGGTCGCGGCGCCCGCTCCGGTCGAGCTCGCGGTTCGAGAGGCCCCTCAGCGCGCCACCCGGAGCCACACCGTCCGCCGTGGCGACACCCTGGGAGCCGTTGCCGAGAAGTACGGCCTCGACGTGAAAACCCTGGCCGACTCGAACGACCTCCGCAAGCCCTACACCCTGAACGTGGGGCAGCGCCTGGAGATCCCCGCCGGCCGGGGGGAGCCCTCGCGCGTCGTCTACACCGTGAAATCCGGCAACAGCCTCAAGGCCGTCGCCGAGCTCTTCGCGGTCAGCGACCAGGACATCAAGAGCTGGAACGACCTGCGGAGCAGCAAGCTCAAAGCCGGCCAGAAGCTCACCATCCATCCCACGACCACCGTCGAGACGAAGACCTACAAAGTCCGCCGCGGCGACACCCTCGTCCGCATCGCCCAACGCTTCGCCGTCTCCGTCGAGCACCTCATGACCGCCAACGGCCTGAAGTCGAGCATCCTGCGCACGGGGCAGCAGCTGG
>DATFPH010000074.1:0-3365 GCA_035264905.1 Thermoanaerobaculia bacterium
CCTGATCCCCGATCTGGACGGCCGGGGCGGTCGTCGTGAAGACCAGAATGCCGTTGGAGGTCTCCACGTCGGCGTCCGCGCGGGCCTCGGGGGTCTGGATGAAGAAGCCGTTGGAGGCCACGCCGGTCACCACGTTGTCGAGGGTCTGCACCTTCTGTCCGACGAACGGCGAGGCGAGGCCGGTGCCCTGGATCTCGAAGATCTCACGGACCGGGACCGGCGGCGGAGGAGGCGGCGGATCGGTTTCGCAGGTGGCACTGTGCGCGCCGAGGCCGTCGAAGGCGTTGGTCGCGAAGCCGTCCCACTCGGTAGCCGGATCGAACACGTCGGCCGGGCTGGTGTCCCCCACGCAGATCGAGGTCTTGCGGCGCAGGGTGTTGTCGGCGGTCGAAACGACGCCGGTTCCCCACTCCGTGCCCGGGTCGAAGCCGGCCTGGCCGAGCGAGTCGATGACCGCGGTCCCCTTGCGGAGGACCACGGCGTCGTCGCCATTGAACCAGCCGGAGCCGTTGGTCTGGTCGGCCAGGGCGAGGATCGCCGGATCGGCCAGGCTCTGGGCGATGATGAAGACGTCTCCGGCGGCCACCGTGAACCTTCCTTCCCGAACTTCAGCCCTTCCCCTGCGTACAGAAGCCGGGAACGATAGGATGAAGCCCATGAGCTACAGCCTCGAGGTCCGCGACGTCCGGAAGAGCTACGGGAAGTTCGTGGCGGTGGACGGGGTCTCGCTGGGCGTGCCGGAGGGGAGCATCTTCGGGCTGCTCGGTCCGAACGGCGCCGGCAAGACCAGCACGATCCGCATGATCATGGACATCACCGCGCCTGACGCGGGCGAGATCCTCTTCTTCGGCCATCCACGCCGGGAGGACGACTTGCGCCGGGTTGGCTATCTGCCGGAAGAGCGCGGCCTGTACCGGAAGATGGGGGTCACCGAGCATCTCCTCTTCCTCGGCGAGATCCGCGGCCTGAAGCGGCGCGAGCTGATCCCCCGCATCGAGCAGTGGCTCGACCGGGTGGGCCTGGCCGAATGGCGGAAGGCAAAGATCGAGGAGCTGTCCAAGGGCATGCAGCAGAAAGTGCAGCTCATCGGGACCCTCCTCCACGAGCCCGACCTGCTCCTCCTCGACGAGCCGTTCTCCGGTCTCGACCCCCTCAACCAGGGGCTGTTCAAGGAGCTCCTCCTCGACTACCGCAAGCAGGGGAAGAGCGTCATCCTCTCCACGCACGGCATGGAGCTCGCCGAGCGCATGTGCGACCACATCGGTCTCATCTCCAGAGGCCGGGTCGTGCTGACGGGCGAGCTCGGCGCGATCAAGCGGCAGGTGGGAGGCAACAGCTTCCGGCTGGTCGCCGAGGGGGACCTGGACCGCGTCCACTCCCTGCCGGAGATCGAGCAGGCCGTGGCCCAGAACGGGATCGTCAAGCTGCTGCTCCGGCCGGAAGCCGAGGGACCGGAGGTCCTGCGCCAGCTCGTCCAGTTCCTGCGCGTCCACGAATTCCGCTCGGAGGAGCCCGCGCTCGAGCAGATCTTCCTGAAGGCGGTGCGGGATGCGGCTTGACAACATCGCCGTCGTCGCGAAGCGCGAGTACTCGCAGCGGATCCGCAGCAAGGGGTTCTGGCTCGCCACCCTGATCCTCCCCCTGTTCGTCGTGGCCGCCGCCGTCCTCCCCTCCCTCCTCCTGGCCAAGTCGCGCGCCGAGCAGCGGGTCGTGGTCGTCGACGCCACCGGACAGGTCGCCCCACGGCTCCTCACGGACAAACGGCCGAAGGAGGAGAGCGGCGAGGACGAGCAGGTCGCCAGGTTCGAGTTCCTCGTCGAGCCGCCGTCCGGCGATCCGCCGGCCCAGCGGGCCGGTCTCGACCGGCGCGTGCTCGCCAAGGAGATCGACGCCTGGATCTGGATCGGCCGGGAGGTCCTCGCCGGCAAGCCGGTCGAGTACCACGCCAGGACCGTCTCCAACGTCATCACGCAGCAGGTGCTGCGCGACGATCTGTCCTACGTCGTGCGGCGGGTGCGCCTGGCCCAGGCCGGGCTCGATCCGGACCGCGTGGGCGCGCTCTCGGCGCCGGTCGGTCTGGAGACGGTGCGGATCTCCAAGGAGGGGAGCCGCGCAGAGGGAGGCCTGGCCGGGGCGGCGTTCGCCTACATCCTCTTCCTGCTGCTCTACATGGTCCTGGTGATCTGGGGGCAGCAGGTGATGCAGGGGGTGCTGGAGGAGAAGAGCTCGCGAATCATCGAGGTGGTGCTCTCGTCGGTCAAGCCGTTCGAGCTGATGATGGGCAAGCTCGTCGGCATCTGTCTCGTGGGCCTCACTCAGTTCAGCATCTGGCTGCTCACCCTGGCGGCCGTCGCCACGCCGGGGGTGATGGCCTCGATCGCCGGCCTGCCCGAGGGGGTGAAGCTGCCGACGATCACGCCGGCCATGGTGCTCCACTTCATGATCCTGTTCCTCCTCGGCTTCTTCGTCTTCTCGACCCTGTACGCCGCGATCGGCGCGTCGTTCAACAACGTGCAGGAGGCGCAGCAGGTGTCGGGCGTCGCGGTGTTCTTCCTGATCATCCCGGTCTTCCTGATGGTCCGGATCATCAACGACCCGAGCTCGACGTTCGCCGTGGTGGCCTCGCTGATTCCGCTGTTCACGCCTCTCCTGATGACGCTGCGGATCTCGCTGGAGATGCCGCCGCTCTGGCAGATCCTCCTGGCCTACGCCCTGACCCTCGGCTTCATCGTGGGGATGGTCTGGATCTGCGCGCGGATCTACCGGATCGGCATCCTCATGTACGGGAAGAAGCCGACCTTCCAGGAGCTGTGGAAGTGGATTCGCTACGCGTGAGGAGCGGTCGGGGATAGACTGACGCCGTGTATCCGCGACGCTCCACCACGTCCTCCTTCGGAGGCTTCGGCGGCCTGACGGGGCCGATCCCGCGGGACCTGCTGGTCCTCTTCGGCGTGCTGTTCGCCACGTTCGCGATGCAGTACTTCGAAGCGACGCAGGTCATCATCCAGCTCTTGCGGCTGACCCCTCTCGTCTGGCAGCGCGGCTTCGTCTGGGAGGTGGCGACCTACCCGTTCATCGGATACGGCGGCGGCATCTTCTTCCTGATCAGCCTGATCTTCCTCTATCTGTTCGCCCGGGACGTCTTCCTGGGGCTGGGCCGGAGGCACTTCTGGCGGCTGGTGCTCGCCGCGGCGATCGGCTCGGCGCTCGTTGCTCTATTGGCCGACGCCCTGGGCCGCCTGGCGGGGTTCGCGGCCCCGGAGCCGTTCTCCCTGATGCAGGGGCAGCTCGTGCTCTGGGCGGTGTTCGTGGCGGCCTTCGCCACGGCGAACCGGGGGGCGACGATCTACCTGATCATCTTCCCC